>VAZG01000617.1 GCA_005885285.1 Alphaproteobacteria bacterium | reverse complement strand
TTGGTCAACGGCATGGGGCAAAGCAAACCCCGCCGGGATGGACGGCGGGGGTCCGAAGCGTGCAGTGATGGGTGCGAGGTCTACGGAGCAGCTCGGCTGCTCATCGTCCGACCGATGTTGACGAGATTGTCAGAGATCACGCCGAGGGCGACCCAGCGCTGCATTCCGGCGTCACCCTTGTATCGGCATCGATTGAGACCGTTTCGCCGCTTGACCACGCTGATGCGTCCTTCACATCCCGTGCGCCATTTCTGGCCATCGCGGAACCAGCGCTTCTTCTGTTCGCGCTTGCGCTCAGGGCTTTTGCTCGATCGATTGGGAATGCATACCCGCTTGACCCCCATTGCTTTCGCAGCGGCCTCGTTCCTGGCGGAGTAGAACCCGGCGTCCGTCGCCAAAAGCCGCGGCACGCGCCCCAGCTTGGCCTCGTGGGTTGTGATGGCCTTGGGCTTGCCGGCCTTGCCCTTGCGGATGATCTCGGTCGACGGCTCGAACACGCTGAGAACCTTATCTTCCACATGGGTGTTGCCGTGGAAGATGCGCGCCCGGGTTTGACGCATCACCCGCAGCACCAGCGGCAACATCCTGTCGAGCTCCTCGCGGAGCCCCTCCAGTGCGATCTGCTGCAGAATGTCCGTGGCCTTCTTCACTCCTTCGGATATTTCCTTCGAGAACCGCTTCGCCTGTCCCACCACCCGGCTCGTCGTCTCGAGCAGCCGGCGATACCGCTGCTGCAACCGATCGCGATTGAGCGGACCCTTGGTGCGCGCTATTCGTGCGATCTCGAACAGCCGCAGCTTCACGCTCCGGCTGCGGTCGCGCAGCTTGGTTCCGACCGCGCCGACAATGTCGGTGATTTTCCTCATGGTCCGGGTCAACACCCGCACGCCGTCCCCCAGCAATGTGCTGTCGGTCGGATGATGGATGTTGGTTTCCACCACGGTCGTGTCCACGCGCATCCGCCGGCCCGCAACGACGCCGTTGTCCTGCGCTATTGTCACCATCCGATCGTGGATCTGCTTGAGCACCTCAGGCCCGACCGCCAGGCCCCACCGCCCCATGGTCTTGGCGTCCGGCATCTTGCCACTGCCCACCCGCGAGAAGTCGCGGTACACGAGGTTGGCGCGCACCTCTCGTTCCAGAGCACCATAACTCAGGTTCCGGATGTGCTTGAGAACCAACAGGCGTAACACCACCTCTGCCGGTGTGCCGAGCCGACCACGACTGCGGCTCTTCGGACACCGCTTCGCCAGTGCTTCGTGCACCGCCGCTACGATCTGCTCGTCCGCCAGCACCTGATCGGCGTGCTGCATCCACTCTTCGCGAAGATCACTCACTTCCTCGGCGATCAGCCCATCGCCAAAGCTGAGTTGCGCCCGCCGCATCTCAATCATCTCGCCGCCCCCGCACGCCTTCGATCCGCTCTGGACGTAGCAGCTCATGATTGAGTTCGCAGATGTCCTCGATCGCCTGCTTCAGCTTCTGATAATTGTCGAGCCAGCGGCGAACCTCGGCGACCCGTTCGCGACGCACGCTGAACTGCTGCGTGCGCCCGCCGGCGTATGTCACGGTCAGCACGAACACTCGGTGCCCTTCGCCGCGCGCGCATTTAGGACAGCCCTTGGTATGTCGAACGGTACGCTCCAGCAACGAACCGCGCAGCAACTCGCCGGTGGCCGGCAGCTTGCCGACGAGCTTGTCGCGCGCTCTAAGGGTTCGCTCACGAATCATTCATAAGAATGAATCAATGGTGATCAAACAAGTCAATCGCCGATCCGTTCGACCTTGCAGTTTTCCGCCGATCGG
This sequence comes from Alphaproteobacteria bacterium, assembly GCA_005885285.1. GTDB lineage: Bacteria > Pseudomonadota > Alphaproteobacteria > Rhizobiales > Xanthobacteraceae > Bradyrhizobium. Next base: position 145 of record VAZG01000617.1, on the reverse strand, counting down.
CCGACTCTGAACCCACACCACGTCCATCTAATTTTGCGCCGGGAAGTAGACTAGTGAGCTGCTCGACGGCCCGCTGCTTTCCGAGCCGACCCTTCCGAGCACGCGCCGGCCGCGTCAAACAGCGGCGCTCGGGACGAGCGGCGTC
>VAZG01000214.1 GCA_005885285.1 Alphaproteobacteria bacterium | reverse complement strand
CCGTCATCTGCACCGAAAGCTTTTCCAGGCCCGCGCCCAGCGCGAGCGCAAACGTCTCCTGCGACAGCGCGCGTCCGACGCCCTGCCCGCGCACCTCCGCTGACACCACCATCCGGATCTCGCCGACATGCGGCGACCAGGAATGCGGGTCGCGCACCAGCGTCCCGCAGCCGACAACGTTGCCGTCCTTCACCGCAAGCAGGCTCGTGATGTCGCCGCGCTCGATCTCTTGGATCCAGGCCGACAGCACCTTGGGCTGGCTGATATTGCGCGGCAGGAACAGCAAGTCGTGCGTCGGCAGCGCCTTCGCGAACTCGAGCACCGCTAGCTCGTCCGCCCGCGACATCAGGCGGAATTCGACGTCGCCGGCATCCAGCTTGGCGTGGCGCGGATAGGAACGTGTTTCACTCATGTCGATTTTCCACCCAACCAGGAGTCCAGTTTCGGCCACAGGCGCTTGATCGCGTTGGCGCCCGCAACAAGGCTGACGTGACCGCCTTTGAGCATCACCTCCTCCTTGTCCTTTGAGCCCACTCTCGCGATCAGGTGTTTGGCCGCGTCATAGGGAACGATGTGGTCATGCTCGGCGACCGCGTGCAGGATCGGCACCTTGATGTCGGCGATATCGGCCTTGCGCCCGCCGACCGACATGGTGCCGTTGTAAAGCTTGTTGTCCCACATCAGGTCCTTAGTGATGTCGCGGAAATACTCGCCGGCCAAAGGAAGCGTGTCGGTCGCCCAGCGATCGAACATCCGGTACGATTTTACGAACTCGTCGTTCCAGATGTTCTCCCACAACTGCACCTGGCTTGCGGCGCGCGAGGCCGGCCGCAGCATCTCAAATGAAGAGAGGATCATTTCCGGCGGCACGTTGCCAACGCTGTCGATCAGCCGGTCAACGTCGAAATAGCGGCGGTCGGAAAAGTTCTGGAACAGCTTCATCTCGCGGAAATCGATCGGCGTCGTGAAGCAGATCAGATTCTTCATCGGCCCATCGTTGAAGATCGCGCCGTACAGCAACGACAGGACGCCGCCGAAGCAATAGCCGATCACGGTGATGTCGGTCTCGCCGGAATCCTGTTGCACGCGGCGCACGCAATCGGGGATGAAGTCGAGGACGTAGTCCTCCATCCCAAGAGTCTTCTCTTCCGGCTTCGGCGCGGTCCAGTCCAGCATGTAGACGTCGTAGCCGCGCTTCAACAGGAATTCGATAAAGCTCTGGCCGGGCACCATGTCGAGAATGTAGCCGCGGTTGGTGGTCGCCATCACGATCAGAATCGGCACGCGGTAGATCTCATCCGCGATAGGGCGATAATGATAAAGGTTCATCGTGCCGCGGACGTGCAGGATGTCCTTGGGCGTCGAGCCGAGCGATGGCCCGGACGTCGAGAAATATTCGACGCCCTTGATGCTGCGCTGGATTGCGCGCTGGACCTCGGACTGGATGCGGTCCGGGAGTTCAGCGAGATCGCGCGCCGCAAGACCAAGGCCAGCGCTGGCGTTCATTTCTGCTCTCCGCCCGGTGACGGAGGCCGCTTGGTGCGCGGCGGCCTGGCCGTGCCATAGCCACCCGCCGGCGCCGCGGAATTGTGATGGACCTGATGCAACAGCGCCTTGATCTCGTTCAACTGGCCTTCGATCGATTGCAGTCGCTCGGCCATGCCGACCAGTTGCGAGCGGCTCGGCAGGTTCATCGCGAGGAGGTATTTCTCCATCAGTTCGCCGAGCTGCTTTTGCGCGCCCGCCGCAGCGCCGCCGGCCTGGTTCATCGCTCTGGAAAATTCCGGGGAAGCCATCGCCTGATTGGCGAAGGAATTGAATCCCTTCTCCATCTCGCCGATCATGGTTTGCCACAACACGACCGGGTCATTGCTTTTGTCGGCCACCGGCGTCCTCCCGCCATCGTCACCGGGGCTGGTCCCCGTCGTTTTGTCGTCATACGACACCGTTGCGGTGGGCCGGTCAACCGTGGGGCCGCGATTTGGCCGGCAGCGGCGGCCCCAGAAAACCTTCTGCGTTGCCGGAAACCGTGGCATAGAGTTGCCACCCAAGTCCGTTTTGAGGAAGCAACAGGTGAACTTGTCAGCCCACCAGCCGCCGCAGATCGCCTGCGCCAACGGCATCGACATCTGTTACGAGATTTTTGGCGAGGCCAGTGCCGAGCCAATGCTGTTGATCATGGGATTAGGCGCCCAGATGATCCATTGGGATGACGATTTCTGCCGGCAGCTTGCGGCGCGCGGCTTTCGCGTCATCCGCTTCGACAACCGCGACATCGGCAAATCCTCCAAGCTAAGCGGCGGCAAGCGGCTGACGCCGATCGAATTGCTCAAGCTGAGGTTCCTGAAAATCCCGATCGCCGCGCCCTACAGGCTCCGCGACATGGCGCAGGACACGATCGGGCTGATGGACGCGCTCGGCATCAAGTCAGCCCATTTGGTGGGTGCATCCATGGGCGGCATGATCGCCCAGGAAATCGCGATCTCGTTTCCACAAGCCGTTCGCTCGCTGACCTCGATCATGTCGACCACCGGCAATCCAAAAGTGCCGCCGCCGAGCCGCGAAGCCACCGCCGTCCTGATGGCGCCGCCGCCGGCCACCAAGGAAGAGTATTTCGTCCGCTTTGCCCAGACCTGGAAGATCCTGCGCGTCGGCAGTTTTCCGGAAGACGAAGCGCTCGATCGCTCGCGCGCCGAACGAACCTACGAGCGCGGCCTTAATCCGGCCGGCGTCGGACGGCAACTCCGCGCCATCCTGGCGTCCGGCAGTCGCAAGGAGCGGCTGCGTGCGGTGAAGGCGCCGACGCTGGTCATTCACGGCACTGTCGATCCCTTGGTGCGCCCCGAAGGCGGCAAAGACACCGCCGCCTCGATTCCGGGCGCGAGGCTTTTAATGATCGAGGGCATGGGCCACGCGCTGCCGATCCCGATGTGGCCGCAGATCATCGACGCGATCGACAAGCATGCCCATGGTGCCGCGGCAAAGGCAGCGTAGCCCAGCCGCGCGAGAAACTACCCGCCCGCCCAGACGTCCAGCACGTAGCGATTCTTAGCACCGAGATTGTCAATCCAGCGTTGCCCCGCATCGGCGTCGGCACCCTTGCGCTCGCGATAGATCGCAACCAGCGCCGCCTTGACGTCCGGCTCCATCTTGCCGCCATCTCCGCAGACGTAAATGATCGCGCCCCGCTCGATCAGGTTCCAGACCTTTTCTTTCTGCGCCGCGACCAGATGCTGCACATAGGTTTTCGGTCCGTCGCCGCGCGAGAACGCGGTATGCAGCTCAGTGACGCCATCGGCGGCGAACGCCTTCAATTCGTCGGCGTAGAGATAATCCTGATCCGGATGACGGCAGCCGAAGAACAGCATCGCCGCGCCCAGGCTCGTCCCCTTGTTCTTGCGATCCGCGCGCTCCTGCAGAAAGCCGCGGAACGGCGCGAGCCCGGTGCCGGGACCGATCATGATGATCGGCAACGAGCTATCGTCAGGCAAGCGGAAGCCGGCCTTGGTCTCGCGCACCGTGGCGTGAACGGTGTCGCCGGCGCGGCGGCCGGCGAGATAATTAGAGCAGACGCCGTTGTAGATGCCGCGCCCCGAGCTTGCGGGCGCTTGCACTACCGCGACGGTAACGCTGCAACGCGCGCCGTCGCGAGAGGGCGAAGACGAGATCGAATAGTAACGCGGCGCCAGCAGCGACAGCATTTCCAGGTAAGCATGAAACGGCAACTCACGCTTGGTCACTGGGCAGCGTGTATGTTCCGACATGATCTGAATTTGCTTGCGGGTGGCGATCTGCTGCAATTCGACAAATTCGGTCAACAGCCGACCGACCGACACTGCATCGCCGACCGGCAACTGCGCGCGGCGGCCCTCAGTGACCCGCAGGCGGATCTGATCGGCGGGAAGAAAGCCGAAGCGGCGCGCGACCTGATCGACCAGCGCCGGATCGTTGCGCGGTACGACGCTGAGGTGATCGCCGACGCGGTAGTTGATGCCGGCGGGCAATTGCACTTCAACATGCCGGGTCGATCGATCGGACGGGTTGGCACCCAGTCTGCTCTGCAACTCGGTGTTGACCAGCACTTTCATCGGCGCGGCGCCGCCCTGCACCACCATCGTATTGACCGCGATCGGCGCCACCGGCTCGATCCTGTAGAGCGGCTCATCATCGGCGCTGCGGCTGAAATTCGAATCGAGGCCGAATTCCTTCACCGCGGCGGGTGCGGCGGCGGCGAACCAGCTCTCGAACTGGCCGTCGAGATCGCTACGGGCATCGCCCTCCCCGCGCGCATAGACGTTGCGTGCGCCGCGCGCCTTCAGCTGATCGTCGATGAAGCGCGGCACCGACTGATAGGTCGCCGCCCAGTCGCTGTTGCCGCAGCCGAACACCGCGTAACGCAGCTTGGCGAAGGCATTCTTCGGTAAATCGCCGCCGAGCCACTTGATGAACTGGGTCGCATTGTCGGGAGGGGCGCCATTATACGAGGCGCAGAAGATCAAGAGCCCGCCCTTTTCCGGCAACTTGCCGACGAAATCATCGAGCGGCGCCAGTTTCGTCGCAAACCCGTTGACCTCGGCCAAATCAGCGACGCGCGTCGCGAGTTCTTCGGCCGTGCCGAGGTTCGAGCCATAGAGCACCAGGAGCGGCGTGTTATGGCCCGGCCGCGTCCGCGCGCGCGACGCCGCACCTGACGCAACCGCCGCAGGGGCAGCGGCGGCTGAGGGGCCGCGATCCTTTTCAGTGCGCGGGCGAATCCTGATCTTGAAGCCGTCGGGCTTGATCGTCAGGGTTTCCTTCAGGTGCATCTGGTAGCGCTGATGGTCGACCAGCTTGAAACGCTGGAGGATCATGCCGAGCGCGAGCGCGGCCTCGTGCATCGCGAAGCCGCGGCCGATGCAGGCGCGCTGGCCGTTGCCGAACGGCTTCCAGGCATTGATCGGACGCTTGGCCTCGGCCTCGCGGCTGAAATTTTCCGGGTCGAACGCGTCGGGATTGGGCCCCCACACGGAGGGATCGCGATGCAGCGCCAGCACCAGCACCGTAACGAAGGTGTTCTTTCTCAGCCCGAATTTGCCGCCGATGGTCTCGTCTTGCAGCGGCGAAATGCCATAGGCCGGAGCCGGCGGCCACAGCCGCAACGCCTCCTTCAAGATTTGCGTAACGTAGGTCAGCTGCGTGACCTGCTGATAGGTCGGCCTGGCATTAATGTCGGGGCCGAGCACCCGGTCGACTTCCTCATAGGCCTTCTTGAGCACCTCGGGATGTTTCAACAGTGCATAGAGCGCGCACGACAACAGTCCGCTCGTGGTCTCGTGTCCCGCGATCAGGAACGTATTGATCTGGTAGCGGATGTTGACGTCGTCGAGCTGTTCGCCGGTGGCACGGTCGACGCCGGTCATCATGGCCCCCAGCATATCCTTCTTGTCGGCGGCGGCGTCCGTGCTTCTGCGCCGCTCGGCAACGATCTCGTCGACCATCTTGTTCATGAACGCGACATCGGCGGCGAGATCGCGCCGACGCTTGCCCATCCACAGATTCTCCAGGGGAAGACCGCGGATCATCATGATGGTCTCGAGCGAACGCACCAGTGACTCGACGAACGGATGATAGTCGCGCCGGTAGAACGAATTGAAACGGTAGTCGAACCCGCACAGCCCGATGGTGTCGAGCGTCAGCGCGGTCATGTCGTGGACGACGTCGATTTCGTCGTCGGCGTTGAGCCGCTCCCACTTCTTCACGAGTTGCTCGGCGATGTCGACCATGCTTGGGTGATAAGATTGCATCGCGCGATTGCCGAACGGCTGCAGCAGAATGTTGTGCGCCTTGCTCCAGTTCGGCTCGGTCGTGTCGGCGGTGAACAATCCGTCGCCCGCGACCGTGCGCACGCGGCGCAGCGGCCCGCGCACCGCCTTGTCGAAGCGCTTTTCGTCGGAGAGCTCATCGACGAGGTCGTGCCCCGAGACGATCACGATCGGCGCGCCCATCATGTCGAGCCAGAAAATCGGACCGAGTTCCCTGGCCAGCCGGGTCAGGTTTTGCACCGGCGCGGTCGAATCCAGCGATAGCATGTTGCCGACCACCGGTTTCACCGGCGGCTGAGGAATCGGAGCGAGCCTATTCTTGGGCGCCATTGCGAAGTGAACTCCTGCCGCTTTGTTAGATTGGGTTCGTCATTCCGGGATGGTCCGAAGGACCAGACCCGGAATCTCGAGATTCTCAGATGTGCAATTGCACATCATAGTTCGATGCTTCGCATCGCCCCAGAATGACGGTTCGAGTCGCTTCGCTCGCAAGGACGACGTAACGCCTCACCCGAACCGCTTCCTGCGCCATTCGATCAGTTTGGCGCTGACCTCCTCTGGCTTTTCCTGCTGTGTCCAATGGCCGCTGCCCCGCACCAGATATTTCTCGAGATCCGGAATGAGGAGCTCCATGCCGTCGGCCGAGGACGGCGGCAGCACGGGGTCGTTCTCGGCCATGATCATCAGCGCCGGCACGTGCACGGTGTGGTCGAGGCCCTCCGAGCGCCGCCAATTGCGCGACATGTTGCGGTACCAGTTGATGCCGCCGGTGAAGCCGGATTTGGTGAAGGCGTCGACGAACACCCGCTTTTCTTCCGCTGTGAGGATCGGCGCGCGTGGGTCGTGTTTGGCGTCGTAGTTCGCAATCATCTGCGGAAACGCCAGATTGAGCCTTGGCGAGGCGCCGACGCCGGCGACGACCTCCTCCTTCGGCGCGGTGTCGGGGCGCGGCACCGGCTTGCGCATGAAGGCGTCGAAGACCTGTTCAACCCGGCTGCCGAATATTCGGTCCGGCTCCCGCGCGGGATCCTGAAACTGCACGATGTACATGTGATCGCCGAAGCGCGTGCGCAGCAGATCGATCGGATCGGCCCACGCGCGATTGGTGTGCGGCGTGTTGATGCCGACCACGCCGGCGACGCGATCGATATGTCGCAGCGGCATTTGCCAGACGATGAAGCCGCCCCAGTCGTGGCCGACAAAGATCGCCTTGTCGACACCAAGATGATCCATCAGACCGACGAGATCACCGGTCAGATGCTCGATGTCATAATCCTCGACCGCTTCCGGCCGGTCGGTTGCGCCATAGCCGCGCTGGTCCGGCGCAATCACGCGGATGCCGGCGTCGCCCAGCGACTTGATCTGGTGACGCCAGGAAAACGCGATTTCCGGCCAACCGTGGCAAAGGATAACCGGCGGCTTGTCCGTTTTCGGACCGGCCTCGTAATACCCCATGCGAATTCCATTGGTCTGGGCGAACTGCAGCAGCGGCATCTCGATCATTTTTTGCACCCTACTCTGCCGCGCCTTTGATATCGGCAGCCGGCGGCGCAAACGCGGCCTCAAGAGCTGCGAACTCTCCCGGCAGCATGTCGCAGAGCACCTGGACGTGCGGAATGATGTTGGCGCCGGAGATGAAGCCGAAATCGAGCTGATCGCGGTAGCTCTGCACCGTGATGTTCAGCGCGATTCCGTGGGTCGAGATCGAGACCGGGAAGATATGCAGCAATTCCGCGCCGGCGGCATAGAGGGTTTGGCGCGGCCCCGGCACGTTGGACACGGTGATATTGGCAGTCGGCGGCAATACGTCCGATAGGCTGGAGCGGCTATAGAGCAGCGCCAGGATCTGCACCAGGATCGGTGCGCCGAGCATCGAGATGTTGGAGACCTGCGGCATCAATGCGCGCAGCGGATGCGACATCTCCTTGGATTTGGTGGATTGCGCGATGATCGCTGCAAGCCGCGCCTTCGGATCCTCGATGTTGGTGGCGATCGCGCAGATCATGCCGAACACCTGGTTGTTGGAGTCGGTATTGCCCTCCTCGCGCAACGAAATCGGCACCGCCGCGGTCAACGATTTCGCAGGCAGCGCACCCTGCTCGATGAGATAACGCCGCACCACACCGGAGGCGAGCGCCAGCACCACGTCGTTGAGCTTGCCGCCGGACTGCTTGGCGAGCGCTTTGGCCCGCGACAGCGAGATCGAGGTACCGGCGAAGCTGCGTTCCGAGGAAATCGATTTGTTAAGGATGCTCGGCGGCGACATCATGCTGGCAAGGCTGTCGCGCGATTTTGGGTCGGAAACCTTGCTGATCACGTCGGAGACGCTTTTGAGCATGGTCGGAATATTGCCGGCAAATTTCACCGCGCTTTCGATCTGATACATCGCGTTGTCGAACAGGATCGACCCGATATCGCTCTTTCCCGAACGCGGCAACTCGATGCTCCTGGCGGCCGCGGCATCGAGCGGCTGGGTCCAGAGCTGCTGGTAGGAATCGAGCAGTGTCGCGGCGATGTCGCGCGGCTCCTGGCCGACCTTCGCCTGCGCTGCCGGCGGCTCGACGTTCCGCGGCACCGGCGAGATGTCGTAGATCATGTTGGTGAGCGCCGCACCGGCGCCGCCATCGATACAGGCGTGATGCATCTTGGAATAGAGCCCGATCTCGTTGTCCTTCATGCCTTCGAAGACATAGAACTCCCACAACGGGCGGGCGCGGTTGAGAAGCTTCGCATGCATCCAGCCGACAATACGCTCCAGCGTGGCGCGATCGCGCGGCGCCGGCAGGCTGGCGCGGAAGATATGGCGGTCGATGTCGAACTGATCGTCCTCGACCCAGGATGGATGATCGATGTCGAGCGGCGCTTTTTCCAGCCGCGCCTTGAGGATCGGCGCGATGTGCAGGCGGGAGGCGATCATCGCCTTGAAGTCTTCGAAGAAATCACCCTGGTAATCGTCAGGGAGGCGGAAGATCGCCATGCTGCCGACATGCATCGGCATTTCCGGCGTTTCCAGGTACAAAAAGGATGCGTCCAACGAGGACAGTTTTTTGCCGTCACCCATGTCTTCCTCCCGAGGAGATCACGCGGCGTATTGATTACGCTTCTCGTGTTCAGGCTGATTGTGCATGTTCTGCGGGCGCGTAGGCAATGGCAAACGGCCCGGATCGGTCAAATTGCGTGAAGTGGCCCTCGCCCTGGGCCAGACGATCGGCGACCGCCCACAGGGCTGCCGGGTTTACGCCCAACCCCACATGGCTCGCGAGCCGCACCTCGATATTCTCGGCGGTATCGGAGGGCCGCAGTACGCAGGTTCGCCAGTTCACGATGCCATCGCTCTTCGAATAGATCGACGTGGTGGGCACCGGCAGGTCGCCCGCGATGGCCTGTTGCAACTCGGAATGCTGTTCAACGGTTTCGCCCGACAGCGCCTCGTAAAGCCGCGTGGCATTTGTCGCCCGCACGTCGTTCGCAAATGGACTTCCCAGCGTCACCACCGATCGGATCTTGTCCGGCGCCTGCAGCGCCAGGTGGCGGGCATAGATGCCGCCAAGGCTCCATCCGACCACGCTGACCTTGCGCCCGGTTTGGGTATGAATTTCCTTGAGCCGGTCGAGCAGCGCGGTTTGCATACGCACAAGGCCGCCGGTATTGCGCCCCATTCGCCATGCATGGCTGTCGTAACCGAGCTCGCTCAGATAGCGCCGCATCGGCGCCATCGACAGGTCGCTCGCAAGAAATCCCGGCAGCGTCAGCACCGGATGGCCATCGCCCTTCGGGGCGCGCATCAACAGCGGCGACAGCAACAGGCTGGTGTTGAATTCGAGGATTCCCCTTGCTTCGGCCAACAGCAGGCCAAGGCCGGGGGGACGAAGCCGGCCGGCCGCGCGCGTTTGGTGGTCCTCGATCGGCATTATTTTTTCTTGTCGCTGCCGCGCGAGCCGCCGAGGCCCGCCATGGTGACGAACATGTCCTGGAACCGTTCGGCAAGCTTTGGATCGAAGGTGAACCAGTTTTGAATCAGCGCTTCCGGCGAGACCTTGTCGATGTTGGCCATCATCTGCTGCTGCAGCTTATCCATCACCGCCGTCTGCATCGGCGACACGTCCGGAAGTCCAAAGAATTGGCGGGCTTCAAGCGGCGTGCAATCTATCTCAACGTTAACCTTCATGTCCGCTCCTGTCGCTTATTGACGGCGCCGCACATAACACCGCGAGTTGGAGCCTGACGCAAGCGACCTGACGTCACAAGGCGGTCGTTCGGCCGACATGGTCAACCAAAGCGTTCGACCGCAAACGGCGTCGGATCGGCGAATGGGGTTTCGCCGGTCATCATCTCTGCCAACAGACGGCCGCTAGCGGGCCCCAGGGTCAGACCATGGTGCTGGTGGCCGAAGTCGAACCACAGCCCGGCGTGCCGGGGCGCCCTGCCGATCACCGGCAGCATATCGGGCAGACACGGCCGCGCGCCCATCCAGGGTTTGGCGTCGACCGCCTCGCCGAGCGGAAACAGTGCATGCGCCCGCGGCAGCGCCCGCTGCACCTGAACGGGCGTCGGCGGGGCATCGCGGCGGGCAAACTCAACGCCGGTGGTGAGGCGAATGCCGCGGTTCATCGGCGCCAGTACAAAGCCCTGATCGGCGTCCAGCACCGGATGATTGAGCACGGCATTGCCGCGCGCCGCTAAATGCAGATGGTAACCGCGCTTGACGCTTAATGGAATTGAATATCCCAGCCGACCAAACACCAGATCGGACCATGGTCCGAGCGCCACCACGGCTTCTCGGGCGCTCACCAGGCCGTGATCGGCGTTCACGCGCCAGCCGCCGGCCGCCTGTTCGAGCGTTTTCGCATCGCCTGCGACGAAACGCCCGCCCTTGCGCTTGAACAGCGCGGCATAGGCCTTGGCCAACCCGCCGGGGTCGGGAACAAATCCCGGTGCCGGAAAATGGATCGCGCCGGCGAATTCGCCACTCAGATGAGGTTCGCGCCGCCTGATCGCTGCGTCATCGAGCACCTCGCCTGCGACGCCATACTGCTTCGCCCGCTCGAATTCGCTTAGCGCTTTTGCAAGCGTCGCCTCGGATCGGTACAGCTTGATCCAGCCGGTCCGCCGCAACAGTTCGCCCGCGCCCGCTTCCACGATGAGTTCTTCGTGCTCGATCATGCTGCGCCGGATCAGCGGCAGTTCGGCCATCGCGCTGTGCAGCGCCCGTTTTGGCGAGGATGCGAGAAAGTAGCGCACCAGCCATGGCAGGAAGATCGGCAAATCGGTGATACTGTAATGCGCCTGCGGCGAGCGGTTCAGCGCGTAGCGCAGAATTTCGCGGGCATCGCGGGGAAACATATAGGGGAAGACCGAAGCGCTTTCGATGATGCCGGCATTGCCGAAGCTCGTGCCTTCGCCGGCGAGCTCCTGGCGATCGAGTAGGATGACGTCGCGTCCTCGCTTCTGCAGATGCAGGGCCGCGCCAACGCCGACCATGCCTGCACCCAGTACGAGAACGTCGGCCTTGAGTTCCGCCATCCGGCGCTCCGAAAGTTGAATGTGTCCCACTCACCACCGCCAGCCGAAGCTAGCTATTGCGGCGCGGGTGCGCAAACCGGGCCGAAATCGCGCTTGCGCAGCGGCCAAACTCTGGCAACATGGCTCGATCATGGCCGGCCGATATTGCAGAAATTGCACGGCGCCCCAGCGGAGAGCGTGGACAAATGTCGGTACGTCATACCCTGGTTGCAGCAGCCACCCTCGCAATCGCCGCCTCAGTGATGGCACCGGCATCGAGCCAGACGCTGCGTTATGCCAACCAGGGCGACCTCAAATCGCTCGATCCCTACACGCTCAATGAGACCACGACGCATGCCCATCTCGGTCAGATCTTTGAGAGCCTGATCACCCGCGACAAGGAACTGAAGATCGCGCCGGGGCTGGCGGAAAGCTGGGAGACACCGGAGCCGACCCGCTGGCGTTTCCACCTGCGCAAAGGCGTCAAATTCCATAATGGCGATCCGTTCACCGCCGATGACGTGGTGTTCTCGGCCGACCGCGTTCGCGCCAAAGGCTCGAACCTGCAAACCCGCATCGACGCCGACGTCAAGGTCGTCAAGGTCGACGACTACACGGTGGATTTCATCCTGACCAAGCCCAATCCCATTCTCAATTCGCAATGGGATACCTGGTGGATCATGGACAAGAAATGGGCCGAGGAGAACAACGCGACCGCGCCGACGCCGGCTGCGGCGACCACCCCCACCTATGCGTCGCTGCATGAAAACGGCACCGGACCTTTCACGATCGAGAGCCATCAACCTGGCGTCAAGACCGTCTTCAAAGTCAACCCGAACTGGTGGCGCAAGCCCGAACATAATCTGAAGGAAATCATCTTCACGCCGATCGCCTCGGAAGCAACCCGCGTGGCGGCGCTGCTGTCCGGCGAAGTCGACATTATCGAACCGGTGCCGCTCCAGGATATTGCGCGGGTCGACGCCAGCCCCAACGCGCAGATGCTCAAGGGTCCGGAAATCCGCACCATTTTCTTGGGCATGGACCAGACGCGTGATGAACTGTTGTTTTCCAGCATCAAGGGCAAGAACCCGTTCAAGGACGTGCGTGTCCGCGAAGCCTTCTACAAGGCGATCGATATCGAATCGATCAAGACCCGCGTGATGCGCGGGCTTTCGACGCCATCGGCGCTGATGATCGCGCCACAGCTATTTGCATTGTCCAAGGATTTCACGCGACCGAAATACGATCCCGACGGCGCCAAGAAGCTCTTGACCGAAGCCGGCTATGGCGACGGTTTCGAAGTCACGATGGATTGCCCGAACGACCGCTACGTCAACGATGCCGCGATTTGCCAGGCGGTAGTCGGCATGCTGGCCCGCGTCGGCGTCAAGATCAATCTGTTGGCGCAGCCCAAGGCGCAGTACTTCGCCAAGGTGCTCAAGCCCGGCGGCTATCAGACCTCTTTCTACATGCTGGGCTGGACGCCCGGCACGCTGGATTCGCACAACGTGATGTACGACATCATGGGCTGCCGCGACGATCCGAAATCCCCGCGCGGCGAAACCAATCTCGGCGGTTACTGCAACAAGGAATTCGACAAGCTGACCGACCAGGTGTTGCAGGAGACCGACACCACCAAACGCAATCTGTTGATCAAGCAGGCCTTCGAGATCGCGATGAAGGACTACGCCTACATCCCGCTGCATCAACAGGCGCTGGCGTGGGGCGTATCGAAAAAACTGAAGGTAGTGCAGCGCGCCGACAACCAAGTCCTCCCCTACTGGATGGTGAAACAGGACGAGTAGAACAGACCGGATTTCGACAGTCCCGACGGCTTCATGCTCCCGGGACTTTTCGTTTCAGCTCGCAACGATGCGTGCTAGTCAAAAGAGGCAGTGAAAGGACCAGATGCTCGCTTTCACTCTGCACCGGGCGATCCAGGCGATCGGCGTCATGATCGCGGTCGGAATCATCGCGTTTTCGATGTTTCGCTTCGCGGGCGATCCGGTCAACCAGATCGTCTCGCTGGATACGCCGCCCGCCGAACGCGCCGCAGTCCGCCAATCGCTGGGTCTTGACGATCCCGTGATCGTGCAATTCGCGCGCTACGTCGGCAATGCGGCTCAGTTCAAGTTCGGCGTCTCCTATCAGTTTCGCCAGCCGGTTACCGCGCTATTGATGGAGCGGATGCCAGCGACACTCGAACTCGCGACCTGTGCCACCATGCTTGCAATGGTCTTCGGCATCCTGATGGGTGTCTATTCGGCGTTGCGTCGCGACACGCTGCTGGCAAAGGCGTTCCAGGCGATCTCGCTGATCGGAATCTCGCTGCCGACGTTCCTGATCGGCATCCTCCTGATCTATTTGTTCGCGGTGGTGCTGGGCTGGCTGCCGTCGTTTGGCCGCGGCGAAGTGGTGCGGATCGGCTGGTGGACCACGGGGCTCTTGACGGTCTCCGGGTTGAAGGCGCTGATCATGCCGTCGGTCACGCTTGGCCTGTTCCAGATGACCTTGATCATGCGGCTGGTGCGTGCCGAGATGCTCGAGGTGCTGCGCACCGACTATATCCGCTTCGCGCGGGCGCGGGGCCTGACGACGCGCGCGATCCATTTCGGCCATGCGCTCAAGAACACGCTGGTTCCCGTCATCACCGTGGCGGGCCTGCAGTTTGGCTCGGTAATTGCATTTGCGATCATTACCGAGACCGTATTCCAGTGGCCGGGCATGGGACTATTGTTTGTGCAAGCCGTACAAAACGTCGATATCCCGATCATGGCGGCTTATTTGTTGTTCGTGTCGCTGATCTTCGTCACCATCAATTTCGTGGTCGATATCCTCTACACCGTGGTCGATCCACGTCTGCGCTCAACCATCAGCGGTGCGGCCTGACGATGAGCGACACCGTCGTCCCCCATAAAGCCAGTTCGAGCGCCCCGCGCGCGGGCATGACTTCGGCGCCTTGGCTGGCCCGGCTCGGCGCGAGCGATGTGTTCTATTCATTCCGCCGCTCCCGCCTCACCATGGCGGCCGCCGCGGTGACACTGCTGTTTTTCCTGATCGCGATCTTCGCGCCCCTGCTTGCGGTGCAGAATCCGTTCGACCCGGCGCAGTTGCAACTGATGAACTCGCGCATCGCGCCGCTATGGACCGCCGATGGCCAAAGCCCGTTCCTGCTCGGCACCGACGAACAGGGCCGCGACGTATTTTCGGCGATCCTGTACGGCTTGCGCATTTCGCTCACCGTGGGCCTGCTCGGCGTGCTGTTCTCGGGCACGCTCGGCATCGTGCTCGGGCTGATCGCGGGTTATTTCGGCGGCGCCGTTGATAGCCTGATCATGCGCATTGCCGACGTTCAGCTCACCTTCCCGGCGATCCTGATCGCGCTGCTCATCAACGGCGTCGTCAAGTCCGTGTTCGGCAACCGGTTAGATGCCATGAGCATGCTGGCGGTGCTGGTGGTTGCGATCGGCTTGAGCTTCTGGGTGCAATATGCCCGCACGGTGCGCGGCTCGGTCATGGTGGAGAAGAACAAGGATTACGTCGCAGCCGCGCAGTTGATCGGCCTGCCGGCGCCCGTCATCATGCTGCGTCACGTGCTGCCCAATACGATGGGGCCGGTGCTGGTGATCGCGACCATCAATCTGGCGCTCGCCGTTATCACCGAGGCGACATTGTCGTTTCTCGGCTCCGGCATGCCTGACACCATGCCCTCGCTCGGCACCCTGATCCGGATCGGCAACAACTATCTGTTCGCGGGCGAATGGTGGATCGTCGCCTTCCCGGGGATAGCGCTGGCCGCGCTGATCCTGTCCATCAACCTGCTCGGCGACTGGCTGCGCGACGCGCTCAATCCGAAGCTGAGATGACCGAGCCCGTTCTCTCCGTGTGTGACCTTCAGATCGAGTTTGCGCTCCGCCGCGGTACGCTGCGCGCTATCGACGGTGTGTCCTTTGATATCGCCAAGGGCGAAGTGCTTGGCGTGGTCGGCGAATCCGGCGCCGGAAAATCCGTCACCGGCCTTGCGGTGATCGGCCTGATCGATCCGCCCGGCCGCATCGCAGGCGGCGAGATCTATCTTTCGGGCTTGCGGATCGACCATCTGCCGCCGGAAGATCTTCGCCGTATCAGAGGCAAGCGGATCGGCATGATTTTTCAGGATCCGCTCACCAGTCTCAATCCGCTGTACCGGATCGGCGACCAGATCGTCGAGACCATCAGGACGCATACCAGCCTCTCCGAACAGGCCGCCCGCAAACGTGCGATCGACCTCTTGGCCGAAGTCGGAATCCCCGCGCCGGACAAGCGCATCGACGGCTATCCGCACGAATTCTCCGGTGGCATGCGCCAGCGCGTGGTGATTGCGCTCGCGATCTGCGTCGAGCCCGAGCTGATCATCGCGGACGAACCGACCACGGCGCTCGACGTCTCGGTGCAGGCGCAAATCATCTCGCTGATCAAACGCCTCGGGCGCGATCACGGCACCGCGGTGATGCTGGTGACGCACGACATGGGCGTGATCGCCGAAACCTCCGACCGCGTCGCGGTGATGTATTCCGGCCGCATCGTCGAGATCGGCCCGGTGCAGGACGTCATTCAGAACCCGCTGCATCCCTACGCCAAGGGATTGATGGGCGCGATCCCGACGCTGGCTGGCGAAGACAAGCGGCTGGTGCAGATACCAGGCTCGATGCCGCGATTGTCCGCGATCCCTCAGGGCTGCTCGTTCAACCCGCGCTGCGCTTTCGCCTTCGATCGGTGCCGGATCGAACGGCCGGAACCGATCCGGCACGGCACGCAGGCGGTGGCCTGCCATCTCTATGATGCCGGCGTCGAGGACTCCGCGGCATGAGTGTGGCGCCTTTTGTCGACATCAAGAACTTGCGTCGCGCGTTCGACGTCTCAAAACCATGGCTCAACCGCGTGCTCGAAGGCGGCCATCTGGAATTTCTGAAAGCGGTCGATGGCGTGACCTTTGATATCAGGAAGGGCGAGACCTTTGCCCTCGTGGGCGAGTCCGGCTCCGGAAAGACCACGGTGGCCCGGATGGTGGTCGGACTGTTGCCGCCAAGCTCGGGCGAAGTCGTGATCGACGGCGTGTCGATGACGGATACAAGACAGGCGCAGGCGCGCCAGCGGTTGCGCCGCCGCATCCAGATGATCTTTCAGGATCCCTATGCGAGCCTCAATCCGCGCTTCCGGGTCGATGCGATCGTCGCCGAACCGATCCGCGCGTTCGAGCTGATCCAGGGCGAACGCAACATCCAGGATCGGGTCGGCGAGCTGTTGAGCCTGGTCGGCCTGCACGCCGACGACGGCATCAAGTATCCGCACGAATTCTCCGGCGGGCAGCGGCAGCGGATCGCGATTGCGCGCGCGCTTGCCTCGGAAGCCGAATTCATCGTCTGCGACGAACCGACCTCGGCGCTCGACGTCTCGGTGCAGGCGCAAATCCTCAATTTGATGCGCGACCTGCAGGACAAGTTCGGCCTCACCTACCTCTTCATCAGCCACAATCTCGCGGTGGTGCGGCATATGGCGAACCGGATCGGCGTGATGTATCTCGGCCGCATCGTCGAGATCGCGGAAGGGCGCGAACTGTTCGCACGGCCGCGCATGCCATATACGAAAATGCTCTTGGGCGCGGTGCCCGATCTCGCGATGTCCGGCCGACAGCGGATTCCGGTCAAAGGCGAAATCCCCAATCCGATCGATCCCCCGCCCGGCTGTGCGTTCAACCCGCGCTGCCCGCTGGCCTTCGAGCTCTGCCGCCGCGAGGCGCCGGCGCTGATCGACGGGGTCGCCTGCCACGCCGTTAACACCGCTCCCGCGCCGGCCTGATCACAGCGATGAGAGCGTCGCCGCGGTTGGCAGAAGGCCTACCCTGTGGTCAAGTGCGCCCGCGCCGACGCTTAAAGCAGAATGATGGACTTCCATGAGCAACATCAATCCCGATCCGTTCACGACCAGGCCGGAAATCGAAGGTACGTTTGGCGTCGTGACTTCCACCCACTGGATCGCCACCGCGGTCGGAATGGCGACGCTGGAAAAGGGCGGCAACGCGTTCGACGCCGCTGTCGCCACCGCCTTCACGCTGCAGGTGGTCGAGCCACATCTGAACGGTCCCGGCGGCGACGTGCCGATCATTGTGCATGACACCAAACGCGGCCGCACCGAGGTGATTTGCGGCCAGGGCCCGGCCCCAGCGCGGGCCACCATTGCGCACTACCGCAGCGAGGGCCTCGAGATGGTGCCCGGGACCGGACTGCTGGCGGCCTGCGTGCCCGGCACCTTCGAATCCTGGATGCTGCTGCTGCGGGACTACGGCACGATGCGGCTGCGAGAGGTGCTGGAGCCTGCGATCGCCTACGCCCGCGACGGCTATCCGCTGGTCGAACGCGCCTCCGCCACAATCAAGACCGTCGAGCAAATGTTCCGGAAGCATTGGAAGACGTCGGCGGCGGTCTATCTGCCGAACGACGAAGTGCCAAAGCCCGGCACGCTCTTCACCAACCAGCAACTTTCGAAGACCTATGCCCGCATCCTCCAAGAAGCCGAGAGCGCGGGCTCCGACCGCACCGCCCAGATCGAACGCGCGCGCAAAACCTGGTCGCAGGGTTTCGTGGCGGAAGCGATCGACCAATTCTGCCGGACGCAGGAGGTCATGGACGTTTCGGGCTCGCCGCATCGCGGCGTGCTCTCCGCCGACGACATGGCGCGCTGGCAGCCGTCGGTGGAGGCGCCGCTCTCCTATGACTACGGCCGCTACACCGTGTGCAAAGCCGGCGTCTGGAGCCAGGGGCCGGTAATGTTACAGCAGCTTGCGCTGTTGAAAGGGTTTGAGCTCGACGGGCTCGACCCCGCAGGGCCCGAATTCATTCATCTCCAGGTCGAATGCGCCAAACTCGCTTTTGCCGACCGCGAGAAATTCTACGGCGATCCTGATTTCACGGATATCCCGATCACGACCCTGTTGTCGGATGCCTATAACGATGAGCGCCGCAAGCTGATCTCGGAAACCGCCTCGCTGGATTTCGTGCCGGGCTCGGTCGAAGGCTTTGGTTCAATCGTAACACTGCGCCGCGCCGAGGGTCACCGCGAGGCCGTCGGTGCCATGGGCGCGGGCGAGCCAACAGTCGGGCGTTTCGGCGAGGTGCGCGGCGATACCGTGCATTTCGACATCATCGACCAGGCCGGCAACATGGTCTCGGCGACGCCGTCCGGCGGCTGGCTGCAATCTTCGCCCGTGATTCCCGAACTTGGCTTTTGCCTTGGCAGCCGCGCGCAAATGTTCTGGTTGCAGGAAGACCATCCGGCAGCCTTAGCGCCGGGCAAGCGCCCGCGCACCACGCTGTCGCCGACCCTGGCGCTGCGCGACGGCGAACCGTACCTCGCCTGGGGATCGCCCGGCGGCGACCAGCAGGATCAATGGACCACGCAATTTTTCCTGCGGCACGTCCACGCCAAATTGAATTTGCAGGAAGCGATCGACGCCCCGGCATGGCATTCCGAGCATTTCCCGATCTCGTTCTGGCCACGCACCGCGCGGCCCGGCGTGCTCGTCGTCGAAAACCGCGTGCCAAAGGCGACCGTCGATACCTTGAAGAGCCGCGGCCATATCGTCGAGACCGGCCCCGACTGGTCGGAAGGCCGTCTCACTGCTGCCTCTCGTGTTGGCCGCCGCCGCCGCGCTGCCGCCAATCCACGGGGCATGCAGGGCTATGCGGCCGGACGATAGAGCATGATCCGGAAAAGTGGGAACCGGTTTTCCGAAAAGATCATGCTCAAACAGGCAGAGAGATGACCTGGTCGATCATCGCCCGCGACAAGGCCACCGGCCAGATCGGCATTGCGGTTGCGACTAAATTCTTCGCGGTCGGCGCGCGGGTGCCGCACATCGCGCCCGGCATCGGCGGCATCGCGACGCAAGCGCTGGTCAATCCCTATTACGGCATCGACGGCGTCAAGCTCCTGCGCGAAGGCAAGAACCCGCGCGAGATTGTAGATACGCTGGTATCAGCCGATCCTGGCCGCGACAGCCGGCAGCTTCACGTCATGGATGCGAGCGGCCGGATCTCGGCCCATACCGGTCGCGACTGCATCGACTGGTGCGGCCACATCGCGGGCGACGGCTTTTCGATTGCCGGCAACATGCTGGCAGGCGCGGCGGTGCTCGACGATACCGCGAAGGCTTATCTAGCGAACGCGACGCTGCCGTTTGCGCGACGCCTGATCGCGGCGATGCGCGCCGGCGAAGCCGCGGGTGGTGACAAGCGCGGCAAGCAATCGGCGGCGCTTCTGATCCACGGCAGCGAGGAATGGTCCGATCTCGACCTGCGCGTCGACGACCACGCCGATCCGCTCGTCGAGCTCGATCGCCTCGAACAGGTGAGCCGCGAGCGCTGGGTGCATTTTCGGAAATTCCTGCCGACGCGCGACAACCCGGCGGGGATCACCGATCGCGCGACCATCGAGGCCGGCATCGAAGCCGCGATTGCGGGTGAGAAATGACGGTCCCGCCGCTGATTGAGATCAAGGACCTGCGCGTGCTGTTCCATGGTGATGACGGCCGCACGACCCATGCCGTCGACAGCGTCGACCTATCTGTCGCCAACGGCGCCACGCTGGGACTGGTCGGCGAATCCGGCTGCGGCAAAAGCGTGACGTCGCTCGCGATCATGGGCCTGCTCTCGAAACATTCCGCTGACGTTGCCGGCTCGATCCAGTTTGATGGTTTCGATTTGCTGGAAGCGTCCGACGAAACCCTGCGCGACCTGCGCGGCAATCGCCTGGCGATGATCTTTCAGGAGCCGATGACTTCGCTCAATCCGAGCTTTACGATCGGCGACCAGATCATCGAGACTATCCTGCGCCATCGCGGCGGCTCGCGGCGCCAGGCGCGGGCGCGCGCGATCGAGCTGTTGCGCCGCGTGCACATCCCCTCGCCCGAAAAGCGCATCGACGAATACCCGCACAAGCTTTCCGGCGGCATGCGCCAGCGTGTGATGATCGCGATGGCGCTCGCTTGCGATCCAAAACTCCTGATCGCGGACGAGCCGACCACCGCGCTCGATGTCACCCTGCAGGCGCAGATTCTCGATTTGATGCGCGAGCTGAAGGCCGCAAGCGGCGCTGCGATCATTCTGATCACCCACGATCTCGGCGTCGTCGCCGAAGTGTGCGACGAGGTCGCCGTGATGTATGCCGGCGAAATCGTTGAACGCGCGGCCGTCGGTGAATTGTTCGCGTCCCCCCAGCATCCCTACACAGTCGGATTGCTGGGCTCGATCCCGCGGCTTGGACGCCGCGCGGCGCATCTTGCGACCATCGAAGGCGTGGTACCGAATATGACAAAGCCGCCGTCCGGCTGCCGTTTTGCGGCGCGCTGCCCTTTCGTCGGCGATGCTTGCGTCAAAGCGCCGCCGCCGCTGGCGCAGCTCAATCCCACGCACTGGTCGCGCTGCATCAAGGCGCCGCTGGAGAGGCTGGTGTCGTGACGGCCCTGCTGGAGGTGAAAGATCTCGTCAAGCATTTCGTCGCCGAGCGATCGCTGTTCGGGCGGCCGACTGCGTATATCAAGGCCGTCGACGGCGTGAGTTTCACCGTTGAGGCGGGCAAGACGCTGGCGCTGGTCGGTGAATCCGGTTGCGGCAAATCCACGGTGAGCCGGCTGGTGCTGCGGCTGATCGAACCGGACAAAGGCCACATTCAATTCGAAGGCCGCGACCTGCTCGGTTTCGATGCGGACGAATTGCGCGCCTTCCGCCGCAAGGCACAGATCATCTTCCAGGATCCCTATGCCTCGCTCAATCCGCGCATGACGGTGAGCCAGATCCTGGGCGAGCCGCTTGCGCTGCACGATCTCGTCCCGTCAACGCAGCGGCGCGCCCGCGTCGATGAATTGCTGCGCCTGGTCGGGCTCGAGCCCCGTTTCGCGCGGCGCTACCCGCACGAATTCTCCGGCGGTCAGCGCCAGCGCATTGCGATTGCGCGGGCGCTGGCGGTCGAGCCGAAACTCATCATCTGCGACGAGCCGGTATCCGCACTCGACGTCTCAATCCGCTCGCAAATCCTGAACCTGCTGCGCGACCTCCAGGAGCGCCTTGGGCTGGCTTATATCTTCGTCTCGCACGACCTCGCCGTTGTGAAGCACATCGCCGACCGCGTCGCGGTGATGAATCTCGGCGGCATCGTCGAGGCGGCAGATACCCAGTCGCTGTTCGCCTCGCCGCGCCATCCCTATAGCCGGGCGCTGCTATCTGCGATCCCCATTCCCATACCGCAGGCTAAACGGAGCCGCATCGTGCTGCAGGGAGAACTGCCCAGCGCACTCCATCCGCCTTCCGGCTGCCGTTTCCACACCCGCTGCCCGTATGTGATTGATCATTGCCGCTCTGAAGTGCCGGAACTTCTGGCGGATGCCGCCGGTCATGCCACCGCTTGTCATCGCACCGGCGAGTTGCCGCCAGCGGACGCGATCGTGCCTTCGGACACCGGCTTCTCGCCGAGCCTGGAACGGCTGGTGGCCGCTTTCAGCGCTTCAGAAGGAAGTACCGGCATCGGCCGGGGTTGATATAGTCGGGACCACAACAACGGCGTTGTGACCGAGGAAGATGAGGTGCGTACGATGAAGATTGTTCGTTCGGCTGTGACTGCGGCGGCACTGTTGCTGTCTTTCGAGGCGGGCGCGCTCGCAGAGACCGCGCTGCGTATCGGGATTGCCCAGGATCCCGACATTCTCGATCCCTCGATCGGCCGCACCTATGTCGGCCGCATCGTGTTCTCGGCATTCTGCGACAAGCTGTTCGACATCGACGAGAAGCTCAACATCGTGCCGCAGCTGGCGCTGTCCTACGAAAGCTCCGCCGATGGCAAGGAGATGACGATCAAGCTGCGTCCCGGCGTAAAATTCCACGACGGCGAACCGCTTGATGCACAAGCCGCGAAATTCTCGATCGAACGCCACATGACCTTGCCGACCTCGTTCCGCAAGTCGGAGCTTGCGAGCGTCGACCATGTCGAGGTGGTCGATCCGCTGACGATCAAGCTGGTTCTCAAGACGCCCTTTGCACCGCTGATCACGCAGCTTACCGATCGCTCCGGCATGATGGTTTCGCCAAAGGCGGCAAAAGAGGAAGGCGACAAGTTCGGGCTGCACCCGGTGTGCGCGGGCCCTTATAAATTTGTCGAACGCGTGGCGCAGGACCGTTTGGTGTTCGAGAGATTCGCCGATTACTGGAACAAGGACAATATCTTCATCGATCGCGTGGTGTTCCAGCCGATCGTCGATGCCACGGTACGCCTCGCCAACCTAAAGTCCGGCGCGCTCGACCTGATCGAGCGGGTGCTCGCCACCGATATCAAGGACGTGCGATCGGATCCGCGGCTGGTGCTGTCGACGGCGCCCGAACTTGGCTATCAAGGCCTCACCATCAATATCGCCAACGACAAGAACAAGGGCGCGCTCAGCCAGTCGGAGAAAGTGCGCCAGGCGCTCGATTTGTCGATCGACCGCGAAGCACTCAATCAGGTCGTGTTCAATGGCGAGTTCACGCCGGGCAATCAATGGGTCAGCCCGCAACATCCTTACTACCAACAGGCGTTCCCGATTCAAAAACGCGACGTCGAAAAGGCGAAGGCGCTGTTGAAAGAGGCCGGCGTGCCGCTGCCCATCCCGGTCGATTTCATGGTCCCCCAGGGAGCCGAGGAGCAGGCCGTCGCGCAGGTCCTTCAGTCGATGGCGGCAGAATCGGGTTTCGACCTGAAGATCCGCGTGATCGAGTTTGCGACTTCCTTCAAGCAGGCACAGGCGGGTGAATTCCAGATCTTTCAGATTCCCTGGAGCGGCCGGATCGATCCCGACGGCAATTCCTATGTCTTCCTGCATACCAAGGCGCCGCAGAATGACGGCGGCTATTCCAACCCCGAGGCCGACAAGGCGATGGAAGATGCGCGCCTGGTCAGCGATCCCGCGCAGCGCAAGGCGATTTATGAGAAGATGACCAAGGTCGTGCTCAACGACGAGCCGATCATCTATATCTATCACCGCAAGCTTTTGATTGCGCACACCGCGAAGCTCGAGGGCTATCGGCAAATGCCGGACGGCCTGGTGCGCGTGGTCGGGCTGAAGTTCAAGTGAGTATGATCGTGCACACGGTCTGACCCATGCTGAATTTCCTTGGCAAGCGTATCCTGCAGTTGATCCCGACACTGTTTTTCGTGTCGATCCTGATCTTCTCGCTGCAGCATCTGTTGCCGGGCGATCCTGCGCTGGTGATGGCGGGCGAGGAACGCGACCCCGCCGTCATCGAGCAGATCCGGCAGCAATACCGCCTCGATCGGCCGATCCCGGTGCAGTACTTTTACTGGGTCAAAGGAGTGCTGTCCGGCGACTTCGGCGAGTCGCTTCGCGTCAAGGCGCCGGTTCTCAGCCTGATCGGGCAAAAGCTGCCGGTGACGATGCAGCTCGCCGCGATGGCGATCGTGATTGCCTTTCTGATCGGCATTCCCGCCGGGATCATTTCCGCGGTCAAGAAAGGCACCGTCTGGGATTATGGCGCGAACCTGTTCGCGCTGTGGGGTATCTCGACGCCGAATTTCTGGCTCGGCATCATGCTGATCTTCCTGTTCTCGATCGAACTCGGCTGGCTGCCGGCGTCGGGCTTCGTGCCGCTGTCTGAGGATTGGCGTGCCAACCTTGCCTCCACCATCATGCCCGCCTTCGTGCTGGGCAACGCGATCGCGGCGATATTGATGCGGCATACCCGCAGCGCCATGCTGCAGGTGCTGGAGAGCGATTATGTTCGTACCGCCCGCGCCAAGGGTCTTTCCGAGCGCTCGGTCATTCTCAAGCACGCCATGCGCAACGCGCTGACGCCGATCATCACGCTCGGCGCGCTCGAGCTCGGCACGCTGTTGTCGGGCGCGGTGCTGACCGAACAGATTTTCTCGATTCCCGGCTTCGGCAAATTGATCGTCGATGCCGTGTTCAATCGCGACTATGCCGTGGTGCAAGGCGTGGTACTGGTGACCGCGACGATCTACATCGCGCTCAATCTCATTGCCGATATCGCCTACATCCTCGTCAATCCCAGGCTCAGGGCGTAGCGCATGACCGACGCCGCGCTCACAACGTTCCCGGCCGCAGATGCGGACGAAGCGCTGGAAAGCCCGGCCCGGCGCGCGCTGCGCCGGCTCCTCAAGCGCAAGGGTGCGGTGGTGGGCCTTATCGTGATCGTGACATTCATCCTGCTTGCGGTGTTCGCAGCCTTGGTTGTCCCCTATGATCCGATCGCGACCAGCTGGACGCTGGTGCGAAAGCCGCCTTCGGCACAGCACTGGTTCGGCACCGACGATCTCGGCCGCGACGTGCTGTCCCGCGTGATCTATGGCGCCCGCGCTTCGCTGCTCGCGGGTGCGATCTCGGTCGGGATTGCGCTTTCGATCGGGGTGCCGTTCGGGCTGTTGTCGGGCTATCGCGGCGGCTTCATCGATGCGCTGATCAGCCGGATCACCGATGCCATGCTGGCCTGCCCGTTCCTCATCCTCGCTATTGCGCTGGCCGCGTTCCTGGGCCCGAGCCTTGGCAATGCCATGATCGCGATCGGGATCTCGGCAACGCCGGTGTTCGTGCGGCTGACCCGCGGCCAGGTGATGAGCGTCAAGGTCGAGGACTATGTCGAGGCCGCGCGCGCCATGGGCAATCCGCGCTGGCGGATCGCGCTGTTCCACATCCTGCCGAATATCATGCCGGCGCTATTGGTGCAGATGACGCTATCGATCGCAGCCGCCATCATCGCCGAGGCCGCGCTGTCGTTCCTGGGGCTAGGACAGCAGCCGCCGGCGCCTTCCTGGGGCAGCATGCTCAACGCCGCGCAGCGTTTCCTGACCAATGCGCCATGGATGGCGATATGGCCGGGGCTCGCGATTTTCCTCGTAGTGCTGTCGCTCAATCTGGTCGGCGACGGCCTGCGCGACGCGCTCGATCCAAGGGAGCGATGATTGTCTTACCTCGCCCCGCTCTTGTCCGCCGAAGCCCGCCTTCGGGCGAAGGCGGATGCGGGGAGAGGTCGGATTGCGACGAGCGATGCGGAGCATCGTCCGGTGCAATCCGGGTGAGGGGGACTCTCCGCGCATTCGGTGTTCGTGGAGGCAGCCCCTCACCCCAACCCTCTCCCCGCGAAGGGCGGGGCGAGGGAGCCCACTAAATCACCGTCTCCCGCATCACGCGGCGGCAATCCATCTCGAATTCGAGATCGATCACCGGCGGATGAGCGAAATGCCAGGTGAGGCCCGAACGCGCGGCGCCGCGGCGCACCAGTTCGTCGGCAACGACCGGGTGGAAATCGTGCACCGTATAGGCCTGCACCGCGGTGGTGTCCTTCCAGCCGAAGCCGAATGCGTCCATGCGGCCTTCCATTTCCCGCGTGGTGAAGCGGACTTTTTCCTTGATGCCATCAGGGCTGACATCGCGGTAGCGCACGGTACGCTCAGGATAGCTTCCGGCCCCGCCGCGCAATTCGGCGCCGCCGGCGATTACGAAGCTCGGCGTCGTGCTCTGGCTCGGCCGGGTGAAGGAGAACGCATAAAATGACGGCTCCGACGGCGGATCGATCTCGGGGCAGACATTGCTTCGCGCCACTGGATTGATGGAGCTGCCGTCGTAGATTCCCCACTCCGCTAGTGTTTTCACATAGTGCTGATTGAATTGGCGAAAGCCGTCTTCGGTAAATGCCGCCGGCGAACGCAATTCGCAGGCACAGAACGACGTCAGCGGCCGGCCCGCCGCCTGAATATATTTCGCAGCTCGCGCAAAGCCGTCGGCGAGCGGCAGCCATTTTTCGAAGCGCACCCGCTCGATCTCGTAACCGGAATTGGCCGCAGCACCGCTCGAATATTGAAACACCGCCGGAATGAATCGATAGTTGCCAGGTGCGAAATCGCTGGTCATGTCCGTCCCTTCGTATCTCCGCGCAAACGCGTTCCGCGTTTGTCGCGAGGTTATTCCAGTTGCATGCGGACGCCCTTGGCGCCGTTGAGCAATCGCCTGAGATGGAATCCAGCTAGCGGATCGTCGGCGTGCAGCCCGACCAGCGCGGCAAAGGCCGGCATCGCCGCGGCATCGCCCGCTTCCAGCTTGGCGAAGGCTTGCGAATATTGCGTCATCGCCGGTGCGATGAACACCTCGGCGCGCAGCGGCTCAAAGGCGCGCAGCGGCACGCTGCGCCCGCGCAGCATCAGATCGCCGACCGGCCGGCCCTTGAAATTGTCCGCCGCCTTCGCCACCGTCGCGCTGACGCAGATACGGGTGCCCAAAACCTTGTTGGCGGCCTCGAGCCGGGCTGCGATGTTGATGGTGTCGCCATAGGCGGTGTAGTCGAAGAAGCGGCTGCCGCCGAAATTGCCGACCAGCGCGGGACCGGCGTGAACGCCGATCCGGGTCACGCCGAAATTGACACCCTTCGCCCTCCAGCGCTCGCGGAACGCCTCCGCCCAGCGATCGAGATCCTGCGCGCAGGCGATCGCGCGCGCCGCGTAGTCCGGCTGGTCGCCGGGCGCATTGAACAGAACCTGGATCGCGTCGCCGATGATCTTCGCAACCGTGCCCTCATGCGCGAACACGACGTCGGTCATGCCGCCGACATATTCATTGAGCAACTCAGCCAGCACTTCGGCCGCCGCGGTTTCGACCAGCGAGGTGAAGCTCGTGATGTCGGTGAAGATGGTGGCGACTTCGCGCCAGTGCACGGCCATGCCGTCGGCCTCGCCGTCGCAAGCAAGGCGGCTTGCAATTTGCGGCGAGAAATATCGCGACAGCGAGGCATGGGCCCGCTCGGCCTCGGCCTGACGGCGGCGCGCCTCGCGCATCATCTCGACATGCCGGATGGTCTTGTCGATGGTCATTTCGAGATCGCCGAAATCGATCGGCTTGGTCAGGAAATCGAACGCGCCGCGGTTCATCGCGGTGCGGATGTTGCTCATGTCGCCATAGGCGGAGACGATGATGGTGGATTTCTTGTCCTCGGCCTCCTGCAGCCTCGCGAGCAGCGACAATCCGTCCATCCCGGGCATGTTGATGTCGGACACCACCATGTCGACATGCGGATGCTGCTCGATCGATTGCAGCGCCTCCAAGCCGTCACGGGCGAACATGAAAGTCACGCTGCCGTCGCGAATCTGCCGGCGGAATTTCTGCAGCACGAGCGCCTCCAAATCGGGCTCGTCATCGACAAAGAGGATGGTCGCGGTCGTCATGCGGCTTGTCCCGCATCTGGGCGTGCCGCCATGGTCCGCGGCAGCGTAATAATGAATTCTGTAAATGAACCGGGCTCAGTATCCACGTCGATCTTGCCGCCATGCTGTTTCACCACGATGTCGTGGCTCATCGACAATCCTAATCCGGTCCCCTCGCCGGCCGGCTTGGTGGTGAAGAACGGATTGAACATTTTCTCCTTTACTTCTAGTGGGATTCCGGTGCCGTTGTCACGAATCCGGATTTCGACCGCATTGCCGAGGTTTTTCGTGGTCGCGCTCAAGGTCGGCTCAAAACCGTCGACGCCAGCCTCCTTGCGTTTGGTCGCGGCATAAAAGCCGTTCGAGATCAGATTGAGGAAGACGCGGGTGATTTCCTGCGGATAGAGATCGACCATGCCGGCCTTCGGATCGAGCTCGCGCTTGAGCGTGATGTTGAAGCCGGATTTCTCCGCGCGCGCGCCGTGATAGGCGAGATTGAGGCTCTCCTCGACGATGGCGTTGATATCGGCTGGCCGGTGCTCGCCGGAGCCCGCACGCGAATGCAGCAGCATGTTCTTGACGATCGAATCGGCGCGCTTGCCGTGCTGCACGACTTTTTCGAGGTTGCCCTTCAGCATATGCGTGAGCTCGTCGATTTCCTCCCGTGTCTTGCCGTCGAGCTTGGTTTGCTTGAGCACGTCATTCATTTCGTCGATCAGCTCGGCAGATACCGCCGAGAAATTGTTGACGAAATTCAGCGGATTCTTGATTTCATGCGCGATGCCGGCCGTGAGCTGGCCGAGCGAGGCGAGCTTTTCGGTCTGGATCAGTCGATCCTGCGCGGTGCGCAGTTCTTCGAGCGAAAGTGATAGATCATCCGTGCGCAGACGCAATTCGTCAAACAACCTCACATTCTCGATTGCAATCACCGCCTGGTCGGCAAAGGTCGTGACCAGTTCGATTTGCTTTGACGCGAATGCCTCTACACGCTTTCGCGCAAGGATGATGACGCCGATCGGCTCGTTCTCACGCAACAGCGGCACGCCAAGTGCCGTGCGTTGTCCGGCCAGCTTGATTGATTCCGATATGGTGTATTCGCGATCATTTGCGACATCGAGCACCTGTACGGCGCGTCGTTCGATCGCAACTCTGCCGGTTACGCTGCCTCGATCCACCGCGATCGGGTGAGTTTTCAGGAACTGGATGTATTCATCGGAGAAGCCGACCGCGGCACCTGCCCGGTAGACATCTCCCTCCCGGCGCAGGATGAACGCCATCTCGGCATCGCATAATTTCGCGGCGGTCTGGACCAGGGTGTCCAGCACCGGCTGCAAATCGAAGGTCGAGCGGCTGATGATCTTGAGAACGTCACCCACCGCGGTCTGCTGTTGCAGCGATTCGCTCAAATCATCCGTGCGCTGACGCAGCTCCTTGAGCAGCCGCGTGTTCTCGATCGCGATGACGGCTTGCTTCGTGAAATTCTCGAGCAATGCGATCTGCTTGTCCGTGAAAGGACGAACCTCCTGGCGAAAAATTGAGATCACGCCAATGAGTTCGTCGTCCTTCAGCATCGGAACGGTCAGGAGCGTGCGCGCGCCCGCGATGTCGGCCATCGCTACTACATTCGGGGTACCCGCAAGATAAGCGGGGTTTGTTCTGAGGTCGGCGACATGAGCGACCTTGTGCGTCCTAAGGATAGCCGCCATCGGCGTATCCGGGTGAGGCCGGATCGGCATGGTCTTTCGCAGAGCCTCGAACTCGGATGGCACATTGTGACCCGCAACAAGATTGAACTTGTTCCCGTCCCACAGATTCATCGTGCCGAAATTCGCTCCGCAAACGCGCGTGGCGTTCTCCAGCATACTCTTGAACACTGGCTCCAACTCGCCAGGCGAGGAACTGATGGTTTCAAGAACCTCCGAGGTCGCGGTCTGCTGTTCAAGCGATTCGCTTAAGTCGTCAGTGCGCTGATGCAGTTCATTGAGCAGCCTTCCATTCTCGATGGCGATCACCGCCTGACTGGCAAAGCTCGTCACCAGATCGATCTGCTTGTCGGTAAACAGGCGAATAGTCTGCCGGAAGATTGCAATCACGCCGATCAGGCTGTTCTCTTTCAGCATGGGGACCAGCAGGAGCGTCCGGGCGCCGCCGAGTTGCGCCAGTTCTACGATCGGCGGAAACCCCGCCAGGTAATCCGGCTCGCGCGTAACATCCGCGACGTGAACAAGCTGACTGGTCGAAACGACCCGGCCCAACGGATCGGTCGGCGGCGGATAGATGACCGGAGCGCGCGAAAAGGTTTCCGCAAAAGGCGGCGGCAGATTATGGACTGAAGCGCAACGGAAGCCTTTGCCTTCATAAAGCAGCAGCAGGCCGAATTGGGCGTCGCAAATGCGCGTCGCGCTGGTCAGGATCGTTTGGAACACCGGATCCAATTCGCCAGGCGAGCGGCTGATGACCTGCAGCACCTCGGAGGTCGCGGTCTGGTGCTGCAAGGTTTCGCGTAACTCTGCCGTCCGTTGCTCGACCTTCTTCTCCAAATCCGCATAGGATTCCTGCAGCCGCGCACCCATGTCGTTGAACTGGTTGGCTAGACCCTCCAGCTCGTCGCCGGTCTTGATCGAAATGCGCTGGGCGAAATCGCCGCCGCCGATGCGTTCCGCTCCGGCGCGCAAGGCCTGGATCGGGCCGACCATGCGCCGCGCCAGGAATATCCCGGCGAGCACTGCGAAGATCGAGGCCGCCGCCAGCACGATCGCGAGGCGCTGCAGGGCGGCATAGAGCGAGGCATAGGCTTCCTGCACCGGCAATTCGACGAACATGGTCCAGCGCAAGGGCAGGATCGGCGCGGAGGCCGTCAGCACCTCCTGGCCCTGGATGTTTAGCGCGCCCTGCAGCGATTCCGACGTGCCGTCGGTGCCGGCTTGCGCCGCCTGCACCTGGATAAGCTTCGACATGTCGGTGTTGCGCAGCACGAGAGAGATATCGGGATGCGCGATCAACCGGCCCTGCGCGCCGACCACATAGGCATGGCCGTGTTCGCCGACCTTGATCTGGGAGACCACGTCCCAGATCAGCTTGAGGTTGACCTCGGCGATGCTGACGCCCGCGTCCTTGCGGGTGCCCGCCAGCGCCAGCGTCATGTAGGGCTCGGACTCGCGTCGGAAATACACCGGGCCGTAGTAAACTTTGTGCGCGACGGCCTCGGTGAATTTCGGATCGCCGGACAAGTCGAGCCCTGAATCGACGACGTCCATGGCCAGACGCGAGACCCGCAACCGTTCCTTGCCGGTGGAATCGACCTGCGCCAGTTCGGTGATGGCCGGCACTTGGCGCAACAGCCGCAGCGCGTCGAACCGGCGCTGCTCGATCGAGCCAGCGGACCATGGCAACTGCGTGGTCCAGCCGAGCTGGCTCTCGATTTCCTTGATGAACTGGCTGATCTTGGCCGCCGCCGCTACCGCCTGCTCGTGCTGGATACGGATCAGCGCTGCCTTGTGCTCGCGATAGTAGAAGAAAACCTCGAAGATCCCGTTGGATGCCAGCGCGACGCCGACCACGGCGACGAACAGCGCGACATATTTGGCAAACAGCCGGCTGCGGATTTTCGTGCCCAATGAGGCAGCGCTCGGCGCCGCGTCGGCCGGCGCAGCCGCCAGCGTCCGACCTTCGGGCGTATCCGGATGGAGGGAAATGCTCATCTCTGCCGTATTAGCAAGAAGGCAGGAATTTGTCTCTTACCGCAGTGCGGGAGGACCATTCAGGGTAAAGCAAGCGAAAGCGGCGGCCGCGCATGACCCGGCCGGCGCTCGGCAACCCTCATCCCAAGGCTAATCCGAAGCTCAGGTCGGCTTGAGCGCCCTGCCTAGATCATCGAAATCCGCGATTTCCCTGGCCCGCTCCGAACCGGCCTTGGCGCGGTGATCGGTGGCAATCGCGACATAAACCGCGGGCAGCACGAACAGGGTGAACAGCGTGCCGATCGACATGCCGGCAACGACGACAAGCCCGATCGAGAAGCGGCTTGCGGCGCCCGCCCCGGTCGCGGTCAACAGCGGCAGCAGGCCCGTGACCATCGCCGCCGTCGTCATCAGGATCGGGCGGAGCCGGACCCGCGCCGCCATCTCGATGGCGGAGCGGCGGTCAAGGCCCTCATTGAGCTGCAACTCGTTGGCGAACTCGACCATCAGGATGCCGTGCTTTGAGATCAGGCCGACCAACGTCAGCAATCCCACCTGGGTGTAGATGTTCATCGTCGCCATGCCGAAGAACAGCGGGATCAAGGCGCCGACGATCGCCATCGGCACGCTGATCATGATGACCAGGGGGTCGCGCAGGCTTTCGAACTGCGCCGCCAACACCAGGAAAATGATGATCAGCGCAAAGCCGAAGGTGATCGCGAGCTGATTGCCTTCCTGCACATATTGGCGGGAATCGGCGAGGTAATCGTGGCTGAAACCGGCCGGCATCTTCTTTGCTTCACCCTCGAGGAAGTCGACCGCCTGGCCGACCGTCACGCCCGGCATCGGCACCGCCTGGAAGGTCGCGGAGTTCAACTGGTTGTAGTGGGTCAGCGCGTTCGGGTCGGTCCCGGTCTCGATCGACACCACGGTCGAGAGCGGCATTTGCTGGCCAGTCGACGTCGGCAAGTAATACTGGCCAAGCGCTTCAGGCGACAGCCGCTGGCCGCGCGGCACCTGCGGAATCACTTGATAGGAACGCCCTTCGAGGTTGAAGCGGTTCACATAATTGCCGCCGAGCAGCGTCGCCAGCGTACTGCCGATGTTCTGCATGGTGATGCCGAGATCGCTTGCCTTCGAGCGGTCGATCTTGACCCGCACCACCGGCTGATTGAAATTTAGATCGCTGTCAGAGACGATGAACAGGCCGCTCTTGCGCGCGGCATCCTTCAGCTTCTCCATTTGCTCGTAGACCGACTGAAAACCGTTGGTCGAATTGATCACCATCTGCACCGGCAATCCACCGGGGCCGCCGGGCAATGGCGGCAGGTTGAACGCGAACGCATTGACGCCTTCGATCTTGCCGATCTGTCCCTGCACCAGCGGCTTG
The DNA here is from genome assembly GCA_005885285.1 of Alphaproteobacteria bacterium. Classification (GTDB taxonomy): domain Bacteria; phylum Pseudomonadota; class Alphaproteobacteria; order Rhizobiales; family Xanthobacteraceae; genus Bradyrhizobium. The sequence goes on along the minus strand of VAZG01000214.1, from coordinate 6,571 downwards.
AGCGCGATCGACGAGCGCTTTCGCTCGTCCCAAGGCTTGAGCAACATGCCGGCGATACCGTTTTGCGGGCCGTTGATGCCGTTCAGAACAAAGCGAAGATCGGTTTCCGGGAAACTCGCAAACGCCTTGTCGAGCTTCTCGCCGTAAAAATCGAGATAATCGATATTGGCGTATTTCGGCCCCTTGGTGACGGCGAACACGATGCCCTGATCCTCTTCCGGCGCCAGTTCCTTTGAGGTGTGCAAATAGAGGAAGCCGACCAGGCCGAGGATGGTGAGGGCGAACAATCCCGTAATGGGGCGATAGTCCAGCGAACGATCGAGCTGCCTGCCATACCAGCGCGTCATCGCGCCGAATACTTTGTTGACAATTCTGGCGAAGCGTCCCTCCTCGGCGCTCTTGAGGAATATCGAGCACATCATCGGCGACAACGTCAGCGCGATCACGCCGGAGACGATCACCGAGCCGGCCAGCGTAAATGCGAATTCGCGAAACAGCGAACCGGTGAGGCCGCCGAGGAAGCCGATCGGCGCGTACACCGCAGCTAGCGTAATGGTCATGGAGATGACGGGGCCGACGATCTCGCGGGCGCCCTGCATGGCGGCCTGCACCGGAGGTTTGCCTTCCTCCAGATGCCGATGGATGTTCTCCACCACCACGATGGCATCGTCGACGACGAGCCCGATCGCCAGCACCATGGCGAGCAGCGTCAACAGGTTGAAAGTGAATCCCGCGACCAGCATCAGCGAGCAAACACCGATCAACGACAGGGGAATGGTGACGACGGGGATCACGACCGAACGGAGCGAGGCTAGGAACAGGAAGATCACGACGACGACGATCAGCACCGCTTCGCCGAGCGTCTTCTCGACTTCATCGATCGACGACTGGATGAACTTGGTGGAATCGTAGGCCACCTTCATTTTCATCGAGGGCGGAAGGTTGCGTTCCAGCTCCGGGAACAGCGCGCGCACGCCCTTCACCAGCGTCAGCGGGTTGCCTTGCGGCGTTGCCTGAATGCCGATGAAGATCGCATGTTCGCCATTGAAGGCGACGCTCGCGTCGGTACTTTGCGCCGCAAGTTCGACGGTCGCGATGTCTTCGATCCGCACGAAGCCGCCGTCCTTGGACTTGACGATCATGCGCTTGAATTGACTGACGTTCTGCAGATCGGAATTGGCGGTGACGTTGGAAACGATGAAATAGCCCTTGGCCTGGCCCGCTGCCGCCTGGAAATTGTTGGCCGCTATCGCGGCGGAAACATCGGCAGGCGAAACGTTGCGGCCGGCCATTCGGACCGGATCGAGCCACAACCGCATCGCAAACGTCTGGCCGCCGAGAATGTCGGCGGAAGCGACGCCGTCGACGGTCGAAAGCACCGGCTGCACCACCCGCGTCAGGTAGTCCGAGATTGCCGACCCCGACAGCACCTCAGAGGAGAAGCCGAGATACATCACCGCCGTGGTCTGGCCGGTGGTCTTGGTCACGACCGGGTCGTTGGATTCCTTCGGGATCAGGTATTTGACCGAATTCACCTTGGCGAGCACTTCAGTCAGCGCCTGGTTCGGATCGAAATTCAGCTTGATGTAGACCTGGATGGTGCTGGTGCCGAGCACTGAAGACGAGGTCATGTAGTCGACGCCTTCGGCGGAGGCGACGGCTTGCTCGATCGGCGTCGTGATGAAGCCCTGGATCAAATCCGCCGATGCGCCGGGATAGGAGGTCGTGACGTTCACGACCGTATTCGACAGCTTCGGGTATTGCCGGATCGGCAGCACCGTTGCCGCTCTCAAGCCGATCAACAGGATCAGCAGGCTAACGACAACCGACAGCACCGGGCGCTTGATGAAAATGTCAGTCCAGACCATCGCGGTGTGCTCCGAGCAGTCAGATCATGGTCCGATTGGGTCGGAGCACGATCTCCCTTTTGGTTTGAGCATGATCTCTTCGGAAAACCGGTTTCCACTTTCCCGGATCATGCCTTTTGGTTTGAGCATGATTGTTTTCGGAAAACCGGTTCCCACCCATCGGGCCGTGGCCCGAGGGCATGCTTTTCCGAATCATGCCTTAGTAACGGGGCGGATTTGCCGGAATCGGCGGAGGTGCATCGGCTGAGATCGCGACCGCCGCTCCCGATTGCAGCTTGAGTTGACCAACCGCGACCACGCGATCGGCAGGCTTCAACCCAGAGAGGACCTCGACCCTTCCGTTGATCCGGTTGCCCGTGCGCACGAAGGTACGGACCGCGCTCAGGCTGGTCTTGCCGTCATCCTCTTTCTTCTCGGTGATGAGAAAAACCGAGTCGCCATAGAGCGTATAATCGACGGCCGTCTCAGGAACGGTAACGACTGCGGGCTTGTCCGGCAGCACCACCGTCGTGGTCGTGAACATGCCGGGCTTCAAGATGTGATCGGGATTGTCGATCGTGGCCTGGACGTGAATGTTTCGCGTATCGGTGGAGATCTGCGGCTCGATTGCGTTGATCTTGCCCTCGAAAGTACGGCTCGGATAGGCATCGACCGCGAGGCGGACGGTCTGTCCTACCTTGAGCTGGCCGGAATCCTTTTCCGTCACCGTGAAGTTGGCGTACAGCGTCGACAGATCGGTCAGCGTCACGATCTGGGTGCCGGCGGTGAGGTATTGGCCGACTTCGACATGACGGACGCCGAGTTCGCCGTCGAACGGGGCACGCACCAGCTTCTGCGAAATGATCGCCTCGGTCTTGGCGATACCCGCAACGGCAGTATCATAGGTGGCCTGTGCCGCATCGACGGTCGACTGCGGGCCAAATTGGCGCGCCGCCAGTTGCTTGGCGCGCTCCAGCGCCGCCTGCGCCCCGGTCGCCTGCGCCTTGAAACTGGCGAGGTCGCCCTGCTCGGGACGGTCGAACAATTGCACCAGCGGCGCGCCCGCGTTCACGTGGGAACCCGCCGCGAACATGATGTCGGTGATGCGCCCGGAGACATCGGAGGTGACATTGACCTGATGCACGGCGGCGAGGTCGCCGACCGCGACAAGCAGGTTCGGAATCACCTCGGACTTCGCCTCGACGACGCTGACATTGGACGGTGGCGGCTTATTGTTGGCGAAGAACTGCGCGATCATGTGGCTGCGGAAGGCGTTGAAACCGACCAACGCGCCCACCAGCAGCGCCAACAGCGAACCGACGATGATAAACCACCGCACCGGCCGGATCGGACGCGTGTGCGCTTTTTTTTCGATCGGCTTGCCCGAGATATTGGCTTCGGTCACAATATTCATGTCATGCACTTTCTGCAGCTACCGGTTGTCCCTGTGCCGGCGACCATTTGCGATCCAAATGCGAAGCAATTGCGGCTTCGTTAAGTCCGATCCCACGAAGAAGGAATTCGCAAAGCTGCTGTTGCAAGTTGGCCGCATTGCCGTAGCCGAGACACGGCACCGCCGGAAGCCTCGTCATCGCGGCGCTCAGCAGCGTGTGATGGGCAAACCAGAACAGGTTGAGCGGTTCGTTGCCGATCCGCGATGCATCGCCTGCCGCGGTTGCGCGTTCCAGCGAGTCCACGAACATGCGCCCGATCAACTTTTCGACCTTGACGTAGAGCAGCCGCGCGAACTCACCGTCGTCGAGATGGCTGGTCACCATCAGCCGCAACCGCTGCGTCTCTTCCTGATCCGGTCCCTCGGATATCTCAATGAAGTGCCCGACCATGCCCTTGATCAGCTCGACCAGCGTCGCTGTCGACGGTTCCTGGCCCAACAGATGCGCTAGTTCCGGATCGGCCTCGCATTCCTCGGCGAGGATTTCGGCGTAAAGCGCGGCCTTGGAAGGAAAGTGCTTGAACAAAAGCCCTTCGGATATCGCCGCCGCCGCCGCGACACTCTTTGTCGTGGTCCCGGCAAAGCCGTTGCGGGCGAAGCAACGCCTGGCTGCACCAAGGATCAGCTGCCGCCGCAGGTCGCTGGTCATGCGAAGGGTAGACATGGAACGTGAGTAATCACTCACCTTACCAAAAGTCAACCAGTTATTGCAGCGCACCAGACCGGCTCGCACCAGACCAGCTAAAGTCAAATCGGCTGGAACCCGAGGGAACCGCGAAGCCGGTTCACGATAAACGTCGCGTCGCGGTTCGACAGCACCCGCTCGAGATTGGCACCGTCGATCTTGACGCTGGCGAAGCGTGGCCCGGCCGCAATGTCCTGGAGCGACGGCGCGAAGGCCTCAACCTCGGCCATGCTCGTCATCGCGCGGGCGTCCGCAATCCCGCAAGCCCTGGCGACGCCGACAAGGTCGGCGGTGCCAGCGGTGTGGCTCACCTGTCCCCCGGTTTCGCCATAGCACTCATTGTCGAGCACGATGATGGAGAGATTGCCCGGCTGTTGCAGGCCGACGGTAGCGAGGCTCCCCATCCCCATCAGCATCTCGCCGTCGCCAGTGATCACCACGACCGGCAGCTTCGGCTGCGCCAGCGCCAGCCCGAGCCCGATCATCACGGCGCCGCCCATCGCGCCCCACAAATAGAAGTTGCGGTCGTTATCTCCGGCCGCCGCGATATCGTAGGTCGAGGCGCCCAATCCACCGACGGCGATGGCGCCCTTGCGGTTGGCAAGCAAGTGGGAGACGACAGCGCGGCGATCGAGGAGGTTTGTCTTGCTCATTCCTTGGCTCATTTGACGAACACCTTGGTGCCGATCAGGCGCTGCGACAACAGAAGTGCCGTCGGCGTGCAGGCGTTGTAGGCCTGGCTCGCCGCTGCCTCCATCACCTCGCGCACTTCTTGCGGGTGCGAAGCCCGCAAGACCTTGATCCCCGATAATTCGAATACCGCTTGCGTGCTCGAGCCCATCGGCACCTGCCAGGGATTGAATTCGCCCCATTCGCCGCGCATCGTCACCAAGGTGAGGAACGGAAAGCGGAAAATCTGGGTCAACGACAGCATGTTGATGCAATTGCCGACGCCGCTCGATTGCATCAGCAGTACGCCGCGCTGACCGCCGGCCCAGGCGCCGGCCAGTAGCGCCACGCCCTCCTCCTCCGTGGTCAGCGCGATGCTGCGCATCGAGGACGAGGCCAGCACGCGCTCGATCAGTTGCGAATGCCCCGCGTCCGGCACGTAGGGCACCTGACGGACGTTGAAGCGCTGCAGGATAGCAAAGATCTCCTCCGGCCAAGCGGCTGCATTTTCGGCTGCTTGTTCTGAGGATGCGTCGGCACGGGCGTGCATTTACGTTTCCGATCGGGTAGCTGGAAAGTCGGGCCGCGGGACTGTAGACGGCACAGCATTTGGCGAAAGAGCAAAAACGGCATATCGGCCTTCACAAAGAGTATGGCAGCATGGACATGGATCAGCGAGCGCTGGCGGCCAGTTTCGACATCGAGAAACACGACGATCTGGTGACGGCCTACAAGAACACCAAGGCGTTCTCATCCGACAAGCGACGCGAGTTCGCGCCGAAATATGGAAACTCGCTGCTCTACGATCACCACACCACGAGTCTCGTCTTCAACGACCCGCCCGCGCACACCCGCGTGCGGCGGCTGATCATGGGGGCGCTGTCGCCGCGGGCGATTGCGGGCATGGAGCCCGATTTGGTCGCGCTGGTGGACCGGCTGCTCGATGCGATCGCCGCGAAACAGAACTTTGAGCTGATCGGCGATTTCGCCTCCGCGATCCCGGTCGAGGTGATCGGCAACCTGCTCGACGTGCCGCACGAGGAGCGCGGACCCTTGCGCGACTGGTCGCTCGCCATTTTAGGCGCGCTCGAACCTGTCATCGGCGCCGAGGCTTTCGCGCGCGGTAACAAGGCGGTAAAGGATTTTCTTCAGTATCTGGAAACCCTGGTCGTGCGGCGTCGCGCCAACCCCGGCCACCCCGAGCGCGATGTGCTGACGCGGCTCATACAAGGCGAGGACAATGGCGAACGGCTGAGTGAGAAGGAGCTCTTGCACAACTGCATCTTCCTGCTCAATGCCGGGCACGAGACCACCACCAACCTGATCGGAAACGGCCTGGTAGCGCTGTCACAGCATCCTTCGGAAAAAAGCCGGCTGATCGAACATCCCGAGCTGATCAAGACCGCGGTCGAGGAAATCCTGCGGTTTGAAAGCTCCAACCAGCTCGGCAACCGCATGACCACAGAGCGCGTCGAACTCGGCGGCGTCATGTTGGAAGCCGGCACGCCGATCACGCTCTGCATAGGTGCCGCCAACCGCGATCCTGCGCAATTTGCCGATCCCGAACGGCTCGACATCGGCCGCAACCCCAACCGCCATCTCGCGTTTGCCACTGGCGCGCACCAATGCGCCGGGATGGCGCTGGCACGGCTCGAAGGCGCGATCGCGATCTCGCGATTTCTCGCCCGGTTTCCGGATTATGCGCTGAACGGCGAGCCGGTGCGCGGCGGCCGCGTCCGCTTCCGCGGCTTTTTGAGCGTGCCGTGCGTGATGAATGGGTAGAATGCGTAGGGTGGGCAAAGCGCTTGCGTGCTCACCATTCAGGACGAGGTTATCGATAGACGGTGGGCACGGCGCAAGAGCGCCTTTGCCCACCCTCATATGAGGCCTTTTGAGTCAAGCGTCGCGCCGTAGGCT
>VAZG01000303.1 GCA_005885285.1 Alphaproteobacteria bacterium | reverse complement strand
CAGCGACGCAAGCACCTCGGACAAGCGCTCGGAAAGTGCGGGCGCGATTCCCTCGAATGGTTCGTCGAGCAACAGACATTTTGTGCCGACGCCGAGCGCGCGGCCGAGTGCAACCAGCTTCTGCTGGCCTCCGCTGAGCAGCAGCGCTTTGCGGCTGCGCATCTCGGCGAGTTCGCCGATCACCTCGTAAACGAAGTCGAGCCGCGCCTCGCGGTCGAGTTCTTTTGCGACCCACAGCGGCAACAGAATGTTTTCCTCGACCGTGAGCTGAGGCACCAGGCAGCGGTCTTCCGGCATGTAGCCAATTCCCAGCGCCGCACGGGCGTGGCGCGGCCGCGCCGACAGATCAGTTCCGTCAAACCGGACGGTGCCTCGCACCGGCTTCAGATGCCCCATGATCGAGCGCATCAGCGTGGTCTTGCCGGCGCCATTGCGGCCGACGAGGCTTACCATGGCGCCTCTCGCGATTTTCATCGAGAAGCCGCGCAACGCCGTCATCGAGCGGATGTCGACGACCAGATCATCGATCTCGAGCAGCGGCGCGGCACTCATCGCGCGCCTCCGGTGACGTAGCGGCGCACCTCCGGATCTCTCAGCACATCCTGCGGGCTGCCGTCGGCGAGAATGCGGCCAGAGTAGAACGCGATCACCCGGTCGGCATAGCGGCCGACGATCTCCATGTCGTGTTCGACGAACACGATGGTTGCGGCGTCGGGGGCAACCGCATGGATCACGCGATCCATCGTGGCGAATTTCTCTTCTGCCGAGACGCCGGAGGTCGGCTCGTCGAGCAGCAGCAATTTTGGCCGGCGGACCAGGGCCATTGCAATATCGATGAGCTTGCGAACACCGCCAGCAAGCTCGGAGATCGGGCGATCGGCCAGGTTGGCGAGACCAAACCGTTGCAGCAATTCGATCGCCTTATCGCGGCGGCCCGGCGCCTCCGCCGGCGAATGAAGCGAAAGCGTTGTTGCGTGCATGCCGGAGACAGCGACAGCCAGATTTTCAGCCGCGGTGAGTTCAATGAATAATTGCGGGACCTGAAACGAACGCGAGATGCCGAGTCGGGCCACGCTTCTTGGCGAACGCCGGCCGATGTGGACCCCGTCAAGCGCAATCGAGCCGCGATCAGGCTTGAGATATCCGGTTACCATGTTGACGAAGGTCGTCTTGCCCGCGCCGTTGGCGCCGATCAGGCTGACCCTCTGGCCGGCCGCGATGTCGATCGACAAGGCGTCCGCGGCGACCACCGCGCCAAATCTTTTTTCTAGTCCGCGCACAGCCAGTACGGGGTTCACGACGGTGCGCCTTCTTCGACCGCCGACGTCTCAGCCGAAACACCGGCGCTTTTGCGCCGTTGCCTGATCCAGAGCGAGCCGATGCCGCGCGGCAGAAACAGGATGACGGCGAGCAGGAAAACGCCAAGGACGAGCTGCCAAGTGTTAGGAAGATAGAGGTTCGAGAATGAGCGTACGAGCTCAAGCGCGAGCGAGGCGACGAATACCGCTGAAACGCTCTGATATCCCGCGAGCACCGCGATAAATACGAATTCGCCCGACGTGGTCCAATAGGCGAATTGCGGGTCGATATGCCGCTGCGCCATCAGCGCGAACGCGCCGCTAGCGCCGGCAAAGACGGCTGCGATCACGAAGTTGATGGTGATGATCCGGTTAGCTGATATGCCGAGATACTCCACGCGTAGATTGTTTTCACGGACCGCAAGGCTGGCAAGGCCGAATTCGGAACGGAACAGGATTGTTGCGGCGATGCCAGCTAGTCCGGTGGTAACGACCGAGACCGCGTACAGCATGAAATCTGCCTCGCGCGGGTCGACGAAGCTGATGGCGAACAGGCTCGGACGCACGACATTGAAGCCGTCGGATCCACCGAGCACGGTCGTCTTGACCAGCGCGCCGTAGAACACCATCGACAGCGCGAGCGTGAGCATGCCGAAAAAAATCCCGCTGTAGCGGGCAATCAGCGGGCCGATCACAAGGCCGAGCAGACCCCCGCAGGCGGCGCCGATCAGCATTTGCGCCGCCGCGTCGGTGATGCCCCAGTTGTTGGCGATCAGCGCGACACCATAGCCGCCTGCGGCAAAGAACAACCCCTGTCCGAACGACACGTTGCCGGTACGCGCCAATACCACGATGCCGAGCGCGACCAGGCCGTTGGAGGCCGCAATGGTCGCAAGCGACAATGTCCACGTCGGCAACACTCGGCCGAACAGGGTCACAGCGATCACCGGAAAGACCATGACGAGAGGATGCATCCGCCTTATCAAATTCGCCTCGCCGTCTCGCGCTTGAACAGCCCCTCGGGACGAAACATCAGCACCGCCGCCATGATCAGGTAGATCATGAACAATTCCGCCTGCGGCATCAGGTGCACCGAAGTGGCTCGCGCGAGTCCGACAAGAACGGCGCCGATCGCCGCGCCCTCGACGCTGCCCAGTCCACCGATCACCACGATGGCGAAACTCAAGATGATGACATCCGAACTGAGCCCGGGCTGCATCGATATCTTGGGTGCCGTCAGCGCGCCCGCCAACGCTGCGAGCAACACGCCGAAGGCAAAGGCGCCCGCATAGACGCGGTTCACCCGGACGCCCATGCTGACGCTCATCTCCTCGTTGTGAATCACGGCCAGCACGATCTTGCCCATGACGGTGCGATTGAGGCCAAACCAGACCGCAAGGCCAATGGCGGCGGCGGCCGGAATCAGCAGCAGATCGTAGCCGACGTAATAGAGACCGGCGAATTCAACATTGCCGAACAGCTCGTAGGGCTGGGATGCGTAGATCGGGTTCACGCCCCAGATCAGCTTCGTGGTGTCCTCCAGGATCAGAAACACCGCATAGGTCACCAGCAAGAGCACCACTTCGTCGCGGCCGTAGAACAGCTTCAAGAGGCCGCGCTCGAGCAGCAAGCCGACGATCGATGCGATCAGGGCGACCGAAATGAGCATCGCGACAAAGCCCAAGGCAGGCGGAAGGCTGTGGGCGGCCGCGATGGTGACGGCGGTCGCCGCGATGTAGGCGCCGAGTGCATAGAAGCTGCCGTGAGCGATGTTGAGAATCTTGAGCACGCCGAACACCAGCGTCAACCCCAAGGCAACGACGAACAGCCAGGAAGCCTCGATCAGCCCGTCAAGAACAATCGTCAGAAACAGATACATGGCGCCGTCATGCCGATCATTGCGGGCGAAGGTCGAAAATCGCGAGCAGGGATCAGCGGCGCGAACGTCCTGCTCACGCCGCTTTGCCTCATCTTTAGAGGCTGCCGCCGCTCAGTTGCACTTTAATTGCACTTGGCGCCGGCCATCCCGCCCTTGATCCACTCAATCGATTTCACGCCCGCGGGCGGATTGACGCATTCGGCCGCAAAGTACTGGATGTCGACCAGATCGACCCGTCTCAAATCCGGATTGTACTTGGTGCGGCTGAAGGCGATCGGCTGGATCGCCTGATGGCCATCGGCAAGCTTCATCTGAATGAGGCCGCCGGGCGATTGCCATTCCAGCCCCGTCATCGCCGCGATCAATTCATCGGTCGAAGGCTTTTTGCTGCCGTTCTTGGCCATCGCCTTCTCGACTGCGGTCTTTAATCCGAGAATCGACTGCGCGATGCGATAGGCGGCCTGAACCGGATAGACGCCGTTGACGTTCTGGTAGCCTTTGAAGAACCAGTCGTTGACCGGCGATTTCTGCGACATCAGGCCATAGGCGCCGCGCGCGCCGATGATCGTGCCGTCAGGCATCTTGTCGCCGAGCGGTGGTAGCACATGGTCGGCGGCGCTGAGCACCAGTTGGCTGCGCTTCGGCAGGCCGCGCGGCGTTGCCTGCAGGATGAAGGCCTGCAGATCGCCGCCCCACAGGCTTGAATAGATGACGTCGGAGCCGGCGCTGACCAGTGCGGAAATCTCGGTGCCGTACTGGCCAGCGCCGAATTTCGGCAAGAGGTCGGCCTGCAGCTTGACATCCGGGTAAAGCTGTCCGGCGGCGGCGACGAAGTCGGCCCGGCTATCCTGGCCCCAGGCGTAGTCCTGGTTGATGGCCGACAGCGTGTCCATCTTGACGTTCTTCGCCTTCATGTACCTGATGAGGCCGACGTTATCCATGGTGGCGTGCGCGGCAGTGCGGAAGACGTAATTGTACTTTGCTTCTTCGAAGATGCGCGGCGTGCCGCAATCCATCAGGACCAGCATCTTCTTTAGTTCCTCCGCGATTGGTGCAACCGCAAGGCAATCGCCGGAACCGATATAACCGAGCACGACATCGACATTCTCGCGCTCATAAAGATTGCGCAGCTCCTGGACCTGCTTGGTCGCGCCGCCGTTCTCGTCGACGACGACAGGCTCGATCTTCATGCCGCCGAACCCGACCTTGTCGTAAGGCGCGGGAGCTGCGCCCTTGTTCAATTCGTCGATCACGAATTGACCGCCGTTACGCGCCGGAATGCCGAAGCTGTCCGCGGCCGGCCCGGACAAGAACGTCACGACACCGAGTTTGAAGCTGTCTTCCGCGCATGCCGGCGCTGCCAGGGCAACGGGAATGGCGATAGCGGCAGTGAGCGCGGCAGCGCGGCTAGTCCGCCAAAAATGACCCATGATTTCCTCCCTTGTGGGCGGTGGCCCCGCCGTAGGCTTAGCACCGGTTGTCCCGGTGTCGGTTGTCATGGTTGGGAGTTTAGGCGGGCTTTTCGGGCGCGTCTACGGATGCTCTCGCAGCTCCGCTCGCGGAGCTCAGCCCTCGATGATGGCGACCGCCCGGGTCCAGCCCGCGGAAGCCCGCTCGATCTTGACCGGAAAGCACGACACCATGAAGCCGGTCGACGGCAACAGCTCCAGATTATGCAGCTTCTCGATGTGGCAATAGCCGATATGCCGTCCGGCCTTGTGGCCTTCCCAGATCAGGCTCGCATCCCTGGTCTCGGCATATTTCTTCGCGGTATAGACGAACGGCGCGTCCCAACTCCAGCCGTCGATCCCGGTCAGCCGCACCCCGCGCTCGAGCAGATACATCGTCGCCTGATAACCCATGCCGCAGCCGGAGGTGACGTAATCGGGCCTGCCGTATTTGGCGCCGGCGCTAGTGTTCACCACTACGATTTCCAGTGGCGAAAGGGTGTGGCCGATGCGGTTGAGCTCGTTCTCGACATCCTTTGCGGTGACCACATAGCCATCCGCCAGATGGCGGAAGTCGAGCTTGACAGCGGGCTGCAGGCACCACTCCAGCGGCACTTCATCGATGGTCCATGCGCGCTCGCCGCGGTTCATCGTGGGGTGAAAATGCCAGGGCGCGTCGAGATGCGTACCGTTGTGAGTCGAAAGCTGCACCGTCTCCATCGCCCAGCCTTGACCGTCCGGCAGGTCCTCCGCCTTCAAGCCTGGGAAGAACTGCAACATGCGCGGCAGGCTCTGCTGATGATCATGGTACTCAATCGCCGGATGCAGGCCGGGCGGATCGGCCGGCACATCGTTCTGCAAGGGTACGGAAATGTCGATCAGCTTTCGCGCCATGGCGTTCCTCCGGTGTTTTCCTTGGGTCCGATCAGACCGGCTGGATGCCGGCTTTGGCGATGATATCGCGCCATTTCGGCACTTCGTCCTCGATGCGCTTCCTCATGCCGTCAGGTCCGTTGGCCAGCACCTCAAAACCGTCGTTGCGCAATTGCTCCGAAATCTTCGGCGTCTTCAGTATTCCGAGCGACTTGGTCGACAACAGCTCGACGATGGCGGGCGGCGTTCTCGCGGGCGCCAAAAATC
>VAZG01000302.1 GCA_005885285.1 Alphaproteobacteria bacterium | reverse complement strand
ATCCAAGGGCGAGGATCTGACGCGCACGGTGCATACCGGTTTCGACAAGGAGACCGGCAAGGCGATCTACGAGAACGAGAAGCTCGATCTCGAACCGCTGCCCTATATCGTCATCATCGTCGACGAAATGGCCGACCTGATGATGGTCGCCGGCAAGGACATCGAAGGGGCGGTGCAGCGGCTGGCGCAAATGGCGCGCGCGGCCGGCCTGCACGTGATTCTCGCGACCCAGCGCCCATCGGTCGACGTCATCACCGGCACCATCAAGGCGAATTTCCCAACCCGCATCTCGTTCCAGGTCACCTCGAAAATCGACAGCCGCACGATTCTCGGCGAGATGGGCGCCGAGCAACTGCTCGGCCAGGGCGACATGCTCTATATGGCGGGCGGCGGGCGCATCAGCCGCGTGCACGGGCCGTTCGTCTCCGACGAAGAAGTCGAGAAGGTGGTGCGCCATTTGAAGACGCAGGGCCAGCCCGAATATCTCGAAGCGGTCACCGCGGAAGAGCCGACCGACGAGGATGGCGCGGTGTTCGATTCAACCGGCATGGGCGGCGAGGGTGGCGGTGGCAGCGACTTGTTCGCTCAGGCGGTGGCGATCGTCAAACGCGACCGCAAGGCTTCCACCAGCTACATCCAGCGGCGCCTGCAAATCGGCTATAACCGCGCCGCTTCGCTGATGGAGCGGATGGAACTTGAGGGTATTGTCGGGCAGGCCAATCACGCCGGCAAACGCGAGATTCTGGTCGAGGAGGAAGAGGGCCGTTTCTGAGGGCAGGGCCTTATATCGCCCTATATTATCACGGAAAAACCATACCTGGTTTGGCCCAAACCAAGCTAAAATGGTTGCGAACTGAAACAGGACGACGCGTTGAATTTAAATATAAAAACCCGAATCAGCAGGCCAGAGGCTTTCCGCGGCACATCCATGGCCGTTATGTTGCTTGCGGCGAGCCTGATAGGCGGCACTGCTACGCCTTCCAGCGCGCAAACCGTTCCGGTACCAAAGCCGGCGCCAAAGGGGCGCGACGGCGTACAGATGAGCGCGTCGGACGGGCAGAAGGGCCCGGTGACGACGGGGGCAACGGCGGTCTCGCCGCCCAATCCCGTGATTCCCGATCCGCATCGCAACCTGCCGGCCAATATTTTTGCGACCTTCGATGCCAATCAGAAGGCGCAAGCCGCCAAGGTGAGCTCTTACCTGTCGTCGCTGCAGACGCTGGTAGGGAATTTCGTCCAGGTCGGGCCTGACGGCAGCAAGACCAAGGGTGATTTCTATATCCAGAAGCCAGGCAAGGTTCGCTTCGAATATGAACCGCCAAACCCGATCGACATCATCGCCGATGGATCATCGCTCGCCGTGCGCGACCGCAAGCTCGCAACCCAGGACATCTATCCGCTGTCGCAGACGCCGCTGCGATTCCTGCTCTCCGACCGCATCGACCTGCTGAAGGACACCAATGTGGTCAACGTGACGGCGGATGATCTCTTCATCAGCGTCACCATCGAGGAGAAGCAGGCGCTGATCGGCACCAGCCGGTTGATGCTGATGATCGGCGCCAAGGACGGCCAGCTCAAGCAATGGACCGTGACCGATCCGCAAGGCTATGACACCACGGTCGCGGTCTACAACCTGGATTCGTCGAAGAAGGTCGATCCGAGCCTGTTCAAGATCGACTTCACCAATTACGCGACCCCGCCGGGTTAGTCGCATCCGCCTGTCTCTGACAACCTGGAATATCAATTCGGTGCGGCTGCGCATCGATCTCGTTGCCAAATTCATCAAGGCAGCAAGGCCGGACGTGCTCTGCCTGCAGGAAATCAAATGCATCGACGACGCGTTTCCCCTGAAGCGCCTCAAGCGCCTCGGTTACCCGCATGTCGCGCTGAACGGGCAGAAGGGCTATCACGGCGTCGCGATCATCTCGCGATTGCCGTTCGAGACCACGGATATCCGCACGTTCTGCGAGAAGATCGATTCGCGCCACATCTCGGTTGCGTTCGGCGAAAAGGCGCAGCTCTCACGACCGCTGGTCGTGCATAACTTCTACGTTCCCGCCGGCGGCGATATTCCCGATCCCGCGCTCAATCCGAAATTCGAGCACAAGCTGCAATTTCTCGACGAGATGAAAGCCTGCGAGCCCCTGCATCCGCGCGGCGACGATCGCCACGTCCTGGTCGGCGATCTCAATGTGGCGCCGCATGAGAACGATGTGTGGTCGCACACGCAATTGTTGAAAGTGGTCTCTCATACTCCGGTCGAATGCGAAAAGCTTCTGGCGGCTCAGGTCCATGGCGAGTGGTTTGACGTCGCCCGCGAACGGATTCCCCTGTCAGAGAAGGTTTATACGTGGTGGAGCTATCGCGCCGCCGACTGGACCGTCGGCAATCGCGGCCGGCGGCTCGATCACATCTGGGTGTCGCGCGCGCTCAAAGATACCGTCAGCGATTTCAAGATTCTGCGCGAGGCGCGCGGCTGGCAGCAGCCCTCGGACCACGTTCCGGTGACCGTGACATTGGAAGTGTGATTGGGAAGTATGATTGGGAAGTGCGATGACTTCAAATGCTGAGCTTGGCGCCCGCCATCAAGATATCGCTCGCGATCTGGCTGGAGCGGCTGGCGAAGGCGTCGCGCAACCTTCGCGCGGCGGCGGGGTCGCTTTCCAGCACGCGCTGAAACAGGCTGCGCGCGACCCGGATGACCGAGGATTGTTCCAGCGCGATCGCACTCGATGGCCGCGCCATCGGCACGATCAGCGCAAGTTCGCCGATCAACGCGCCAGGACCCGCGATCGTCTCGGCGCCGGCGCCATCCTCGATTCGGAACGTGCCGCGCTGAACGACAAATCCCGCATCCGCTTCATCGCCGGCGCTGAACAGCGTCGCACCGCGCGCGACCGCGCGCTGCTCCGAGCCGATCGCCAGCATGCGCAGCGCGTCCGTTCCCAACAGTCGCAATGTCGGGACGCGCTCCAACAGGGTGACATCATCTTCGATCGACATTCAGAATCAGTGACCGAGAAAGGCAAATTGCTTCGAATCGCTGTTTTTAGAATCGCATCACGGCACCAGCTTGTAGCCGCCGGCTTCCGTCACCAGGATTTCGGGATTGGCGGCATCTTTCTCGATCTTCTGGCGCAATCGATAAATGTGGGTTTCCAGGGTGTGGGTGGTGACACCCGAATTATAACCCCAGACTTCCTGCAGCAGCGTCTCCCGCGACACCGGCGTTTGACCCGCCCGGTAAAGAAATCGCAGGATCGCGGTTTCCTTCTCGGTCAGCCGCACCTTGCGCGCATTGGGCCCGGTCAGCATCTTGGAACCGGGCCGGAAACTATAGGGGCCGACCGAAAACACCGCATCTTCGCTGGCTTCATGCTGGCGAAGCTGGGCGCGGATGCGCGCCAGCAGCACGGCGAACCGAAAGGGCTTGGCGACATAATCATTGGCGCCGGATTCGAGCCCCAGGATGGTATCCGAATCGGTATCGTGCCCGGTCAGCATGATGATCGGCGCCTTGAAGCCGCCCTTGCGCAAGGAGCGCACGACTTCGCGGCCGTCAGTATCGGGCAACCCGACATCCATCAGCACCAGATCAGGGGAATTGGCCTTGGCGGCACTGGCGCCTTTGGCGCCGGTATCGACGGCGGAGGCTTCGAACTCGTCGTGCAGCGACAATTGCTCCACCAACGTATCGCGCAGATCAGTATCGTCATCCACGATCAAGATCTTGCGGGCATTGGCCATGGGTACAATCCTCTTGGGGTGACGGAGGCCAGCGGCAGCGCCTTTGGCCGGGCTTGGCAACGTCAGGGGTCGTCTGGTGTCGATTCGTCTTGAAGTAGTGGTCTGTTACCGATTCTCAAGCGGCTGTTACCGATTCTCCAACCGCAACGCACTCTACTCCAGAATTTCGAGCTGTTTGGATGAATGTCCTGTAATGAACAAAGGTGACCGGACGGGCTGTCGATGAACCCAAAGAGTCTATGAAAAGACGTTTTATTCCAATTGATTACGACAAAATTTCGCGCGATCCGCCACTTGCGTCGATCACGATTCGCGCCGCCGCCGGCAACCCGCGACGGGGCTGGCTGACGGCGGGCGGGCGGACCATCGCGGTGGCGCTCGGCCGTGGCGGCATCCGGGCCAACAAGCGCGAGGGTGACGGCGGGACGCCGAAGGGCATATTTCACCCGCGCCAATTGTGGTGGCGCGCTGACCGCCACCCGCGACCGCGCACCTTTCTGCCGGTCCGTCCCATCGCGCCCGAAGATGCGTGGTGCGAGGATCCGGGCGACAGACACTACAACAAGCCGGTGCGGCTCGACCGCGACCGCGGCGGCGACCGCTTGAGGCGCGAGGACCATCTCTACGATTTCATCGTCGAGATCGATCACAATTTTAGCCCGCGCACCACAGGGCGGGGCAGCGCGGTGTTCCTGCATTTGGCGCGCGACAATTTTGAGCCGACCGCCGGCTGCGTCTCGATGACGAAATCTGCGATGCTGCATCTGTTGCAACGGCTGGGGCCGCACACCAGGATCGTAATTGGATAAAGAGTTGCGAGGCGTCCAAAAAATGCTCGACAGAGATCGGATCATCGCGGCGTCAAAAACCCTGAGCGATCACTGGCGCGCCGGCACCAAGCTTGCAGGTCTCGGCGCATCGTGCCGACCGCGTGATCGCGCCGAGGGATACGCGATTCAGGCCGAGATCGAGCAGATCTCGTCCGGAAAACTGTTCGGCTGGAAAATCGCGGCTACCAGCGAAGCTGGCCAAAAGCACATCAATGTCGAGGGACCGATGGCCGGGCGCATCTTGTCCGAAACCGTGATCGCCGACGGCGGCACAGCCTCGATGGCGGGAAACGAGATGCGCGTCGCCGAGCCTGAATTCGCGTTCCGCATGAAAGCGGATTTGCCGCCGCGTGCATCGCCCTACAGCGTGCAAGAAGTTCTCGATGCCGTGGGCACGCTGCATCCGGCAATCGAAATTCCGGATTCGAGGTTTGCGGATTTCGTCCGCGCTGGTGCTGCCCAAATCATCGCCGACAATGCCTGCGCGCACCTGTTCGTCCTCGGTCAGCCCGCGACATCAGACTGGCGCGCGCTCGACCTGGTCGAGCAAAGGCCCGTTATCACGATGCGCGGCCGGCAATTCATCGGTCACGGCAAGAACGTGCTCGGTGATCCCAGAGTTGCGCTGGTATGGTGCGCCAACGAATTGCGGCACCTCGGCCTGACACTGAGGGCAGGCGAAGTGGTGACGACCGGAACCTGCCATCCGCCGCTGCCCATTCAATCGGGTGATCTGGTCGCCGCCGATTTTGGTGCGCTCGGACGCGTGTCGGTCGCATTCACCTAGGCGAGGATTCGCGGTATACGAAGCATCTGGTGCGAGCTTTTTTCACAGATTACTGCGATTGCGCTAGTCCAACGGGGAGCCGAGACAATGAATGATCAGGTCAAGATCAATGAGATCGCGCCCGCCCTCACCGCAAAGCAAGCGGAGAACATGATCACCACGAATTTGCCGCCGATCGACCACCACGGCGAAATCGTGGAGCAGGTTGGCCGGAATTCCATTCGCGTGCGGTTGCCCTACGATCGCGGATTCATGGGGACCGAGCCGTGGCAGGATGGCAGCGGTCAGGTGTTTTCAGGCCCCATGGTGATGGGTTTTGCCGACACCACGATGTATTGCTGCGTCATGGCGGCGATGGGCGCCGATGTCATTCCGGTGATGGCCAATCTCAACATTACCTTTCTCAGGCCGGCACGCGCGGCCGACCTGATCGCCGAGGCCCGCATCGTTCGGCGCGGCGGCCGGCTGCACTATCTCGAGTGTTGGCTGACGTCGGATGGCGAGCCTGAACCTTGCGCGCATGTCACATCGACGTATCGCGTGTCAAAGCGCTAGGTCCGCGCGCCGAAAATCGCGCTTCCCACGCGTATATGCGTGGCGCCGAACTGAATCGCGATCGCGAAATCGGCACTCATGCCCATCGACAGTTTTTTAAGCCCGTTGCGCGCGGCGATTTTGGCAGTGAGCGCAAAATGCGGCGCCGGTGCCTCATCGACCGGCGGAATGCACATCAGGCCGGAAATAGTCAGGCCGTAGGTTTCGCGGCAGCGCTTGATGAAATCGTCCGCCTCGGTAGGTGCCACGCCCGCCTTTTGCGGTTCCTCGCCGGTATTGATCTGAACGAACAATTCGGGCCGCTTTTTCTGGGATTCGATTTCCTTGGCTAATGCCTGGCAAATGCTTGCCCGGTCGACCGAGTGGATGGCGTCAAACAGCGCGACGGCCTCTTTCGCCTTGTTGGATTGCAGCGGCCCGATCAGATGCAGCGCGATCCCCGGGCAAGACGATATTAACGCTGGCCACTTGGCCTTGGCTTCCTGCACCCGATTTTCGCC
>VAZG01000301.1 GCA_005885285.1 Alphaproteobacteria bacterium | reverse complement strand
AGCTAATCCTCGCGGCGATAGGGTTGGGCATGCGGATTCTTCCCCAACTCTGGATAATCCCGACTCTGGATAAAAGGATTGCTCGCGCAATGGTGAAGTTTTGCGCATCCGGACAGCTTTTCTTTTGCGAATGCGAAACTAGTATGCGCGGCGGTGGACCAGATGGTGCAGGGGACCCTTCGAACCAGGTGTAGATCTGACTACGCCCTGTGTCGAAAAAGAGCGGTCAGTCAGCGTGAATATAATTGCGAAGAAGCTCGCGATCCCTTGTTGTGCCGCGGTGCTGGTCGGGATGTTCGTCGCTTCGCCGGCCCTGGCTGAGCCGCCCGACTTAAGCGGCGTATGGCTGCCGGACATCAGAGACCAGAAGCGCCAGGAGACGGCCAACATGCCGCCCTGGAAGCCGAATGTTCTGACGCAGGTCAAGCACATGATTGACGAGGAAAAGGCCGGCCGGCCTTTCCTGGTGCTGAACTATTGTCTGCCGCACGGCATGCCGAGCTGGATGCTGATCACGCACAACCCGTTCGAAGTTCTGATGACCCCCGGCCGCATCACCATGCTCGGCGAAGTCGACGGCAACCGGATGCGGCGAATTTATACGGATGGCCGTCCGCATCCTGAAGACCCCGATCTGACGCTGCACGGCCATTCGATCGGACGATGGGAGGGCGAAACACTGGTCGTCGACACCACCGCGATCATGCCGCAGGCCTATATCGCGATCAGCGAGGCGGTCGGCATACCCAATAATGGCGACATGCATATTCTCGAACGGCTGCACCTGGCACAACCGAACGTTCTTCACGATGACCTCGAAATAACCGCGCCGAAGATCCTGGAGACAACCTGGAAAACGACGCGCATTTTCCGCCGCTATCCGGAACGGCACTACGAGATTGCGGAAGGCGAATGCGCGCAGGAAGATCTGATTCCCGGCAAGGACCAGTTCGGCAACGATATCTTCGTTCCAAACCCGCAAGGCCCGTACGGTTCGGTCCACGTCGCGAAATAGGGATGCAGTTAAAGAGGATGATGCGGATGTCCCGGAAGATCGTCGTTCTTGCCATGGGCCTGGTTTTGGGTTTTGGCGCCACTGCGGCTGCGCACCATTCCAATGCCGCTTACGATCTCGAACATCCCCAGACCATGGAAGGGACCGTCAAGGCGGTCAACTGGACCAACCCCCACATCTCCTTCGTCATCGAGGGGGACGCCAAGAATGGCGAGCCGGCGAAGACGTGGGTGTTCGAAGTCTCGAGCCCGGGAGTTTTGACACGCTCGGGCTGGACCAAGCGTTCGCTGCAGCCCGGCGATCACGCGGTGTTCCGCTATGCGCCGCTTCGCGACGGCAATGCGGGCGGGTTCTTGCTGAAAGTCACGCTGCCGAGCGGGCAGGAATTGAGTTACACCCTGATGCCTTCCGAACAACAATAACAGCAATGACGCGATGATTGGCGCCGGCTTGAGTGAACTCTGCAATTGGCTGGCGGCGACGCCGCTGAGCCAGACCATCCGGGCGGCCGGCTGGATCATTCCGACCCTTCAGACCATTCACATTCTCAGCGTCGCGGTGGTGTTTTCCTCCGCGATCCTGGTGGATCTTCGGATCTGGCGGCTGCTGGAGCGCGATGTGCCGCTAGGCGAAATCACGCGGCGCTTCCTGCCAACGATCTGGCCGGTCCTCTTCATCCTCTTGACCACGGGAAGCCTGTTGATCGTCGGCGAGCCCAGGCGTTCGCTGCTCAACTCCACCTTCTACTTCAAGATGGCGCTGCTTGCCGTCGCCATCGTGCTGACGGTCGCCCTGCAGCGGTCGACATCGTCATCGCCGAGTTTTTGGGACGGCACTCGGATCCGGCGGATAGCAGGACGGTTCGCGGCCAGCGTCTCGATCCTGGTCTGGTGCGGCATTCTATTTGCCGGACGCTGGATTGCCTACACCCAGGCGGGATGATGCTTACGCTTTCCGAGTTCATTTCGTATTTCGAAGACAGCGCTCTCGCCGACAACATCCGCGAGAACGATCTGCTGTTTCCCCTGATTGAATCTGTGCACGTGGTCTCGATTTGCCTGGTAGTCGGCTCGATTCTCGTGATTGATCTGAGATTGCTTGGGCTCGCCTCGCTCAACCGGCCCGTGGGCCGCATCACCAACGCAATCCTGCCGCTGACCTGGAGCGCGTTCGCCGTTGCCGCCGCCTCGGGCCTTCTGCTGTTCATTTCCAACGCCACCAAGTATCTTGAGAACGGCTATTTCCTCGCCAAGGTTTTGCTGATCTGCGCGGCGGGCCTGAACATGGTGGTCTTCCATGGCATCAGCGCCAAGGATTTGCGGCGCTGGGAAAACGAGGCGGCGCTGCCGCTTCCCGCAAGGCTCGCCGGCGGATTGTCCATTCTGCTGTGGGTTGCGGTGGTCGCATGCGGGCGCTGGATCGGATTTACCATGCAGGTTCATTAAGATGATCGGCATCCGTTCCGGCACACTTATCGCAGCCGTCATGACCTGCCTGGCCGCATCACCGTCGATTTCGGAGGACGCGGTGGCGATGCCGCCGTATCAACCCCATGTCGATACAAAGACCTTCATGGTGCATGTCCTTGCTCCGGCCGCCGCGGTGATCTGGAAAGTCAACGCAACCGTTATCGACGAGAACGGTGAACATGATCTTTCGCCCAAATCCGACGACGACTGGGAGCAGGTCGTCAGCGGTGCGGCGACGCTGGCGGAGGCCACCAACGCGCTGATGATTCCACAGCGGGCGCGCGATTCCGATTGGAATGGCTATGTCAAGAGACTGGCGGACGCGGCGGACAAGGCCTACCGCGCCGCGGAAGCCCATGACCTGAAATCCGTCTCGGAAGTCAGCGACCAACTCGACGGGATTTGCGCGGCCTGCCACCGCCACTATGGACTTGAGTAGACAGCAACAGGCTGCCCATCGGCGGCGCTGCACAACAGACGGGCGTGGCGTGACAAAATTCCGTCCGAGAGTCGCCTAACGTACAGACCAGAACTTTCCGCCGCACCTATCGTGGCTGACGGGGAACTGGGATGGCTAGTTTTTTCATGGCGGAGCGACCGATGTGTCCTGCGTGTAAGCGCAGGATGAGATTGGCGTGCGTCGCCCCCCGCGCACAGGACTTTGAGGAGCGGACGTTCGAGTGCAGCACCTGCGAGCGCGTCGAGAAAGTGTCCTTTCCCGTGGACCCGATGAAAACCGATGCCGTGGGTTGGCTCGCCGGGGAGCTCCGTCCGCCGAGCAAGTAGCAAATGATGGGGGGTACGCCCGAATCGGCCGACCTCAAGCGATGCCCCGTCCCGTAGGTCCCTGCGGACGGGACTTTCACTACGGATCCTGCCGAAATACTACCAGCCCTGATAGGAGCGTCGGCGCTGCGGCTGCCATCCGTATGCAAAACGCGGGTTCGTTCCGCAATATGAAAAAGTTCCGGAGGCGCTCGCTTGGCATTGCCCGTAGCTGGTGAACTGACATAAGCCCGGGTAGCCGTAATCCCGGCCTTGCAAGCAGTAGGGGTAATCACGGGCGGCTGCAGGGCCGGCGGCAGAAACGATGGCGATGTAGCCGGCGGCTGCGATAACCTTGCGCATTCTATCTTCCTCTCTCGATGCTTCCGATCCAACGGATACTATGCGCGGCGGCTGCCTTGGGCGCTCTCGGCTCCGCCTGCGGTCGCGAGCGTGCCGGTACGATCGGGTTCGGAGGGCTCGGAAATCGAGCGCAAGGTCTCCGCTACCCCCGATGCGTGTTCGGCTGCGAGGTCGCCCAGGCTTACGATGCCGACCAGGTTTTTTTCTCCGTCCACCACCGGCAGCCGCCTGATCTGCATCTCCGCCATCTGGCGTTGGACCTGTTCCACCGCATCGTGCTCGAAGCACCAGCGCACGTCGTGCGACATCACTTCATCGACCCGGGTCGCGTCGGGAAGAGCGCCGACTGCCGTAGACCGCACGACGATGTCGCGGTCGGTAAGGACCCCGACCAGGTGTTTGCCGTCGCATACTGGCAGCGCGCCGACGTTCAATTGATCCATTTTCCGCGCCGCCTCGCGCACGCTCGATTCCGGAGAAACCGCGGTTACGTCCCCGGTCATCACATCACTTACTTGCATCGGTCAACTCCAAAAGGCGGTCCTCGACAGTTTCGAACTCGATTGCCTGGCTCGAAGCCGCCGCCGCTCGTTGCCCGGGCATCGAAAAAAGCGCGGCCCCGCCCTGGGGGCTTTTGGGGGGCTTGTGGGCGGGACCACGCCGGCCACGTATTTTCCGCGGCCTACCAAACAAATCCGTGCCGGCTACCGCTGTTCCAACAATGGCGACGATTATGATGGGCTCCACGTTGCATCGGTTACGCACGGCAGCTCGGCTCTCTCTATCATGTTGCCGCGCCGGTTACGCCGACGATAAGCAGATTTGTCCTGCTTGCAAGCCTGGATGGCAGCAATGCAAATCTCTCCGTGGCTTGAAAGGCGCAAGCTGATGGACAACAAGCTTATGGACAAAGAGGCCCGCGCCGCCGCATGGCGGCTATGATGGCCGGTCAACGCGGCGAGATAACAGCGAGCCCGCGCGCGGAGATATCCGCCGCGGGCCCGCTCATGAGTGCCGGATCTGCGCCGACGCCGTCGGCACAAACTCGTTACTCGTTGCTGTTAGCCGGCGATCCGGCGTTCGGTGGGGCGTGCCTGATGCGGGTGCGCGAGGACTTCGGCTGATAGGCAAAAGCATTTCGGCCGCTGTTCAGGGCATTCCCGCTGTTGTTCTGGGTACTCTGGTTGTTGTTCTTGAACGGATCGGCGAAACAATCGCCGCCGAGACCAGACGATGCCGCCTGGCATTGTGCCATGTTGTCGAAGCCGCAGCCCGTCATGTGGCCGGTGACGTCCCTGCGGCAAAAGTCGCCTGCGTTTGCTGGAGATGCGGTCATCGCGCCGAAAGCGACCGCCGCGCCCAGAATCGCGACCGACGCGGTTGCTGCTTTAAAAAACTCTCTCATCCTGTTTGCTCTTTCGAGTTGGTTCTCGCCCCGCACCTGAATTGGGGCTCCGCGGACCGGTGCGCCATCGCCTTCAATCAATTTTGAAGTGATGACAGTCATATGAAGGCGTTCTTCGATGTCGCGCTGCAAACGAATTACCGTGTCCCTTGCGCTGCGGCAGTCGTCGCCCATAGCCGAAACGCTATAGTCTTCGCTCGTCGCTTTAGTCTTCGCTGGTCGCTTTGCGGAGCTCTTGATGTCAGAGCCGTCATCGCTGGTGATGCAAGCGGTGGCGGATCCATCGTTCATCGGGCGATTGAGAGGCGGGTTACACCGTGCGCTGACCCGATGGGCTAATCGGCTCCAAATGCAAGCGCAGCTTCTGCACCGTAATCGTACGGGTAGGATGCAGGTCGGAATTCGATTATGACCGCTACCCTTGGTTGAACTCACTTCGCCCCGTTTCCAGCCCCATGGGGTGGGGGGTAAGTCACGAGGCCCGGTCTCCTAGGCACACCGGGCCTCGTGCTTCGTCGGTCCGCAGGCGTCCTGCTTGCCTTGCTGGTAGCGTGTTCGCAATGACCCGCTCGCAGGATTGCGGCGACGAATTTCGAACGCAAGTGGATTAAGATCATATCACCGGGGCGCGGGCGCAGATATTGGAGGGCATTCCAATCCACTATTGCCCCTGCGCGCGGTGCGCGAGCCCCTTCGAGAGCGCAAAATCGCATGCGCCAAAACGCGAATTTGATGAGCCTGTTCAAGCTGATTTGGGTCGTCCAGTCCTGACGCGAAAAATATTTCGCTTGTGCCGTCGGGCAAATCAACGCCACTGATTCCCGCGTCCTGCACTCACAAGAGGGGCGTACGCGTCGTCACGAACGTCGAGCGCGGGATGCGGTGGACGCAATGGCCTCGCTGGACGAGCGAGGGTTTGTTGCGGACGGCGAAGTCGTGTGGTCCTGGCACCCCGACGCTGGTGTCAAGTTTCGCGGAAGTTTTCCGCGAGGCGACGGTGGCAAAAGAGCCCGGTCACCGGGGAGAGCGCGGAGTAACCGTTAAAACCAACGCGCAGGGAATGT
>VAZG01000300.1 GCA_005885285.1 Alphaproteobacteria bacterium | reverse complement strand
AACCGCGAGTTCGAATCCACTCCCCTCCAGCAGAGAGCCTCGTGCGAACCTGATTCGCGCCGAAACTTGGCGCGAGCCTGCCACAATGCAAAGGTGGCCTGGCTTTGACCGGCTCACCGCCGCGGTGAGCCTCGCCAGACTCCGCCGCGACCAATGCAGTCACGCCGAGGGCCGCGACCTCCTTGCGCCGGTCTACGGCTGGGTCGGCGGCCTGATCGGCGAAGGCTCGGCGCAGTAGCAATCGGTCGTCGACGAGACCCCGAACCTCGCGGCGCTACATTACTGGCCGCTGCCGGTGGTCGGCGCGCTGATCACCACACAGCGCGTATTGGCGTCCGGACTGCCGTAATAAGCGCAATCTCTGGCCGAGCAACTGGCAAGTGCTGGCGACAAAACGATCGCGGTGCCTAAAATGACTGCGCCCGAGCGAATCTTGATCCGTCGTACCGGCCCGACCGGGCGTGCACTGGCACAGCCGTCCCCGTTCACCGCCGTTCGACGAGGATGTGCCAGTGCCAGGAGCCAGGGCGGCGCTGCTCCTCCTGGGTCAGCGACAGAAGCTCAAAGCCGGCGAAGAGCACGGCAAGGCCGGCCAAGTCGCAATAGAAGTGTGGGTGCGCCTTGGGATCGCTGCCGCGGATGAAGGTGTCGGGGGCGATCGCCCGGCCGCGGCCGAATTGCACATCGCGCTTCGATAGCATCGTACCCTGGAAGAGCCCGCCGGGCTTCAGGACGCGCCAGATTTCGGCGAGGCGGCGGCCGACATCGCCCATCGTACCGTGAAAGATGACGTTCCACGACAACACATAGTCGAAACTCTCGTCGGAGAAGGGCAGCGTGTCGGCATCAGCCTGGCGCAGGCTCAGTCGAAGGTCGCGTGCGGCCGCGTCGCGGCAAGCGAAGTCGAGGCCGGCCGCGGCACCGTCGATCGCCTCGACGGCAAAGCCGTGCTCGGCGAAGAACAGTGCGTGCCGGCCGACACCGCAACCGAGGTCCAGCACATGCTGCGCGCCCCGCGCCTTCAGCACCGGCACCAGCCCTGCCACCGCCGGGTGCGGCACCAGCCAGTCGGCGCGACCCTCCGGCGTTGCCCACCGCTCGTCCCACGCCTCAACCGCCGTCGCCGCCATCTGCGCCTCCCCGCCCTGTCGTAGGCTGTGCTCTGGCCGTCATCATAAGCGCGAAGCGCAGATGCGCGAGGCGGAAATGGTGTGCTCCGAGCCAGCCCCATTCCGCCTGACGGCGATCGTGCTGTCGGCAGGGCAAATTGCAGCGGGCAGAAGCGGCCATTCGGGAGATGGTTCACACTTGGCCAGCGGTATGAGCGTCGCTCGGGAAACTCGCGAGATGGCTTACGAGATGCGCCGACGCGGGATATGGCCGTTCTCGCGAGCATGGCGGCAGGGGCCGCCTGCGCCACTCTCGCTGATGAGCCGTGCGCAGGACAGGCTCGTTGTGGCGGTGCGGGCGAAGTCAACAGAGCCGGCAGTGATTTGGGTGTTCCGGCCGGTACCGTGAAATCGGTCGAAGGCCTCGCCGCAATCGCATCGGCGGGCACGTTTGCCTGCTGGTGCAGCGCCGCGCAGGCTTATCGTCCATTCGACGGTACAGATGCGGCTGTGGTGGAAACCGGGGAAGTCGAAAATCCCCGTCAGAGAGAAAGGGCGAAGGAGGCCCGGTTCGCCGCCTGCGCGTCCCCTTCTCACGTCCCCGGCCACCCGCAGACCGCCGCCAAAGTGCTGGGCTTTTCGCTGACAGCCTCGGGGTTCACCGCTGAGACAGACTGGCTGCTGGAGGAAACTGGATTCGAACTGTCAGTGCCGCGTGAAACGATAAGGGTCTTAGCGGGGCTGATCGTTCGCCTTCCTCCAGCATCGAGTCAGCTGCGAACCAGGCCCAGGTTCAAGCGTACGCGGCGAGAAGTCTCGCTCCCCAGGTTGCACACAGCTTGGCCGGGTCCTCCTCGACGAGCCTTTGGCGAGTTTCTGCGCGAGCAACTCGCTCCGCTCGGCCAGATCGCAATGCGGCGTATGTTCGGCAAGACAAAAAAACGGTTCCGAAGTGACCTGGTTCACACCTGGTCGGGCACTTCACGCTTATGTCTCTCGGCATGCGAGAGGCCAGGCGCCCGTTATCGGGTAGCTTTGGGAGGAGATCCTGACAATGAACCGCGGCCCAACATTAGGTATCGGAGGGACCGGCCAGGACGTACTCCGCCTCCAGCGGCTGCTTGTTGAACTCAAGTTGCTAGCCTTTGACCACATCGATGGCAGGTTCGGGGCCGCCACAGAGGCCGCTGTAAAGGATTTTCAACAGGGCCAGGGATTGACAACCGACGGAATCGTTGGAGCTGAAACCTGGTCAAGTTTGCCAGCAGACCCGCATACGCCGCGCCTGTCTGTAGGTGCTATGGGCAATTCGGTATCGGCGCTGCAAAAAGGTCTCAAGACGTACGCAGCACAAAATCCGGCCGCCGACCCGGGACCGATTGATGGCGTGCTTGGTCACAGAACCGAAGCTGCCGTGCGCGCTTATCAATCCGATCGCGGGGTCACAGTGGATGGCGTCGTGGGGGATCGTACATGGTGGGTGCCGGCGGGCGCGGCTGGAGCGACGTTGGCGTCTCTCTCCGGGGTCACTACAGCGTAGCGAGACCAAAAAGAGGTTGCGTCAGAACTCTTGAACCTATGCAGCAATCTCGTTTGTGAGAGGTGCCCTTAATCAGCGGCTGAAAGGAAGAGCGCTAAGGTCCTGACGCAATCATGCCGCAACGACCCGTGCCAGTAGGAGCCAAACCGTGACGAACTCAAACAGCGCCACATTGCCGGACCCCGATTTTTCCTGGGATCCCAACGCCAATCCTCCTATCGCCGGTCTGAGACCACATAGGACGAAATCGTATCGGCTCGAGCCAGAGATTTCAGGTAACAAGCTTGTGGTGCATAACTATGGTCACGGGGGCGCTGGTATAACAATGAGCTGGGGCTGTGCCCAGGAAGTAATTGATGTCATTTCGAGTCGCGGTTTCAGTCAAAATCAAAGCGTCGCCGTCTTGGGATCTGGCGTGATGGGATTGACGGCCGCGACGTTGCTGGCGCAGCTAAACCTGCGTGTAACGATTTACGCTAAAGCTTTTCCACCTCATACGACATCGAACGTCGCAGGCGGGCAATGGGCACCATCACTCGTAGAACACAACGATACTCATCAGTTTAATAGGATATTGCGAAGGGCATTTGCGACCCATTCTGCAAAACTCGGCCAAGGATATGGGGTCTCTACTCGCCTGAACTATACATCTCACAGGTCGCCAAATTTTGACATCGTCCCAAGAGATGTGATTCGTGAACCACAATTTTTCCAGCACTTACCATTCGGGCATCTCAGATCTTCTGGATTTGCGTATTCGACGTTGTTGGTCGAGCCGCCCATATTTCTGGCCCGACTACAGAAAGATCTCGTGACAGCGGGAATCCTGTTCATTAAAAAGGAGTTTTTGCACATCGCCGAAGTGACTGCTCTCGAAGAGAACCTGATCGTGAATTGTACAGGGCTCGGCGCGCGTGATATCTGGCAAGATAACCTGGTGAAGCCGGTCAAAGGACAATTGGTAATCCTGCCGCCGCAGCCTAGATTGCAATACCTCTATAGTGGTCATGGATATCTGTTTCCTCGCCAGGACGGTGTAGTAGTTGGCGGATCGGAAGAAACGCATTTCGTAGATGACAAACCTGACGTCCAAATGTGCAAGACAATTCTTGCCAGAGTCAGGAGCGTATTTGAGGACGACGCTCATGCCTTGACTGCAAAAGAGGAAACTGTTCCGGACTGGTTTATCCGGAATAAGTGACGTGAAGAACCGATGTTGCTGATGCGGTGGGCTTCTGTCACCTGGGCTCCGGCGCCGTTAGTGCCGGTCGTAGGAAGAACTCCGCCGGCGAGCACGAGACAGTGCCATACGGACGGCAGGCGCCTGCGGGAGTGTGAAGTAGCTCACATGCTCTTTGGTCGTAACGTGCTAGCAGTAACCTTTCCACGCGGCTTTGAGCGTGCGCCGCGGGAAGCAGAGGAGACATGAGCAACCACTGTCATTCATCGGAAGCTCGACAGCGGTTTACGTGCACGGAGACTTTCCAAACAAGGCTAGAGAGGCAGCTATGATCGACAACGCTATCCTCGATGGTTTCAAAGAAATCGACCAGTCCGAAAACCTTTCGCAGCTGGTTCGCAGCAACGCGCCTCAGTATTGGCAATACATGAAGGATCGGGGGGACCGGAACTGTCTAAGGCGTTATCTGCCATTCGAAGGCATCGTCGCAGGTGACCCCCATATGGGCAATTTCGGCATCCTTCCGCTTCGGGCCGGTACCGGAGCGCGGCAGATGAAGTACGTTAATATCGATTTTGACGACGCTGGACGCGGGCGCTTCGTCCTCGATTTCATTCATTACGTGATCACTTCCAAGGCGGTCGGCGGCGACATCAAAATACGTTACTTGCAGGATGCCTATCTGCAGGGGCTCGCCGGCGGGGAAATCGAGCCTCCCAAAAAACTGAAAGACCTACTAGAAATGCCGGTGTCCGATTACGACGACATGGTTGAACGATACGCTGAAAAGCACTCATCAAAGGACGGCTTCCGATTTGAGGCCGGTAAAATCGAGCCTTACGATGGGCGTGTCGTTCGCTCGACGATCGAAGCCCTGCTTGCGCCCGAGAAAGTCATCGATGTTGGAGTCCGCCCTGTCGAGCGCGGCGGGAGTGCCGGCGAGCTGCGCATCTGGATCTTGGTCGAACGCAGAAACGTCCATCGCCGCATTATGGAGTTGAAGCAATACGCGGCGCCGGCGACCGCCCTCTACCAACCTCAGCCGCCTGTCGAACAATGGCTGAAGGAGGTACGCGGCGTATTTTGGCCCGGTCTCGACGGCTCAGAGTACGACCTGGTCAAGCTAGCCGGGGACAGTTGGTTTTGGGTTCGCGAAAAGCACGTGTCCTTGATCGACGTGCCGTACACAAGCAAGAAAAACAACAGAATCGAGTTTCGGGACGAACTCGCGACATATGATGCGAACCAGCTGGGTCTCGCACATGGCAGGCAGGCACAAGCCTCAGTCTACTACCGCACCATCAAGACGGACACTGAAGCATTCCGCGCGGCGACCAAGGAGGCAGCAATGGCTTATCTGGATGTTGCACAAAAGGCTGAAGCTCGAAAGGCTGCTCAACCGGGTATGTAACAACTGCGTCGCTCACTCTTGAACCCCATCGTGAAGGTCTGCGAGCCATGAGGACAAGTCTGCTTTTCCGAGTTTGTCTCCCGTTTTTACTGGTAACGCCAAGCGCATTTGCGCAGGAAAAGATCATGCAGCCAGGGGCTCAATTTCACGGCATCCGTGACTACAGAGAAGTGATGCCCGGAGTCCTTTATCGTGGCGGCGCAAACAACGGCCGCGCGCCGCTTAATCAGGCTGAACTCGACGCGCTCTGCAATGCCGGCATCGGGACTGCCATTTACCTGTATAACACACAGTTCCCGGGGCCCTCGACGATCCACTGCTCGAAGGGCTCACTTAACTACATTTACCGCGGGTGGGAGGGCCGGGGGCGCGCCGCCGTTCATCAGCAAATCTACAATGCGATAAAACAGAAATCGCCGCCCGTCTTCATTCATTGCTGGAATGGGATTCACGCGACCGGCGCGGTCGCTGCGACTGCACTCATGCAATTCTGCGGCATACCTGGGAAAACAGCGGTCGAGTATTGGAAAGTTGGAATCGCCCCTAAACTTCAATATCCCCGGGTAATCCAAGAGATCAGCAATTTCCATCCTGATCCGGCTCTTCGCCTGACACCCGAGGAAGAAACGCAGTATTGTCCGAAATTCTAGACTGTGGAGATCGACCCACAACACTGGTGAAACGGAAACATCTAGCCGGGAGCCTCCGATGTCATTCATCCAGCTGCCAATTTTCCATCCACCTCGCCTTCTCTGGCAATGTTTTTGGTGCCTGCTGTTGCTCACTGGGAGTCCCTTCGCTGCGCAGTTTCAGGGAACCGCCACTAGCTTTGGCAGACAGAAATGTTTCATGCTCGACCACTTCCCAGCAGATTCCGGGGCCACGTATCGCGAGAACGACGCCAAGAAGGAGCAGGAGCTTTGCGGGGTTTCATTTGAGGATAAAGGGATCGGGCTGTGCCCTAAAACCTGGAGCACGAGCCCGGGAACCATTGTTTACGGCATTCGCGAATCCAAATACAACGGCAATCCGGATGCGTTTGAGTCAACATATTGTCCGCGGCAGCGGGCTCTGAAAGATACGGTTGCCGGCGTTGACAAACTAGCTTCTTTTAAACAGTCGGTTAATGGGCAATTTCATCAGAGCACGAGCGCGACTTACGCGCAGGCGTCAGCACTCTACTACCATTTTTCCAGATATCTGAATGCGATTGTCGATGTACCGGTAGCCGTAATGAGGACCATGGACCGCCAGGAACATCTTCATCGTGTCGCCAGTAAAGGTCCCGCGATCGCTCAGGGAAAGATGATCGCGGCAGGGTGGAATGTCATCAACTCTGCAGAAAAGAATCCTCTCGGATACGTGCCTGTCGATGAGTTCTATTATGAAGATCCCCAAAATGGCCTGTTTTATGGGGTGATGCTGAAAAACCGAGGGGAGAGGTATGGCGCGGAATTCAACGGCAACATATCAGGTAAGGGGTACACGCAGCAGTATGCCTTCCTCCAAAAAACGCCCGCCTTCATCGCTCTCGCAAGCGAGACGAGGATGCCGGATGCAGCGCCTCTCGGGATAGCTGTGAGCAAGAAAGATTCTGTCGTCGGGAGGGCGTTGGGCCCAAGTGTATCCAATGAGCAGATGATGTTCTGGATGCAAGAACTATCGGAGATACTCATTCTGGACCATATTTTCAGTCAGCAGGACCGTCCAGGAAATATCGATCATATTTGGGTCTGGTACTACGTGGACGGAGAAGGTCAGTTAAGATCTCGGCACATCGAGGCAAAGGTCAGTCGCCCCGGTATGAGTTCGATTCAGGCGCCCGATGAGGTGGAGGGGAGTGCCAAGCGATATTTGATTCAAAAAACCCAGCTTAATGACAATGACGCAGGGGGAAGAAGATACGCAAATTTTACACAGAAGTTTGGCCTTCTGTCGAAAATACATCATCTAAACGCCGTCACTTATCGGCAACTGGTGCGCTTGGCAAATGACTTCGAAACAAAGGGTCCGCTCTACAAATACATGCGGGATACCTTTTATATCTCTGACGCCAACGCAAATTTAATTACCCAAAACGCTGTCCAAGCAGCTCAGATTTTACAGGGCACGTGCAAAGCTGGAAAGATGAATTTTGATCTGGATGCCGAGCGATATATTGAGACGCAAGAGGTCGAGGCAGTGAAGGTCGATTGCGAGAACCCTAGTACAAAGAAGCGTGGTGCCTGAGGGTTGGGGCGTTCATCAATGACCACACCGTGGGTGAGATTCGCGCCGGGGTGACCTTCGCCTTCGGCGTGACAAAGGGGTCGGATATTTTGTCTCGCCTCGTCGCGACGACGCTGCACGGAGTCCATTGATGCGAGGACGATGGGCGAGCGGTGACGAGTGGTGGCGGCCGATGCCTCCCGGAGCGTCGGCCGATGCGCTGCGGATATTGACGGCGCGTGGCGTGCGGGCGTTTGGCGATGGCTTTGTCGCGTTGCTGCTGCCGATCTACCTGGTCGAGCTCGGGTTCAGCGCGCTGGCGGGGTGCGCTTGTTACCTTCACAGGGAGGGAGGTTTTCCAGATGATCGCGGCACCCCCCGCATCACCGCCGCTCGTCGGTCGCTACCGCATCGGTGTTCTGGCCGTTACGTGGGGTTTCGAACGTGGTGCCCGGTTAAGGAACAGTGAGGGGGGACAGCCGCCGCTTGGCCCGCAGCGAGGGCTTGCGCCAACCGCCCAGTTGCCGGCTTCCTTCTGAGTTCTGGGAGCGGGCTGTCGGCCAAAGCCGCGGGCCGATCCGATCCGACCCGAGGACAGCGCCGTAAACCTGTGAATAGTCAGGTTTGCAGTAGACTCCCCGCTGGAGGGAGGTGGATTCGAACTCCCGGTCCCGGATCAAAAGGTCGCCGCTTCAGGCGAACGACAGAGGGGGCAGGCGCTTTTGAACGTACCG
>VAZG01000299.1 GCA_005885285.1 Alphaproteobacteria bacterium | reverse complement strand
CGGCGGAAAATTTCGACCGAGCGTCTCCTTCCAGGCGGCACCGATGCCGGCGCCGGCCGCTTCGTATTCGCTGCGGCTGGTTAGATACCAGGTGAGGCGCACGATGTGCGCGGGACCGGCGCCCGCTTCCGCCAAGAGCTTGATGATCCGCCGCAGCGCGGCGCCGACCTGAGCTGCCATGTCGGACGGATAGCCGCCCTTCTCGTCGCCGCCGGTCTGCCCCGCCAGCACGACCCATCGGCCGGGACCGTTGAATTCGACGCCATGCGAAAAGCCGCGCGGTTTCGACCACTCGGCCGGTTGCAAGTTACGCATGAGCCAGTCCTCCCGATTCCGTCGTCATTCCGGGATGGTCCCGAGGATCAGACCCGGAATGACGAGCCGATCCTTAGCACAGCGAAGTTGATGTCCGCATCGCTGCGTCGGCAGATTTGCGCGTTGCAAATCGCGTCGAGGTCGCCGATACCGGCCTGCCCTCCCCATCAAAAAACCCGCCTCACCTCTCCTGCGCCGATGGACCGAACACCTTCCAAATCGATGGCGGCGCTATGGATGGCGGGCTGGCTTTCGCTGATGCTGGTCATGGCGGTTGCCGGGCGCGAGAGTACGCGCGAACTGAACGTATTCCAGATCATGGAGGTGCGCTCGGTCCTCGGCTTCTTGCTATTGTACCCGATAATCCGGCGTCATGGCGGTTTCGCCACGCTAAAGACATCGCGGCTGCGCCAACACATCGCGCGCAACCTGATCCACTATGGCGCGCAGCTCGGATGGTTCTTCGCGCTGACCTTGATCCCGATCGGCCAGGTCGTAGCGATCGAATTCACCATGCCGATCTGGACCGCGATCCTGGCCGCGGCCTTTCTTGGCGAGCGCATGACGGTCTGGAAGATCACCGCGATCTTGCTCGGCATCGTCGGCGTTATCGTCATCGTTCGGCCCGCGACCGGCGAGGTCAATCCGGGCCAATTGATCGCGCTTGGCGCCGCGCTCGGCTTTGGCATTTCCATGGCGCTCGTCAAATCCCTGACCCGCACCGAAAGCGCGCTGGCGATCATCTTCTGGATGCTGGTGGTGCAGTCGACAGCCGGATTTTTTCCGACGCTCTATCTCTGGGTGTGGCCGTCAGCCTATGCGTGGGGTTGGATGGCGGTGATCGCCGTATGCGGCACGTTTTCTCATTACTGCCTGGCAAATGCGATGCGCTACGCAGATGCCACCGTCGTCGTGCCGATGGACTTCCTGCGGGTCCCCCTGACCGCGACCGCCGGCTGGTTGATCTATGGCGAACGGCTGGACACGTTCACGCTGCTCGGCGCTGCCTTGATCCTGACCGGTAACCTCTTGAATTTGAAAGCGGGCAGTCCGGTCCCCGCCCGCGCGGCAAGCTGAAGCGCGGCTTTACGGCGGCCGTGCCCATCCTTCATTTGTTGCCCAATCGGTCGTCGGCGAAAAACTTGTGATCTAAATCACGCAATAGCCACCGCCCAATCGGATAGCGTCAGGCCAGCGTTTGATTGTGCTTGTCTGGTTCTGCTTGCGAAGAATTGGGCATGGCCTGATTTTTTGTCGCACGAAATGTGGTTCTTTCGTGTAAACTGGTGCCAAGCGTTTCATTCCAAAAAATCGATTCCGACAGGGGATTTCCGATGCGCCACCTCTCCGTCATTCTTTCGCTGATTTGCATGTTGTTTACCGCGGTCTCCGCACACGCCGAGAAGCGTGTAGCCTTCGTCGTCGGTAACGGCGCCTATAAAAACGTGGCGCAGCTTCCGAACCCGCCGATCGATGCCAAGGCGATGGCAGGCGTGCTGCGCAATGTCGGCTTCGACGTCGTCGAGGGCACCAACCTCACCCGCGACAAGATGACCGAGAAGTTGCTCGACTTCGGCAAGAAGGCGCAAGGTGCCGATGTCGCCGTGTTCTTCTATGCCGGTCACGGCATCGCCATCAGCGGCTCCAATTATTTGTTGCCCATCGATGCCGACATCAAATCGGAAATGGACGTCAAGCTGGGTGCGGCGATCAACATCGACCTGACGCTCGACCAGACCATGAGCGATGCCAAGGTCAAGCTGGTCTTCCTCGATGCCTGCCGCGACAACCCGTTTGCCGCAAAGATCAAATCGAATGCGTCAACCCGCAGCGTCTCGGTGCAAACCGGCCTTGCCGAGATGAAATCCGGCGAAGGCACGCTGATCGCCTTCGCCACCGGTCCCGGACAGACCGCGCTTGATGGCCAGGAAGGCACCAACAGTCCATTCACCCGCGCCCTCATCGCTCACATCACCACGCCCGGCGTCGAGATCCAGCAGGCGATGACCGAGGTCCGCGCCCAGGTCAACGAAGAGACCAACAAGGGCCAGCTGCCCTGGGGCCACACCAACCTGATCGGCTCGGTGTACCTCAATCCTGCCCCGGCGCCCGCACCCAACGCGACCGCGCCTGCCGCTACGGGCTCGGTGCCCGCCGCGGTCGCTTCGAGCTCACCAGGCACCGACGTCGAGCTCGAGTTCTGGCGCTCGGTCAAGGAATCCAACAAGCGGGAAGAGCTCGACGCTTACCTGTCGAGCTATCCCAACGGCCAGTTCAAGTCGCTGGCGCTGGCCAGGATCGCGGCCATCGAGAACGGCCCGTCGACCACCACGCGCAACATTTCCTCCGGTGTCGATCCCGCCACGTTCACCGAGGAGTCCAACCAGGTTACCGAAGACCAGATCGGACTGGACAAGGGCCTGCGCCGCGACGTGCAGCGCCGCCTCACCGGCCTTGGCTTTGACACCAAGGTCAGCGGCAAGTTCGACGAGGATACCCGCACCGTGATCAAGCGCTGGCAGGCCGCGCGCGGCTATCCCACCACAGGCTACTTCAACAAGCTCCAGCACAAGGCGCTGCTCTCCGAGATCGTCGCAGCCACGACAACCAGTTCCAGCGATGATTCCGACGATCATCCGGCCCGCCGTCATAGCAGCGGCGGCGGTGGCCGTCGGAGCAGTGGCGGTGGCGGTGGCGGTGGCGGCGGCGGCGGCAATCCCGGTGCTTTCATGGGCGGATTGGTCGGCGGGATGATGGGCGGCATGCTCCGACACTGATCATCTCGATCCGCTGGAGCATGATCCGGAAAAGTGGGCACCGGTTTTCCGAAAAGATCATGCTCAAACAAAAAGATAGAGCAAAGCGGGATGACGATTCGAAGAAAAGTCATCACGCTCTAAGGTTAAGGTCTCGACCAACAGAAAAGCCCGGCGAATTGCCGGGCTTTGCCTCCGCCGGGATCTCCCCGCTGTCCGAGTTATTTTCCGGCGGCTTTTCGCAAGGCCTCGTTGATGCGGTCCTGCCAGCCTGGTCCGCCCTCCCGAAAATATTCGAGGACGTCCTGGTCGATGCGCAGCGAAACGAGTTCCCTGACGCCCGGAAGGGCCGCCTTCCTGACTGGTGCTTCGGCCACTTTCGCCGTGGTCCGCTTGAACGCCGCTTCCGCTTCGGTGCGCGCGTCGCTTAGAGTTCTGGGTCGTCTCGGTTGATCAGCCACGGTTAAATTCCTTCAAACAGCGCGGTCGAAAGGTAGCGTTCCGAGAATGACGGCACGATGGCGAGAATGGTCTTGCCGGCGCTTTCCGGCCGCTTGCCGATCTGCAACGCCGCCGCGATCGCAGCACCCGAAGAAATGCCGCCGGGAATGCCCTCATTGCGTGCCAGGGCGCGCGTGTGTTCAATTGCGGTCGCGCTATTGATCTTGACGATCTCGTCGATCACGGAGCGATCCAGGATATCGGGAATGAAACCCGCGCCGATGCCCTGGATTTTGTGCGGCGAATGCTGCCCGCCCGACAATACCGAACTTTCCTCGGGCTCCACGGCGACGACCTTGAGCGACGGCTTGCGCGGCTTGAGCACTTGTCCGACGCCGGTGATGGTGCCGCCGGTGCCGACGCCGGCGACAAAGATGTCGATGGTGCCGCCGGTGTCGTTCCAGATTTCCTCCGCCGTGGTGCGGCGATGGATTTCCGGGTTGGCCAGGTTCTTGAATTGCTGTGGCATCACGGCATTCGGCGTCGTGCGCACCAGTTCCTCCGCGGTCGCGATCGAGCCCTTCATACCTTGCGCTGCCGGCGTCAGCACGATCTCGGCGCCGAGAAAGGCCAGCATCTTGCGTCGCTCGATCGACATCGATTCCGGCATCACCAGCTTCAGCCTGTAACCGCGCGACGCCGCCACGAAAGCGAGCGCGATCCCGGTATTGCCCGAGGTCGGCTCGATCAGCACGGTATCGGCATTGATCACGCCGGCCTTTTCCATTGCAACGACCATCGCAGCGCCGATGCGGTCCTTCACGCTGGCCGCCGGATTGAAATATTCCAGCTTGGCAAGGATGGTCGCGTTGACGCCGTGCGCTTGCGGCAGTTTGCGCAGGCGCACGATCGGCGTGTCGCCGATCGCCTCCACAATGGAGTCGAACACCCGGCCGCGGCCGGGACGGTGCACTGCGGTCGTGACTGGCGATGCATCCATGACGAACTCCCGTTTGGCGACAATGTGATTGAAATGCGAAGGTATTTGAAATGCCAAGGTCTTCTGCAATTAGGGACAGCTTGTGGCGATGTGCAAGTCAGAATCCGGCGACGAACAGGTTCGCTGCGTTGCAAAACCGAATTGAAGCCCAATAACCTAAAACCAACGCATTTGTGTTGCCACATCGTCAAAGAAAGCGGTGTAGAAATCTCACCGAGCGCTAAGCTCAAATCCAGTCAGCCCAAAATCCGGTGAGCCAAGGTCAGACCGCAAAGGAGGTCACGATGCCAGCAGTTGCTGAAGTCTTGTCGACCGTCGCGTCTAACCCCGACCCGCGTGGAAGTGATTTGCCGACGTGCCCGGTGTGTGCGGACTCCATGGTGGCCGCGGAAGCGTCCGCCTACCTGCACGACAACGTCATCAGCTATCTCTGGACCTGCGACACCTGCGGTTATGGATTTGTAACCAAGCACGCGCTCAAGCGATTTGCCTGCAATTGAGATTTGACGGCATTTAACGCGGTGCGATGTCGCCCTTCGCCCAATCGGCGCGCGTTTGGTCGCGGAAGCTCTCGAATGTTCCCGCTGAAATGGCGTCCCTGATGTCACCCATCAGGCGCTGGTAATACGCGATATTGATTTCGGACAGCAGCATGGCGCCCAGCGTCTCTCCTGACTTGACGAGGTGATGCAGGTAGGCGCGCGAACAGCCGCGCGTCGACGGCCATGCGCTTTCTTCGTCGAGCGGCCGCGGATCGTCGGCGTGGCGGGCGTTGCGCAAATTGACCTGGCCGAACCGCGTGAATGCCATGCCGTGGCGTCCGTTGCGGGTCGGCATCACGCAATCGAACATATCGATGCCGCGCGCGACCGCCTCCAGGATGTCCGCGGGCGTGCCGACGCCCATCAGGTAGCGCGGGCGATCTCTCGGCAGGATTGGCGCGACCTCCTCGATCATCGCAAGCATCACCGATTGCGGCTCGCCGACCGCAAGTCCGCCGATCGCGTAGCCGTGAAAGCTGATCTCGACCAGCCCGCGCGCGCTGGCGTGGCGCAGTTCGGGCACATCGCCGCCTTGCACGATCCCGACCAGCATGAAACCGGCAGGAGCGGCATCGAATGCACGCTTTGAGCGCTCCGCCCACCGCAAGGAGAGTTGCATCGCCCGTTCGATATCGCTGCGCTCCGCCGGCAGCCGCACGCATTCGTCAAGCTGCATGGCGATATCGGAGCCGAGCAGAAGCTGTACCTCGATCGAACGCTCCGGCGACAGCTCGAGTTTGACGCCGTCGATATGCGAGCGGAACGTGACGGCGTTCTCGCTCAGCTTGCGCAATTCGGCCAGCGACATCACCTGGAAGCCGCCGGAATCGGTCAGCATGGGTCCGTTCCAGCCCGTAAAGGTTTGCAGGCCGCCGAGCGCTGCGATGCGCTCAGCGCCCGGCCGCAGCATCAGATGGTAGGTGTTGCCGAGCACGATATCGGTGCCGGCGTCGCGCACCTCGCGCCAATGCATGCCCTTCATCGCGCCGGCGGTGCCGACCGGCATGAAAGCCGGCGTTCGCACCACGCCATGCGGCGTCGTGAGGCGGCCGGCGCGGGCCTCGCCGTCGGTTGCAAGCAGTTCGAAATGGTTGGGCAGGCTCATGGGAAGCGCTTATGGCGTGATCCTGACGTCAAATTCAACCTCGTTGAAGCCGATAATGCCTCGCAAAGGCCGTTGACGGCGATCGGCGCCGCCAATATGGTCCGCCGCCATGATGAGGTGCGCGAAACAGATCACGAAAACCGGAAAGCCTTCCTGGGCTTCGGGAGCCGTGCGCGCGTAGTCGAACGATCGCATCATCTTGAACCGAAGCCCCGCCTGAAAAGGTTCGGGCTTTTTTATTGCCTGATGGAGCGGACGTTTAGTGAGATCGAATAGATCACGGCGCTCGACCTCTTGCGGCATCGTTTTCCTCGAAAAGATCCCCAGCGCTTGCGCGCAGCCTTCGCGCGGCGAGCACAGCGCCTGTGAGACTGAAGGCCAAGCCGCATAAGCAGAACGTGACGATGATAATCGTGCGCAGCAGCGGGCGGGATTGCAGCGGCGGGAAGTCGAGCGTGTGTAGTCCGCTAAAAAGCCAGCGATAAGCGCGGCGCGATCGATCGAGCCGGCTCAACAGCGCACCTGACGCGCCATCGATTTCATGCCAGGTGTCGCCGCAGGCGATGCGAAACACCGGTGCATCCGGCAGCGCAGGTTTCGCGCGATAGGCGTCACTGGCGCCGACCGCGAAGGCATGCCCGCAATTGCGGCCAAACAGGTTCGCGGCGGAGTCGATCTCGTCCTCCGCAAGAAACGCGCGAGGGCCTGAGATTGCGTCTGTTTCGGGCACGACCAAAGACAGCTGTTGCTCCTCGGGAGCGGCGCGGTCCCGGCGGTAGATCTGTCCGGCGAACGCAAACCATTCGATTTCCCGCGACGCGCTGGCCACGCGAAGCATCTCAGCCGCTGGCAGGTGGTCCCATGGCGAAGCGCCCGCCAGCGTAAGTGCGACGGCGGGCGGTGCATTGGCGGAAAACAATCGGCCGTCATCCATCGATGAGAAACCGCTGAAAATCCAACCCAGGATGAAAGGCGCGAAGACCAGGCCCAGGCGGTAGTGCCAGGACTGCAAGCCGCGATAGGCCGGCCCTCCGCGCCGATTCGTGGTGATCAGTCTGACGAGGCCGATGGCAACGCCAAAACTCGCGCCGATGGTGCCCAGCAGCGAAAGCCACCACATCATCGCGCTCCATATCCGCTGATGGTGCCGCAAGGCTGTCGGATAAAGCCAGTGCACGACGCTGCCGAAATAACCCAGTACGCGTGCCGTTCGCGTGGTGACGAGAACAACGTCGCCGCTCATCGAGGACAAATAAAGCTCGCTGCCAGCGTCGTCGTTGAGCGCGATGCGATAGAGCGGGCGGTCGCCGTCGAATTCTCCGGCTACGGTCCATTGATCGTAGGAAATAAGCCGTGTAACGCTCGCCCCTGACGCGTCGAGCCCGCGCGAGCGCGCGTAGACCGCTGCGATATCGAGCGCCGCTTGATCCGAAGCGAGCCTGGCGTTGCCGAGATCGAAAGCGCGCAGCGCAATAGCGGCCGAAGCTCCCGAGATCAGATAGATCGGCCCGTCGCTGCGCCCAACAAGCCGCACCCGTAAAGCATCGCGGATGCCGCTCACCGCAACGGCCTCCGCCGGCCCGCGCGCCACCTGATCGCGGTCAATCGCGACCAGGCCGGCAAACCGGTCCGCTTCGCTGCGTGCCGGGAACGGCACAAAATGCATCACGATTCCCGAGGCGAACCACGCCGCGAACAGCAGGCAGAACGCGACGCCCCACCAGCGATGCAGCACGACGAAGACGCGCATTCGATCCTTACTTTCACCACTTGGCGGATGCGGAGAGCTCGTAGGTCCGCGGCGCGCCAAGATACACCTGGTCCGGATAGCCGGGATCGGACCAGGGGGCGTATACCCTATCGGCCACGTTGCGCACGCGGAACATGATGCGCATCTTGTCGAGGCCCTGCCACGGCGTATCGCTGCCGGGGATATCGACGAACGCATAGACATCACCGGTGGTGTAGGCTTCCATGGTGGTGGCATCGTCCTCGAACAGGAAACGGCTTGCGACATGACGCACCGAGCCGCCGATCTCGACCGGCCAGTGCCCGTTGCTGAAGCGATAGGAGGCGCCGGCATTGATGATCGCCGGCGCGACGTTCGACGGCGTGTTGCCGCTCCACGAACTGCCCTCGAAATTAAAATTGGCATACTCGGCATTCGTGAACGCGATGTTGGCCCAGAGCTTGACGCTTTCGAGCGGACGCAGCGCGCCTGCGAATTCGACGCCCCTGGTTCTGACTTCGCCGGCCAAGGTGAATGTTGTGTCGTTGATCCGCACATACACATTTTGCCGCCCGAGATCGTAGGCTGCGAGCGTCCACTCCGCCTTGCCGTCCCAGAACAACTGCTTGACCCCAGTCTCGTAGATGCGGGAACTCGTGAGCTGCAG
Source organism: Alphaproteobacteria bacterium (assembly GCA_005885285.1). GTDB lineage: Bacteria > Pseudomonadota > Alphaproteobacteria > Rhizobiales > Xanthobacteraceae > Bradyrhizobium. The sequence continues at coordinate 2,118 of VAZG01000299.1, read as the reverse complement.
CGATGCTCCCGGAGATATCGAGAAAATGCCGGCGGCCGCCGGATCGAACGCAGTGGCGTACATGCTATAGAAGATCAGGCCGCGAACCGGCTCAAAAGTGTAGGCCGCGCGATACGATGTCGGCGTCCACGTCGTGGTGAAGGGCTGGCCCGCCGGGATCGTGCCATCGAAATTGATGCCGTTCCGCGCGAGCGTGATGTCCTCGACCCGGACGCCGCCGATCAGGGCCAGCATTGGCGTCAGTTTGAGACGGTCTTCGATCGACCCGGCAAGGGTGTCGAGACGGCTGTTGCGAATGTTTGGCTGCGGCACACCATAAAGTCCGGGATCCGGATTGAGCACGGCAACCGTATCAGCCGGGAAAACGTTCGGATTTCCCTCCTGGGCAAACTGGATATCGTTCCGGCTCACCTGCATTTGCGCGGCGAAACGATTTTCCAGGCCGAAAAACGAGCTGTCCCAGACCAGATCGGCATTGTCGCCGCTAACATGCTGCTTGTGCGTGACGAAAAACCGATCGCGATCGATGGTCGAGGTTCCAAGGTTGAAGGCGTAGGTCTCGCTGTCATACCAGTAGCGCCTGGCGCCGTAGTCGTAGACCTGGTTCTTGATCGTGATGTTATTTGCGAGCGCCCATTCGAATCCGCCACGCACCCACAATTCGTGGGCGCCGGTGGAATTGTCGGCGACATTGTAATTCATCTTCAGGGTGCGCGAGTCCACTGTCAATGGCCCGAGGATCGAGCCATCGAAGGTGTTGACAGCGGTGCCGGAAACGACGCCGACCTTGGCATTGGGTCCCGAAAACGCGGTCGGCACCAGCGGCGTGCCCCAATAAGCGTGCCCCTCGTCTTTCTTGTACTCGACGGCTCCCCACAGCTTGAACGTGTCGGTCAGCCGGTAGTTCAGTTGCGTCGAGAAGTTCGTCAGGTTCTGATAGTCGCCATCGATGAAGCTGTTGATCTTCGATTGGCTGATGTCGACACGGTAATCCAGCCCCTGCACGGCCGTGCCGCCGCCGGAGCCGAAATGGGTGCGGTAGGTCCCTAGCGAATCGATCGAGGTGTCGAGGTCGTTCTTGATCGCCCCGGCGGTCGGCTGCCGCGTCACGTAGTTGACCGATCCGCCGATCGCATCAAGTCCGGACATCAACGATGAAGGACCCTTGAGAAACTCGACGCGGTCGAGATTGCTGGTGTCCATGACCCGCGAGGTGATGCTCTGAGGGCCGATCGAGATTCCATTGTAGAGCACGTTCACCTCGCCAAAGGTGAAGCCGCGCATGGAAAAGCCGGCCGGCGCGCCGGCCGCATCGCCGGACAGCACGCCGACCGCACCTTGCGCGGTGTCGGTGGTGGTTCTATAGCCCTGCTCCCGTATCGTTCGCTGGTCGACGATTTCGACGGTCGCGGGCGTCTCGCGAACGGTGAGGCCGAGCCGGCTGGCGCTGGTCGCGACGACATCGGTATTGAGCGGCGTTTGCGCAGGTTCGCCGTTGGCGGTCGCTGGTGGCGCGGTTCTTGAGACAGCCCGTCGTGCTTGCTTCGGCGTGCCTTCTGACTGCAGGCCGCGATGGGATGCGCGTTTCGGCTTGGGCGGCGGCGAAATCATCACCGGCGGAAGTATCGCCTGCGGTCCGGCCGGAGCGATCGTTTGCGCCGATGCTGGCTCTTTCGCAGCCATCAGCAACAGACCAAGCAGGCTCAGCCGTAGCGCCGAGCCTGGCGACCGGCGTTGTTTCGCAGTGATCGGATCAGCCGGATGCAAGCAGCCGCGCGACGGCAAGCGAAATTCACGGATTTCGAGATTAGGCACGGGTTGCGCTCGACGGCGAACGTCCAAATCGCCAAGCACGTTAGCCGCGCTGTCTGCCTTTCGCCCCTGATGCGGCAGACATATCGACTCTCACAACGCCTCGGAGCACCCCGCCCGACGCGTTCGCGCATGACCATGACCGGTAGCAGGTTTCCTGGCTCGCGGGTCGCTACCTCGGACCACCTTCCCAGGACAATTGATCCCAGTGGCATTCATGGTCGTCGGCTCGCCGCTTACAGTTGCGGGGGCAGCCGCGGCATTGCCTGTCGAAGCAGGCGCACCGCATTCCCTTGAATAGCCCTT
>VAZG01000298.1 GCA_005885285.1 Alphaproteobacteria bacterium | reverse complement strand
CAAACGATCCATCCGTTGTGGCGGAAAGCCCCTGCCAGGCTTGCGGCGCCTGTTGCGCTTATTCGTCGAACTGGCCGCGCTTCACCACCGAGGACGATGCAGCGCTCGATCGCATTCCAGCCGATCTCGTTAACGAAAAGCTGTCGGGCATGCGCTGCGAGGGCGAACGTTGCGCGGCGTTGCAAGGCAAGGTCGGGATCGCAACCTCATGCGGGATCTATGCCATACGGCCGGAGGTTTGCCGGACCTGCATGCCCGGCGATGCCGAATGCGCAATGACGCGGAAGAAGCACGGCCTGCCCGCCCTCAGCGGATTCGGCGCCTAAGCCGTCACGGCTTGCGCCACATCTTCGTCGTCGAGTTCGTCCTCGATCGGCGAAAAGGTAGAAAGCGGCTTGGTCGAGAGCGTGATCGGCTTGCGGTTGCCGTAGGATAATGACGGCGCCGAACGCGCCGCCGGTTCACGCGACAGCGCGTAAAGGGTAGAGCCGACGCGGCCGCCCAACTGGATCAGGTCGCGCTCGCTGCAGCTTGCGGCAATCGCGAGCGCGAGCGAATAAAGGTGGCTGCGGCGATAGCAGAACAGCGCCAGCATCGCGCGGACATCGGAAGCGACGCTCTCCACCAACCTCGGCAAGCCCTGCGCGCTGGCGCGGTACATTTCGCCAAGCAGTTCGTCCCGCACCGGGCAGAAATCGTTGTCGTAGGCGTCGCGGCTTGAAAACATCGCAGTTCCCCCTGCTTGCGAAGATGCAATGCAATTATCTAACGAAGAGTTAACCACGGAAGCCGGTAGTCGCACGGAGGACTTGCGCGAAGGCTCGCGAATCAGAGCCGCCGCGATCGCTCAGAGCGAATGGGCTTTCATCCACGCCGCGATCGCTTGGCCAATGGCGGCACCGGAATCCTCCTGGATGAAATGCGACCCCGCAACCGTCACCTCGGTTTGGTTTTCAAAACTCCGGCAGAAATCCCTGACGCGTCCGATCAAGATCGCGCCAGGCTCGGCATTGACGAACAGTTTCGGAATCTCGCTCTCGGCCAGCCACTGCGCATACTCGGATACGATCTGCGCCACGTCAGCGGGCTCGCCAGCGATCGGGATCTGGCGCGGCCACGTCAAGGTCGGCCAGCGGTCCTCGCGCTTCGAAAAGGGCTTGCGATATTCCGCCATCTCGGCCTCCGTCAGCTTGCGCAGCACCGAACCCGGCAGCACCCGCTCCACGAACATGTTGCGGTCGAGGATCATGCTCTCGCCCTTGTCGGAGCGAAAACCCTGGAAGATCGGCGTCGCGGCCGCGCTCCATTCCTCCCAGCGCGCCACCGGGCGCACGATCGCTTCCATATAGGCGATGCCGCGAACGCGATCGCGGTGGTGGTTGGCCCAGTCAAATCCCAGCGCCGAACCCCAATCATGGACCACGAACGTAATGGGCTCGCTGGCGCCGATCACCGCATCGAGGAAGCCTGCGAGATATTTGCGATGGGTGGTGAAACGATAGGTATCCGGGCCGGGATCGGCTAATTTGGCGGAATCGCCCATGCCGATCAGGTCCGGCGCGATCAACCGGCCGAGCCCGTCCAGTTCGCCGATGACGTCGCGCCAGAGATAGGACGAGGTGGGATTGCCGTGCAGGAAGACGACCGGCGCGCCGGAGCCGCGCTCGTGATAAGCCATGCGGGAGCCATGCACATCGACGGTCTTCTTCGTCAGCGGTTGTTCTGTCATGGGTGTTTCGGCCTCCAAAGATTGAAGTCAACATGAGCGCGATGGCGCAGGGCGCAAATCAATGTCTGTTGCTTTCACTATCTCCGACCTGCGCCAGTGCCCGGAATTTTTCGACACCGTCGCGAGCCGGATCTGGCAGGCCTGGTGGGAAGCGGAAGGCGCTTCGCTCGACTCTATCTCCGGCCGCCTGCGCGAAAACATGAGCGAGGCACCAATCCCGTTCGCGCTGGTTGCCCATGACGGCGGAGCATTTCTGGGTACCGCTTCGGTGATCGCCTCCGACCTCGCGGAGCGGCCGAAATTGACGCCGTGGGTGGCGGCGGTGTGGGTCGAGGAAAAGGCACGAGGCCACGGCGTCGGTGCTGCGCTGGTGGAGCGCGCCGTAGAGGATTGCTTCGCACTTGGGATTGTGCGCACCCATCTCTGCGCGCGGCCGCGAATGTCGGGCTTTTACGAAAAGTTGGGCTGGACCCTCCTGGAACGACAGGTCGGGCGCAACGGCCTCGACGTATTTTTCCGCAATGCCAGCGCCAGTGCCCGCGAGTTTAATTCGCCGCCATGAAGATCGACAGGCCAAAGCCGGTGAGATGGTGCAGCGCCTGGTCGATGCCGATCAGCCACCAGAACCATTGATGCTCCATCGTCACGTTGAAAGTCGAGACGCAAAGGCCCTTGGCGCGATCGATGGTGATGTGGATCGCGAAATCGATAAAGGCAACGAACCAGAATCGCGGCGCGACGATCAGGATGAACAGGAGCGCAACCGCAAGGTGTATCAGGCAATGCACCAGGAGCGGCAACGCCCAGCCTTTCTTTTGGTCCTTGCCCTGGGCCATCCAGGAATTCTGCAGGAGGAAATCCGCTATGACGTGCTTGACGGTCAAAAGCAGCATCCAGCCGATCAACAGACCAACCGGCACCGATGACGACATGGGGGGAAACAACAAAGCTGACGCCCTCGCTGGCTCGGACCTAGAACGCACGGGGATAACGAGGCGTTCAGCGCAACTTCCGCAGAAACCTGGCCAAATCGACCCGGCATTGACCTTTTATGACATCTCCCGCGCTGGATTGCACCTGCAAGGAACCGGAAAAAACGAAGGTGTGGCCGAACGGCGATAGCGCCTCCATGGGCTCGGGCCAGCCAGTAAGGTTACCGGCGCCGGCAATTTGCAATTCGCGAGGCGCTGCGGATATCATCCCACTCGCAAAAATTGTCGTTCTTTTTTAGGCATTTGCTATCCCGCCGGACGAGCCCGCGATGCCGCCGCCGCGGCCCGACTAAACCTGACATTGGGTAAGAGCCATGAGCGCTGAGATCCCAACGCCGCCGGCGCCGCCGCCCCTCCCACGCTCGCAGGTTGTCAAGAGCAACCGCCGGCAGGTGCTGCTATTTGCGCTGCTGACCCTGGTCCTGACCGTTGCGACGGTGGGGGGCGGCCGCGTCTGGTTGCGAAACTCCGAGACGCTGACCATCGCTGTTGGCGACGCCAAGAGCGATGAGGCGATGTTTGCCGCCAAGCTCGCCACGGTTCTCAAGAACACCTCCTCGCGGCTGCGCCTGAAGATCACGTTCAATGCCGACAATGCCAAGGCGCTCACGCAGTTCGACCGCAAGGAGGCCGATCTCGCAATGCTGCGCACCGATGCCAAGGTTCCACCGCGCGCCCGCGCGCTGGCGATCCTGGAGCACGATGTGCTGCTGCTGATCGGTCCCGGCAACAAGAAGATCAAGTCGCTTGCGGATTTGAAGAAGACGAAAAGGATCGCGGTGCTCGGCGACGGCGACAACAATGTCGCCTTTGTCCGCAATATCCTCGAGGTGAGCGACGGCACGGATGCCGCTTCGCGGGTGCAAATGGCGCCGGCCGGCTCGACGCTGGACAAGCTGTTCGGATCGGGCGGCTTCGGCGCCGTCATCGCGATCGCGCACGCCTCGAAGGTCATGAAGGACAAGAGTTACGAGCAATATGCCAAACGCGGCGGATTCACCTTGAACGCGATCGACGAAGCCAAAGCGCTGGCGCGCAAGATCCCCGGCATCTCCGAAGAAACATTGTCGACCGGCATGCTGTCCTCCTCGCCCGAAATCCCCGATGACGATCTCGACACGATCGGCCTGCAATGGCTGCTGGTCGCGCAATCGCGGATGCCGACGACGACGGCGGGCGACCTCGCGCGCCTCATCTACGAGAACAAGGCGGGACTGGCACTGGACGACGGCTTCGCCTCCAGGGTCGAGCCTGCAGCCACCGACAAGGACGCCTTCATCGTCGCGCACCAAGGCGCCGCCGAATACATCAACGACGACACCAAGTCGTTCATGGACCGCTACAGCGACTTGCTCTACCTCGGCGCTGCGACGCTCAGCGTGATCGGTTCGATCTTCGCCGGCATCTACACCAAGATCACCCGGATTGCACCCGAGAAGGCCAGTGAACTGGCAACCGCCATCCTCATGATCGGCGAGAAGATCGAGCATGCCAATTCGCTGGATGCGCTGGAGGCGCTGCAGGACGAACTCGAGGCCATCCTGCGCGGCGCGGTGATAGGCCTGCGCGACGGCACCATCTCAAGCGACGGGCTCGATACGTTCAAGCTCGGCTATCAATTGGTCCGCGACGAGATCGGCATGCGCCGGGACCATTTGACGCGGCACGGCGGCCGCGACGATAAGGTAGTGGTCGTGAAATCGGCGCAAAGCGCTTAACTTTTTCCTCGCGACTTGCCGATGCCGTGCCGCTGATCTTCGCTTGACGACCTCCTGAGCGGGGTGTTTCATCCTGTGACCTTCTTCCTGTGGCCTTCTGCCCGCTCAACGAGGGCGAAGTGATGCGAAGAGGCGAAACAGGCCTCGTCCGGCTGACCTGCCGAGGCTCGGATTGCGAACATCTGCCGACAGCCCGCGCCATGCGGCTTCCGGATGCGGCCCAGTGGAGTGCGCGACGCGCCAATCTGGATGGTCGGGCGGACCGACACCTGCCCGACTCCGGCTGATTGTGGGCCTTGGGTGTTTGAACTTCAAACTGAGGAGGAATACGAGGAGGGGGAGATGATCGAGGGTAAATTCGACTCGCGCACCCTGGCAAACATGAATGTCGCGCTCGACCGCGTTTGCGAGAAGGCCACGCATGGTGAGGACTACGTGGTTCGCAAACGCGTCGCCAAGCAGATCATCAGATGCGCCAGCAGCGGCAAAACGACGCTCAGCGATTTAACCGCCGCCGGCCAGCGCGCGCTGATCAAGGTCGCGGTCGCGACGAAATAGCGCAAAAATCATCCTGCCGCAGCATTGGCGCCAGCACCTGACGCCCGCGCCCTGATCTGGGCTATCGCGCGCTTGAGCGCTACCTGCCTCGGATCAGGGCGGGCGGCAGCGCGTGCTTCGGCCACCGCGCCGGCGAGGTCTTGCAGCGGCAGCGTGGCATCGAAGGTCGGTTTCGCCAGGCCGTCGATAATCGCGTGCCAGTCGGCGAGGCCCTGACGGTAGCGATCGCCGTAACCCTCGACCATGGTCGCGGTCTCCACGATCGCGGATGTCGCACTTGGCTGCTTCTCCAGACTGCGGCCGATCATGTGCAGCCAGCGTTCGACCCAGGCGCGCTCCTCGCTATAGCGGATCGAAAACAACCGCCATCGGCGCAGCCACGCTTCGATCTTCAAGCGGCGAAGGCCCCAACGGCTTGCGGTGCTGAAAGGGATCGAGACCCGCCTGTGTGCCCACCCGAGCTTGTCGAGCACCATCAGCACGGGATCGGCGGCTACCGCGGGAAGCGCATCGACCAATTCATCGAACCGGAATTTCTTGACGTCGGTGGATCGAACCTGACCGTCACTATCGCGGAATTCGGCGAGCTTCAACTGCGCGATCCGGATCGCATCCTCGTAGGCCATCCGGTTCGCCATCAAGCGCGCGATTTCACGAAACGTTGCGGCATCGACGCCCTGGCGGCCAACGAAGCGCTGCAGCCGCTCGACATAGAGCTTTGCGTAGGCGGCGCCCTGATAGTCCATCAACAAATGAATGCCGTCGCTGACGACGGACGCGGCGCCGTCGGGCAAGCCGTCCGGCAGGAACGGCGGCGTGTTATCTTGCTCGTCGAGGAAATCGGCGAACAGATAGCGAAGCGAAGACAGCAGGCCGTCGTCTGACACGTGAGTGCCCCTGTTTCCGGCGGCTCAAGCCGGCTTCGGCGCCGCGGCAGACACCGCCGCCGTTTGTTGCGCCAGCCGCTGATAGTTCCTCGACCTTGCTGTAGCTGACGCTCAGGATCAGCCCGGCCTCGACGCATTCCAGCGTCTGGGTTCGCACGTTGGATGGGGAGAGCATGCCGAGTTCGCCGACAATGGCGCCGACCGGCAGTTCGATGCCCGACTCGACCAGCTTGAATCGGCCGCTGACGATATAGAGCATGTCCTCGGCCTTCTCGTCTTTATAGAACAACACCTCGCCCGTGGCGCATTGGCGCTCTGTCATGAAGGGCTTTAGCCATTCCATCGACAGGTCACTGTTGACGGATTTTTTCACGTCGCGCACCAGCTGCAGCATCTGGTGCAGCCGATAAGAGTTGAGCCCGATCGCCACCGTCTGCACCATGATGACCAGATAATTGTGGTTCGGTATGGCGGTCCCGATCAGGACCAGGTTGGTGAGGATGGCGAAGATCCGCAACGGAATCATGGTCCGCATCGAAAGGGTGGCGACCACGAAGACCGATGCAAACAGGGTGCCGGCGGTTCCTACGTGTTCTGCGAGATGTGAGGTATCCATCGGGGCCGACCAAAAACCAAAAGGGGGAAAGCGGGCCATCATAATGTCCGCGGGGGCTTTTGATATACGCGGAAAAGGCGACGTTTTGTCTGGGATTTGGACTATTCCGGCCAAAATTCCTCGGATATCCCTCCTGGCTGCATGGGTCGGCGCGAGGCAGGGCGAGGCCGGTTTTTCGAAGCGAACAACCCCAGGTGAGCGCCGATAAGGTTGTTTTCCGGCTGTCGTTGACGACCTTCCCCCGCTTGGGCACTTTGGGGGACCGGTCGCGCCATGCCCTGTGGCCGCACCCGTTTCTCTTTAAGCCGCAAGGCCGCTTTTTCGAATGTCCAAGCCGCACGCCTTTCCAGCCCTAGAGCTATTCGTGGTGGCAACAGCCGGCCGCAACATGACGAGGCCCGCCTATGTCGCCGTCCTGACCGGCGTCGCCATGATGGTGCTGCTCACCGTCGATCCCGCTTATGAGGCGGCGCATCACTGGGTCGACGCGGTGCTGTGGGCATGTCTGGCCTTCTTCCTGTTCGAATGGGTGGTCCGGCTTCAGTACGCGTCCAAGGCGGATCGCTTGTGGACTTACGCGTTGTCGGGCCGTGGACTGCTCGACGGCTTCTCGGCGGCGGCCATACCGCTTGCGCTGGTCCTTGGCGCCAATCCCAAATCGGCGTGGTTGCTCGGCATATTCTGGATGTTCAAGGTGGTTCCGGGGATTCCGGGATTGCGGCAGTTGCGCAGGGTTCTGGTGCAGGAATCCGGCCCGCTCTTGAGCGTGCTGGTGATCTTCCTGATGGTGCTGTTCCTGGCTTCGGTAGCCATGTATTTCCTGGAACGCGACGCCCAGCCGGCCGGCTTCGGCAGCGTGCCTGCGGCGTTATGGTGGGCGGTCGCTACCCTGACCACGACAGGATATGGCGATGTGGTTCCGATCACGCCGCTCGGCCGGCTGGTCGCGGCGTTGGTGATGATCTGCGGCATCGGCGTGTTCGGGCTGTGGGCCGGTATTCTGGCCACCGGCTTTGCCGCCGAAACCCGCCGCGACAATTTCCTCAAGACCTGGGAGTCGGTCAGCAAGGTGCCGTTCTTTGCCGCGCTCGGCCCGGCAGCGATCGCCGACGTCACGCACATGCTGCGCACCATGGATCTGCCGGCGCGCACCATGATCATCCGCAAGGGTCAGCAGGGCGATTGCATGTATTTCATCGCCGCCGGCGAGGTCGAAGTTGACTTGCCGGGCAAGAAAGTCACGCTCGGCGACGGCGCCTTCTTCGGCGAGATGGCGTTGCTCGGCAACAATCTGCGCTCCGCCAACATCACGACCACCCGGGTGTCGCGGCTATTGGTGCTCGATCTCGTCGACTTCCGCCTGTTGATGGCGCGGCATCCGGATCTCGCCGAGACCATCGACGCCGAAGCCAAGCGGCGGGCGTTGGAGAACAAGTGATGCAAGTCCAATCCGCAGCGCCAGAAGCGACGCCGCCGGTCCTCGAGCGCGACGGCGCGCGTGCCACCATCCGCCTCAACCGGCCGGAACATCTGAACCGGCTGCAGGCGGAAGACCTCGACGTGCTTTTGGACCTGTTCGACCGGATCGAGGCCGATTCCGCGATCCGGGTAGTGGTGCTGACCGGCACCGGGCGGGCCTTCAGCGCCGGCTACGATCTGAACTCGGTTGCCGAGCGCGCCGCCAGCGCCGCTGAAGAGGAGAGCGTCGGATCGTCGTTCGAGATCGTCGTCAACCGCCTGGAAGACTTGGCGCTGCCGACGATCTGCCGAATTAATGGCGGGGTCTATGGCGGCTCGACCGACCTTGCGCTGGCCTGCGATTTCCGTATCGGCGTCGACACCGGCGAGATGTTCATGCCGGCGGCGCGACTGGGATTGCATTATTACAAGAGCGGCATCGCCCGCTATGTTTCGCGGCTTGGCGCCGACAACGCCAAAAAGCTGTTTTTGACGGCCGAGAAGATCAGCGCGCCGGAAATGCTGCGGATCGGCTATCTCACCGCCATGGTGCCGCCGGAGTCACTCGACGAAGAGGTGGACCGGCTGGCGACGCTGCTCGCCGGCAACGCGCCGGTCGCGATGGCCGGCATGAAGCGCACGATCAACGAAATCGCCCGCGGCAAGCTCGACGAGGCGGCCGCCGATCAACGCGCCCGCGACAGCATGCGCGGCGCCGAGATCAAGGAAGGCGTACGAGCGTTCGCCGAGAAACGCCCGCCGAAATTCTAACTGTCCACAAACGTCACGGTATCGGCAACGCCGGCGCGCGAGGTGCGGTAGCTGTTGACCTTGTGGGCGTGGTCGGCATAGCCGAAGGAAATGCCGCAGACCACGCGGCGGTCATCGCCGAGCTTGAAGTGACGGCGGATCAGCGCCGAATGACGGGCGAGGGCTGCCTGCGCGATGGTGCCGAGACCGAGCGCTTGCGCGGCCAGCATGAAATTGCCGACATAGGCGCCGCAATCGATCGCACCGTAAACCCCAAGCGGCTCGTCGGTGTGAATGATCGCAACGTGCGGCGCACCAAAGAAATTGTAATTCTCCAGCGCTTGCCTCGCATAGGCGGCCTTGTCGCCTCTGGCGATGCCGAGCGTGTTGTAAAGTTGAAAACCGCTCTCGCGGCGGCGCTCCAAGTAGCGCCCGAGATATTCGCGCGGCGGCGGGAAATCATGGCCGTCGGGTGCGCCGGACGCCGCCTCCGCATAGATCAATTTGCGAAACCGTTCCTTGGCCTCGCCGCTCGCGATCACGACCTGCCACGGCTGGCTGTTGCACCAGGACGCCGTGCGCTGCGCCACGGCGAGAACGTGCGCGACGGTCTCGCGCGGAACCTGACGCGGCAGGAAGGCGCGAACCGAATAACGCTCGTTCAGCAGTTCTTCGAGCACGCCGATGCGATCTTCCGTCGCGTAATGCGACTTCGGCGCTTTTGCCGCGTCATCCATGATCATGGTCCCTTTATCGTCCCTTAATCGGAATCTTGTTGAACGGCACGTCCTTGTCGACGCGGACGTCGCCGGGCAGCCCCAGCACGCGCTCGGCGATGATGTTGCGCAGGATTTCGTCGGTGCCGCCGGCGATGCGCATCGACGGCGAAGACAGCAGCATCTGCTGGAACTGGCCGCGCGCTTCTTCCTCGGCCTCGCCGGTGAAGACGCCGGCCGCGCCTTCAAGATCCATCGCATACATCGCGATATCCTGCAGCATCACACCTGCGACGAGCTTGCCGATCGAGTTTTCGGGACCCGGACGCTCGCCCTTCGACAGCGCCGAGATCGCGCGGTAGCTGGTATATTTCAGCCCGCTCGTCTTCACCGCCCAGCTCGCAAGTTTCGAGCGCGTGGCGCGGTCGTCGATCGCAGGCCCGTCCTCCGTCATCAGATTGGAGCAGAACTCGAACATCTCGGGAAAGCCGGTCGCAAGCCGCGCGCCGATCGACATCCGCTCGTTCATCAGCGTGGTCAGCGACACGCTCCAGCCGTCGCCGACCGCGCCGAGACGCTGGCTATCAGGGATCACCACGTCGGTAAAATAGACCTCGTTGAATTCCTGCATGCCGTTGGCCTGTTTGATCGGCCGCACTTCGACACCTTTGCTCTTCATGTCGAGGAAGAACATCGTCAAACCCTTGTGCTTGGGCACATTGGGATCGGTGCGGGTGATCAGGAGGCCGTAGTCGGAATAATGCGCGCCGGAGGTCCAGATCTTCTGGCCGTTGACGATCCAACCGTCGCCGCGTCGTTCCGCGCGGGTGCGCAAGCCCGCGACATCGGAGCCGGCGGCAGGCTCGGAAAACAACTGGCACCAGATTTCCTCACCCGATGCGAGCTTCGGCAGATAGCGCTGCTTGGCCGCCTCGCTGCCGTAAGCCATCACGGTCGGCCCGCACATGCCCTCGCCAATCTGAAATGGCTGCGTCAGCTTGCCGAAGACGCCCTCTTCCTGCTGCCAAATCACGCGCTCGATCGGCGTTGCGCCGCGGCCGCCATATTCCTTTGGCCAGTGCAGGCAGGCCCATCCCCCGTGCGCTTTCTTCTTCTGCCAGGCCTTGCCGACCTCGACCATGTCGTGCTGCGCCAGGCGGATACGGCCGAGCGACGATTTCGAAAGCTCCGCTTCGAATTCCTTCGGCGCGTTGGCGTCGATCCATTTGCGGGCGGTGTCACGGAATTCGGCTTCCTGCGGCGTGTCGTCGAAATTCATTGGCTCGTTCCTTTATCCTGTCGTTCCGCGGCGCACGAAGCGCGAACTATGATGTGCAATTGCACATCGGAGAATCTCGATCCCATATCTCCAGATTCCGGGTCTGCGCCTGGTGGCGCATCCCGAAAAGACGAAGTCTAAGCTGCGTTCTTCTTGCGCATGCGGTCAATCAGCGCGTCTTCCCAATACGACAGGCTGCCGAGCCCGAGCGCCATCGCGTTGGCGCGGCGGTAGTACATGTGGCAATCGAACTCCCAGGTAAAACCCATGCCGCCGTGAACCTGGGTGTTGTTCTTGGCGCAATGCTGGAATGCCTGCGTTGCGCTGATGCGCGCGGCAGCGGCCGCCTCCGGCAATTCCGACGCATCGCTCGAAAGCGCCCAGGCGCCGTAATAGCAATTGGAGCGCGCGAGCGTCGCCGAGACATACATGTCGGCGAGCATGTGCTTGACCGCCTGGAACGAGCCGATCGGCCGGCCGAAGGCGATGCGATCCAGCGCGTAGTCGCGGCCCATCTCGAGCGTGCGGTCGGCGCCACCGACTTGTTCGAACGCGATCAATACCGCGGCGCGGTCGAGCAGGCGGGAAATGATGCTCCAGCCTTCACCGGAAGCGCCGAGGGGTTCGGCCTTGCAGTTCTTGAAGCTGAGTTCGGCTTGTCCTCGGGTGGGATCGATATTGGTCAGCGCCTTGGCTTCAATGCCGCCGGCCTTCAAGTCGACCAAGAACAGCGAGACGTCGGTCTCGCGTCCGCTCGAACCGGTGCGCGCGGCGACGATCGCGAAGTCGGCAATCGCGCCGTCGGGCACAGGCTTCTTCGCGCCGTTGAGCGTTCCGGCTGACGCGGTGAGCTTGACGGCCTGCGGCGACGGATTGCCCTTGCCTTCGAACAGTGCCAGCGTGCCGATCGCCTCGCCCGCGGCGATGGCCGGCAGCCATTTCCGTTTTTGCGCCTCGCTGCCGGCGAGCAGCAACGCTTCCGCAGCGAGATAAACGGTCGAGGAGAACGGCACCGGCGCCAGCGCGCGGCCCATTTCTTCCGCGATCACGCAGAGCTCGAGATGGCCGGCCCCGGCGCCGCCGAAATCTTCCGGGATCGCGACGCCGAGAAAGCCCATCTCGGCGAGGCCCTTCCACAGTTGCTTGTCATACGGCGCTTTGCCGTCCAGCACGGCGCGCACCGCTTTGGGCGGGCACTTTTCCGCCAGGAACTTTCTGGCCTGATCGCGCAGCTGCTTCTGGTCGTCGGAGAAATCGAAATTCATAGCGTGTTACTCAGGTTGATGGTTCACCGGCGCCCCGCGGCGCTTGTTATTGCGCCCTCTCCCCTTGTGGGAGAGGGCATCACCGGCATCAGCCTCGCGTTCGATGCGGCGAGGGGTTGCCGGCCGGATAGAACCCCTCACCCGTCTTCGCTTCGAAGCCACCCTCTCCAACAAGGGGAGAGGGAAGGACAACTATCGCGGCGCCATGCGGATCGCGCCGTCGAGACGAATGGTCTCGCCGCGTTCAATCCCATCAACAGCGGCGTCAGGAACAGCCCGGGCGCAATGGTGTTGACGCGGATCTTCTGGCTCGCGAGGTCACGCGCGGCCGGCAGGGTCAGGCCGACCACGCCGCCCTTCGAGGCGGAGTAGGCGATCTGGCCGATCTGGCCTTCATAGGCCGCGACGCTCGCGGTGTTGATGATGACGCCGCGCTCCTCGCCGATCGGCTCGGCCGTGACCAGGCGCTCGGCGAACAGCCGCAGGCAGTTGAAGGTGCCGATCAGGTTGACGTTGATGATGCGCGCAAATTTGGCGAGCGGATAAACGCCGTCCTTGCCGACGATGCGCTGCGAGCCGCCGATCCCGGCACAATTCATCAATACGCGCGCGATGCCGTGCGCGGCCTCAGCTTTGGCGAGCGCCGCTTTCACCTGTTCCTCGTCGGTGACGTCGGCGTGCAGGGCAACACCCCCTACCTCGGCCGCGACCTTTTCCGCATTCTCCTTGCTTTGGTCGAGCACGCCGATCTTGGCGCCCTTGGCGGCCATGGCCCGCGCTGTGGCGGCACCCAGGCCCGAGCCCCCGCCGGTGATGAGAACAGCAACATCTTTCAATTGCATTTTTTGGAAACCTTTCCTTGGTGTTTGAAGTGAGCGAATAGCGAGTAGGGAGTAGCGAATAGAAACAGGAAAGGACGTTATCTATTCGCTATTCGCTACTCCCTATTCGCTATTTTACCATGCCGCCGCAGATCAGCGCCTCCATGTGCTGGATGTACTCGCGGCAGACTTCGTCGGTGACCGGGCCGACGCCGGTCGCGCGCGACATCGCGTGGCGGCCGAAAAAAAGATGATCGCAGGCGCCGATCAGGCTGGTGTAGAACAACACCGGATCGATGTTGCGGAATTCGCCGCAACTGATGCCTTCCGCAAGCAGGCGGCGATGGAAGCCGAGCAGCGGGGCGACGAAGAATTGTGAGACCTCGTCGGCGGCCTCGGTGCTGGTTTCGTGCAAGAGATAATGGATCAGCCGGTTCATGTAGGGGAACCGGTGATAGGCGCGGATGATACCGGCTATGTGCAGCCTGAGCTTGGCGGTCGGCGTGATCGGCTGCGCCAACAGATATTCGAGGTTCGACACTTCGGTCGCGGCATCCCGGGCCAGCAGCGCCAGCAACAGTCCGTCCTTGTTGCCGAAGTGATATTTCACCAGCGCGGCGTTGACGCCGGACTTTTGCGCGATATCGCTGAGCGATACCTCGATGGACGATCGCTCGATCATCAGTGCGCTCGCCGCCATCAGCAGCTTCTCGGCGGTGGCGTTCTTCGCGGCCGGAAATCTTGTCGGTACGCTGGTATTCAACTGTGATCCCATGATCCGCCCGTGACGAAAACCCAAACCGAAATCCAAGGCGAGATAAGCCGATGCAAGCGCCGTACTCAAGAGTTAATTGATCGATTGACTAAATCCCCAGGCGCCCCTTAAATCCGCGCCGACATTTCAGCAAACCCAGAATAATCAGGGAGATGAAGAGATGGCCGAGGCTTATATCGTCGCCGCCGCCCGCACCGCCGGCGGACGCAAGGGAGGACGTCTTTCGACCTGGCATCCGGCGGATCTTGCCGCGACCGTGCTGGATGCTCTGGTGGAGCGCACCGGCGCCGATCCCGCTGACATCGAGGACGTCATCATGGGCTGCGTGATGCAGGCCGGCGAGCAGTCCAACAACATCGCGCGCAATGCCATCATGGCATCAAAGCTGCCCGAGAGCGTGCCCGGCACCTCGATCGATCGGCAATGCGGCTCGTCACAGCAGGCGCTGCATTTTGCGGCGCAAGCCGTGATGTCAGGCAGCATGGATATCGTGATCGCCGCGGGCGTCGAGTCGATGACGCGGGTGCCGATGGGTCTGGCTTCGTTGTTGCCGGCGAAGAACGGTTTCGGCCACTACAAGAGCCCGGGGATCGAGAAGCGCTACCCCAACATCATGTTCAGCCAGTTCACCGGCGCAGAGATGATGGCGAAAAAATACGGTCTCTCCAAGGACGAACTGGATGAATATTCCTATAACAGCCACCAGCGCGCAATTGCCGCCACCCAGGCCGGCCGCTTCAAAGACGAGATCGTTCCGGTGCAGATCACGCGCGCCGACGGCTCGACCGATACCCACAATATTGACGAAGGCATCCGCTTCGACGTCAGCCTCGCGGGCATCAGGGGCGTCAAGCTGATCGCCGAGAACGGCAAGCTCACCGCGGCAAGCGCCAGCCAGATCTGCGACGGCGCCTCCGGCGTGATGGTCGTCAACGAAAAGGGCCTGAAATCGCTCGGTATCAAGCCGATGGCGCGGGTCCATCACATGACCATGATGGGCGGTGATCCCCCATCACATGACCATGATGGGCGGTGATCCC
>VAZG01000297.1 GCA_005885285.1 Alphaproteobacteria bacterium | reverse complement strand
GATCGTCGAAGCACGATTCATGAAGTTACCGTTGCGATCTCGAATTCGAGGCATGTCGCGGCATCATTCAAAGACAGGAATGGCCGGGTCAAGCCCAGCCGTCACGAAAAAGCCGGCCCGTTTTCTGGCGCCAATAGCCAATACATGAGGCAAGCGCGCTCCGTGCATGGGAGCCTGCCGCTGGCACCGGGCTCGAAGGCTGTTCCAATCGGCCCGAGCCGTGTAGTCTGGCCTCTCTCGCCCGCCCCTTAAGCAAAAGTGAGCCGACAATCAGCGGGCGCGCGAGCACAAAAGGGAAACGGCGGAAAACCACATGTCCGATATCCGATATTTAAGCCCGTCCACGCTCGATGAGGCCGTATCAGCCTTTGCCGCCGCGGGCAGTGCCGCGCGCATCCTGGCCGGCGGCACTGATCTTTTGGTGCAAATGCGCGCCGGCAGCGTACGGCCGGGCCTGATCGTCGACATCAAGAAAATATCTGAAATGACCGCCATCGAGGAAACCGCCGACGGCGGCTTTCGGGTTGGCGCCGCCGTCCCCGGCGCGGTGCTGGCCGAGCACCCGCGCTTCGGCAAAATCTGGCCCGGCGTGCTGGAGGCCGTCAACCTGATCGGTTCGACCCAGGTGCAGGGGCGAGCGTCGGCAGGCGGCAACCTCTGCAATAGCTCGCCGGCCGCGGACAGCGTGCCCGCCATGATTGCGGCCGGCGCCATCGTCACGGTGGCCGGGCCGAACGGGCGCCGCGAGATGCCGGTCGAAGCAGTGCCGGCCGGTCCCGGCCGCACCCATCTCACGCCCGGCGAGATCCTCGTCAGCTTCACGCTGCCGCCGCGCCCGCCCGGCTCGGGCGATGCGTATTTGCGTATGATCCCGCGCACCGAAATGGACATCGCCGTGGTCGGCTGCGGCGTCAGCCTTACGCTAAAAGGCGGCGTGTGCACCACGGCGAGGGTCGGGCTCGGCGCGGTGGCGCCGACTGTGCTCCTGGTCGAGGCGGCCGCGAAAGCGCTTGTTGGCAGCAAGCTCGACGATGCGGCGCTCAGTGCTGCGGCGAGCGCCTGCTCCGCCGCTTGCCGCCCGATCGACGACAAGCGCGGCACCATCGCTTACCGCACCAAGATTGCCGGCGTGCTGTTGAAGCGCACGGCCGCGATCGCCGCCCAACGCGCCGGAGGAAATTGAAGACCATGGCCAAGCTACACGTTTCCACCACCATCAACGGCGAGCCGATGGAGTTTTTGTGCGAGCCGAACGATACCATGCTCGACGCGCTGCGCGGGCCGCTTGGTCTAACCGGGTCGAAGGAAGGCTGCGCCTCCGGTGATTGCGGCGCCTGCAGCATCCTGCTGGACGATCGCCTGGTCTGTTCCTGCCTGATGCTGTCAGCGGAAGCGCAAGGTCACGAGATCAGAACCATCGAAGGCATGGCCGATGGCGAGAAGCTGCATCCGCTGCAGCAGAAATTCCTGGAAATGGCGGCGCTGCAGTGTGGCATCTGCACCTCGGGCATGCTGGTCGCGTCCGATGCGCTGCTCAAGAAAAACCCGCAGCCCAGCGAGGAAGAGGTGAGGTTCTGGCTTGCCGGCAATCTCTGCCGGTGCACCGGATACGACAAGATCGTGCGCGCGGTTCTGGAGACCGCTCAAGACATGCGGGAAGCAAGGAATTAAAGAGTCAATTTAAGGAATCTTGGCAATGAACGTCATCACCAACAACAAGTGGATCGGCCAGCGCACCATTCGCCCCGACGGCGTCGACAAGGTCACCGGGCGCGCGGCCTTTGCCGCCGACACCACCATGCCCGGCATGATCTGGGGCAAGATCCTGCGCAGCCCGCATCCGCACGCGCGCATCAAATCGATCGATACCTCGAAGGCGCTGGCGTTACCGGGCGTCAAGGCGGTGGTCACCGCGCGCGACATCGTCGACTTCCCGGTCGACAAGTCGGTCATGCTCGGCATCCAGGACATGCGCTGGATGTGCCGCAACGTGATGGCACGCGAGAAGGCGTTATTCCCTGGCCATCCCGTCGCGGCGGTCGCCGCCACCACGGAAGCGATCGCGGCCAAGGCCTGCGAACTGATCGAGGTCGACTACGAAGTGCTGCCGTGGGCAATCGAGATCGACGACGCGCTCAAGGCGGACGCGCCGATCCTGCACGAGTTCAACAAGTTCGAAGGCAAGCCGTCGAATATCGCTGGCAAGCTTGAAGTCAAGAAGGGCGACATCGCGCAAGGTTTCAAGGAGGCGGAGGTGGTGATCGAGCGCACCTTCACCACCCGTCCGGTGCATCAGGGCTACATCGAACCGCACGCGTGCCTGATCAGCGTCGCCGCGGACAACAAGACCACGATCTGGAGCTCGAGCCAGGGCCAGTTCATGGTGCGCGCCATGACATCGTACCTGACGGGCATTCCGCAGAGCGACATCCGCGCCATTCCGGCGGAAATCGGCGGCGGGTTTGGTGGCAAGACCATCGTCTATCTCGAGCCGCTCGCGACGCTGCTGGCGAAGAAATCCGGCCGCCCGGTGAAGATGGTGATGACCCGCGAGGAGGTGATGCGGGCGACCGGGCCGACCTCGGGTTCCAAGAGCACGGTCAAGATCGGCGCCAAAAAAGACGGCACCATCGTCGCCGCCCAAGGCACGTTTTACCTGCAGGCCGGCGCGCTGCCGGGCTCACCGATCCGCGGCGCGGTCGGCTGCAGCTTCTCGCCTTACGACATCCCGAACGTGCTTTCGGTCGGCTACGATGTGCTCTCCAACCGCTCCAAGGTTGCGGCCTATCGCGCCCCGGGCGCGCCGATCGGCGCTTTTGCGGTCGAGTGCGTGATGGATGAGTTGGCCAGCGCGCTCAAGATGGATCCGTTGGAGCTGCGATTGAAGAATGCCGCCAGGCAGGGAACAAAGGCGGCGCATGGTCCGGTATTTCCGCGCATCGGCTACGTCGAGACGCTGGAGGCCGCGAAAGCGCATCCGCACTATGCCGCGCCCCTCGGCAAGCTTCAGGGTCGCGGCGTGGCGTCCGGCTTCTGGTTCAACGCCGGCGGTGAGTCCTCAGCCCAGGTCAACATCACCGAGGACGGCAACGTCGTCGTCACGACCGGCCATCCTGATATCGGCGGCTCGCGCGCGGCGATTGCAAACGTCTGCGCCGAGTTGCTCGGCATCGACTACCGGCAGGTGTCGGTCCTGATCGGCGATACCGCGACCGTCGGCTTCTCGAACCTGACCGGCGGCAGCCGCGTGCTGTTTGCCTCCGCGATGGTGGTGACGCAATCGACCGAGAAGGTCATCACTACCCTGCGCGAGCGCGCCGCCAAGATCTGGGAGATCGACCCCGAGGCGGTGAAATGGGAAAACGGCGCGGCGCATCCGGCGAGCCCCAACGCCGGCCAGTTCGAACCGCTGACCCTGGCCGAGCTCGCCGCAAAAGCCCCGCAGATGGGCGGGCCGATCGGCGCCGGCGTGCAGCTCAACACCGAAGGCGCCGAGGGCGGCTTCGGCACGCACATCTGCGACGTCGAGGTCGATGTCGAACTCGGCATCGTGCGCGTGATCCGCTACACCGCGGTGCAGGACGTCGGCCGCGCCGTGCATCCGGGCTATGTCGAGGGCCAGATGCAGGGCGGCGTCGCGCAGGGCATCGGCTGGGCGCTCAACGAAGAGTACATCTACAACAAGGACGGCAAGGTCGATAATCCAGGTTTCCTCGATTATCGCATGCCGGTCTGCTCCGACCTGCCGATGATCGACACGGTGATGGTCGAGGTGCCGAACCCGAAGCATCCGCAGGGCGTCAAAGGCGTGGGCGAGGTGCCGCTGGTGCCTGTCATGGCCGCGGTCGCCAACGCCGTCCACCACGCGCTGGGCAAACGTTTTTACAGCCTGCCGATGTCGCCGCCGAAAGTGCTGGCGGCGCTTGAAGCGGAGGGATGATGTTGCGTAACAGCTGCGTAGGGCGGGTTAGCGAAGCGTAACCCGCCTCTTGGTTGCCGAATGGCGGGTTACGCTTCGCTAACCCGCCATTCGGTCCTACGGGCTTAGACCCTCATGGTGAGGAGCGCGGCCATGCCGCGCGTCTCGAACCACGAGGCCTTGGAGCTCGCGGCCATCCTTCGAGACGCCGCGTAAGCGCGGCTCCTCAGGATGAGGTTTGAAGATATTTTGACAGCCTCTCATGATGATGGAAGCTCACACTTCGCGCGGAATGATGTACAGCAGCTGAGGCAGCACGGTTTCCGGCGAATAGACAAATGGTCCTTCACCGATCCTGATGGCTCCCATCCGCTTGTAGAAACTTTCCGCGGAAGGCTCGGCATAGATCATCAGGGCGCCGGCTTTCATCTCTCTTGCGCGAGCGACAGCCGCCCGGAAAAGCACTCGCCCGATCCCGCGTTTCCAGTGCGCGGGATCGACGAAAATGGCGTAGAGCAGCGCGATACCCTGAAGCGGGGTTGTCGTCACCGCAACGACGCCGACGATTTCGCGGGAGCTGTCCTGTGCCACCAGAACGCAACCCGCAGTGATCAAGGGCACGGTTATGGTCAGCGCCGGCATCGCGCGATCGATGAACACTTCGTCATATCCGGCGCGCTTGGTCGCACGCACGCAGAGGCGCGTTAGCTCCCCTTGCTCCTCGGGCTTGGCCTCTCGGATTGTATAGACGGACACCTCTGAACCTTCCCTGCCGCAGTCCTGCATTAGATTTAGGATCGGCGTGACGATTGGCAACTGGTTGGCGCAATCGTCGCATCCGAAGCGGCGGCCGTTTTTGGCTGCCTTGTGTCAAATCCGGACGTACATGCGCCACGACAAACAGGCGATATTGTTGCAAATACGTCATCGGTCGCGGCTATCAGGTCCTGACGCCGGATCGCAAATCCTCTCCGTTGCCTCCAAGCTGCCCGCGTCTGAGCGCAGCAGAAAAGGGAGCAACGCGCATGCAATCATCAAGGCTTCGTCTCTCCGCCACCGCCGTCACCTCGACCTGCGCCTTGATATGCACTCTGGCGCTGCCCGCTCCCGCGGCCGCTCAACTGCTTGACCACAAGGACTTCACCGCGTCCATCGCTATGACGATCGTGCAAACCGCCATCGAAACCTGCAAGGCCAACGGCTATGCGGTGTCGGCGACCGTGGTCGGGCGCAACGGCGAGATCATCGTGCAAGTGCGCGGCGGTAATACCGCGCCGCATACGATCGAGAACAGCTTCCGCAAAGCCTCCACCGCGCGCACGTTCCGTTCGCCCTCGGGCGCGCTGGTCGAGCGCGTCAAGGCCGACCCGACGCTTGGCGTCATTCATCTGACCAACGTCATCGCCAACCAGGGCGCGCTCCCGATCAAGGTGGGCGATGAGGTCATCGGTGCGGCCGGCGCATCAGGCGCGCCGGGCGGCGAAAAGGACGAGGCGTGCGTCAAGGCGGGGATCGACAAAATAGCCGATCAGTTGAAGTGAGAGCTTAATCTTACCGTGTCATTAGACCCTCATGGTGAGGAGGCGCGTAGGCGCCGTCTCGAACCACGAAGCCCCGGCGCCTCCCTTCGGCCTCATCCTTCGAGACGCGCGCAAGAGCGCGCTCCTCAGGATGAGGTGATAAACCGGTTATGACGCAATAAGATTAATCCGGCGTCCGAGGGATATTGGTGGCG
>VAZG01000296.1 GCA_005885285.1 Alphaproteobacteria bacterium | reverse complement strand
GTTCGAAGTTTTCGGCAAGTTCTCCGATCAGTCGATGCTTGTCGTCAGTATTTCGGGCGGTGCGAATTCGCCCATTCGCGCGCGTGCTCGATCGGCTTTCGAACCGGCAGAGCCGCACGCAACTTTCGGGTGGTCGGTAAATGCTCCATCCGCTCTCGCCAGGCGCAAAATGCCGGATATTTGGGGTACATGGCTTTGGCTTCCTCGGTCAGGCTGAAGGCAAACGTGCTCGGCAGAATGAAGAAGTCGGCAAGCGTGAGCTCCGAGCCGAGCAGGTAGTCCTGGCCGTGCGACAGTTCGCGCTCCATGACGCCAAGGCAGATCTCGACCTTCGGCAATGCATGCGCCACCACCGTTTCGTCGGACGCGATGCCAAGTTCGGGAAAAACTATCCTCTCATGGGTCACATGGTAGATCATGTAAGGGTAGTAGTAGGAATCGATCGCGCTCACCCATTGGTTCATGCGCGCCCGGTCCCGAACGTCCTGCGGCGTCAACCGCGGTCCGTCAAACGCCTCGTCGATATACGAGACAATGGCGCTAGTCTCGTAGACGGTGAAATCGCCGTGCCTCAGGATCGGGACGCGATTGAATGGATGTAGTGCAAGGTGCTCCGGCTTGCCCATCACCGGTTCAAGGTCGTGGAAGGTGTAGGGCACGTCTTTGTGCGTCAGGACCAGGCGGACAATGTTGACATAGGTGCTTCGCGGGAAGCCGTAGACGATTGGTTCGGGCAATTGCTCCTCCTCTTATGACTGGATGACTTCATTTCCAGAAAGGCCTGTTGGCCTCGTCCAGCGCCTGTTGCCTCGTAATGCCGATATCCTTGAGCAGATGCTCGTCTAGATCGCGCAGGTCGGCGCGCTGCCGGCTGCGTTCGCTCCACCACAACCATGTGTTCAACAGCGCGGTCCATTCCAGCCATGAGCTGGATTGATAAATATCGACCCGAGGCCGGTATCCAATGCGACGGTGCAAATCGGTTAGATTGAAGAGCGTTGACATAGAACGGCTCCCGACCGCATGATTTGCGGTAGTTGCTAATGCGATAGGCCCGGTTGGACGCGGCTCGCAAAGCATCGTTTCTCGGGCCGGCCCTAATTTTTCTCATGAGCTGATTGGTGAAGGCTTGCGATGCGCCCGCGCCTGCCGTCGTTGAATGCGCTGAAAGCCTTCGAGGCCGCGGCTCGGCATGAGAGCTTCACGCGCGCGGCCGAAGAGCTTTGCGTTACGCAGGGCGCGGTGAGCCACCAGGTCAAGGCGCTCGAAGCCGAACTTGCCATCAAACTCTTCACGCGCGAGCGCCAGCGCCTCGTCATTACGGAGGCGGGCCGGGACTATCTCAATGTCGTGCGCGATGCATTGGACCGCATTGCCATCGGCACCGAGCGCCTGCTGCAACGGCAGAGCGCGGGCGTTCTTACCGTCAGCACCTCTCCGGATTTTGCCGCCAAGTGGCTGGTGCACCGGCTCGGCCACTTTGCCGAAGCACACACCGGCATCGACCTGCGCGTCTCCGCGACGCTGCATCACGTCGATTTCGCGCGCGAAGAGGTCGATCTTGCGGTGCGTCACGGCGACGGCAATTGGCCCGGACTCGATACCGCGCGGCTCAGTGCCGAACAGCTCTTTGCGGTATGCAGTCCGAAACTGCTGTCGGGCCGCCGCCGACTAGGCGAGGTGTCCGATCTCCTCAAGTTCCCGCTGATCCACCTGGATAGCCGAGCGGATTGGACGAACTGGTTGCAGGGCGTCGGCATTGATGATGCCGATGTCACCCACGGCCCGGTATTGAACCGTGCGAGCATGGTTATCGACGCGGCGATTAACGGGCAGGGTGTTGCGCTTGCGCGCACGACATTGGCGGCCTGGGATCTCATCAACGGCCGGCTGGTACGGCCTTTCCCGGAATCGCTGCGCTTGTCGAAGACCTACTGGATCGTCTGCCCGAAGGCGACCGCCAATCTGGCGAAGATTGCGACGTTTCGTGACTGGCTTCTCGCGGAAGCCTCAAAGGATTTGCGCCGGCTGAAGACGCTCGGTTCGTCATCGAAGCCATCAAGGCAGATCGGTGACTGAATGGCAGCCAGCGGCAACATCGCGCTAATGCGGATTTTCGAGGCTGAACAGTTCCGATTGCTCGTCATAGGCGAACAGCTCCGCATAGCGTCCCCATGATACGATGGTCTTGAGCGTCTCGTCGGCCTGGTCTTCCGCCATGTAATCCTCAAGCTCGTTGCGGAAGCGCGCGGCAGGCGCGGTGTGCGAGGGCCGCTCGTCGAGCACCCGGCGGATCAGGCCCATGACCGGCACGTGGTTGATGAGATGCTCGGCGAACAGCTTCTTGCGATCATCGGTTTCGAGGTGCGCAAAGCGCTGCCCTGCTTCCGTCAGCACGAGGTCGCCCTCGCTCAATTGGGCAAATCTCAGCAATTGCAGGGATTCGCCGAAATGAAAGATCTCGTCGGCTTCGAGTTGCAAGTGGCCGGCAAGGACCGGCAGATCGGCACGCCCGTCATACGGCGGTGCCGCCAGCGTCTCGATCAGGCCAGAGAGGACGTTGGAGGAGACGTGCTGGAGGATCATGCCGACCCCGGTTCCATGGATTCCCTCGACCGCCGGCGTTTTCAGCTCCGGGCGCTGTGTCATGCGGGCATAGATGCTGTCGACGAGCTGGCGGAAGGCCGGATCGAGACGATGGCGCGGGTGCGGAAGGTCGACCTTGATCTCGGCGGCGACCCGGCCGGGATTGGACGAGAACACCAGGATGCGGTCGCACATCAACACCGCCTCCTCGATATTGTGCGTCACCATCAGCACCGACTTGATCGGCAGCCGGCCCTCGATCCAGAGATCGACCAGATCGGTGCGCAGCGTCTCCGCCGTCAGCACGTCGAGCGCCGAGAACGGCTCGTCCATCAGCAACAGATCCGGATGCACCACCAGGGCGCGGGCAAATCCGACGCGCTGGCGCATGCCGCCCGACAATTCCTTGGGATAGGCGGACTCGAATCCGTCAAGACCGATCAGGTCGATGGCAGCCAGCGCCCGCGTGCGGCGCTCGGTGGCGTCGATGCCGAGCGCCTCGAGTCCCAGTTCCACGTTCTGTAGCACCGTCAGCCAGGGAAACAGTGCAAAGGACTGAAACACCATGGCGACGCCGTTTGGCGGACCCTTGATGGTCTCGCCACGGCACCTGGCGTCACCGGAGGACGGCGCGATCAGCCCGGCAATAATGCGCAAGAGCGTCGACTTGCCCGATCCGGAGCGGCCGAGCAGGCCGACGATTTTGCCCGAATGGATAGTCAGATCGACTTTTTCGAGCACCAGCAGGTCCTCGCCGCTGCCCTTCGAAAAGGACCGGCAGACGCTGCGCATGTCGACCAGGCTGGACCCTTCGGGTTGATCTAGCATCTATTCCTCCCGATCAGCCGAGGCGGAGCCGGCGCTCGCCGAAGGCGTAGAGCGGCCGCCACAGCAGCCGGTTGAACAGCGTCACCAGCATGCACATCACGGCGATGCCGAGAACCACGCGTGGAAAGTCACCGGCTTCGGTCGCCCTTGCTATATAGGCGCCGAGGCCGGTTGCCGTCAGATGGATGTCGCCCCAGCTTGCGACCTCGGCGACGATCGAGGCATTCCAGGAACCGCCCGAGGCGGTGATCGCGCCGGTGATGTAATACGGAAAGATGCCGGGCAGAATGACCTTGATCCACCACCGCCATCCCTTGAGATGAAAGCTACCCGCGGCCTCGCGCAGGTCGCTCGGGAAGGCGCTGGCGCCCGCGATCACATTGAACAGGATGTACCACTGTGTTCCCAGGATCATCAGCGGGCTGAGCCAGATGTTCGGGTTCAGGCCGTAGCGAACGATGATCACCACGAACACCGGAAAGGCGAGGTTCGCGGGAAACGCCGCCAGAAACTGCGCTAACGGCTGGATGCGCTCGGCGAGCCTTGGCCGCAGCCCGATCCACACTCCGACCGGCACCCAGATGAGGGTCGCCAGCGCAATCAGCACGATCACGCGCATGAGCGTGACAAAGCCGTATCCGAGCGTGCTGAAAACGTCCGCTGGTCCGAGTGTCGCCGAGAGATAGCTGTAGGCTTTCCAGCCCGCGTAACCGGTGCTCACGGCGATCAATGCCAGCCAGAGCGCGTCGGCGATGCGCGACGGCGGGCCTTTTCCGGCCGGCACCCTTGGGAACGCCGGCAGCGCGACCTGCAGGTTCGAGACGGCCTTATTCAAGGCCGCGAACGGATAGGTGAGGGTCCGTAACGCCCGCGTCCGCCGAAACAGATCGAGCATCCATGATTCCGGCGCGTCTCCCGAAGCAGTCTGCTCGAAACGGAATTTGTCGGCCCAGGCCACCAGGGGACGGAACAGCAACTGGTCGTAGGCAATGATGACGAGCAGCATTGTCAGGACGGCGTAACCAATCGCGCGCAGATTCTGCTTTTCAATGGCGAGCGCGACGTAAGAGCCGATGCCGGGCAGCGTAACTGTCGTGCTGCCGACGGTGATAGCCTCCGACGCCACCACGAAGAACCAGCCGCCCGACATCGACATCATCGTATTCCAGATCAGGCCCGGCATCGCGAACGGCACGTCCAGCCGCCAGAAGCGCTGCCATCCGCTCAAGTGAAAGCTTTGCGAGGCTTCCTCCAGATCCTTCGGTACGTTGCGGATCGACTGGTACATGCTGAAGGTCATGTTCCAGGCCTGGCTGGTGAAGATCGCGAACACGCAGGCAAGTTCGGCGCCGAACACGCGGCCCGGGAACAGGTTGAGGAAGAAGACGACGGTGAAAGTGAGAAAGCCCAGGATCGGCACCGATTGCAGGATATCAAGCAGGGGGATCAGCACCATCTCGGCGCGCCGGCTCTTGGCGGCGAGCGCCGCATAGACGAAGGTGAAGATGATCGAGCAGACGATCGCGAGCAGCATCCGCATCGTGGTTCGCAACGCGTAGTGCGGAAGATTGGTCGGATCGAGCGATACCGGCGTGACGTCGAGTGTCGACAGAGGAAGCGTAGTCTCTTCGCCGCCATAGACGATCAGCACCATGGCGCCGATCACGAGGATCAGCGCCACCGCGTCCCAGATGTTGGGCCGCAGCGCCTGCCCCAATCGCGGCGTCAGGATTTCCTGAAGCGTCATACTTTAGAACTCGCCGTGCAAACGGCAGGAGAAGATCGAGACCGGTCCGCGGTCGGCGTTATGGGCAGGATTAGCAACGAATTGATAATCGGCCGTGACGGTGAAGTTCTTGGTGACCTGATAGGCGTAGTAAGCCTCAAGGATTTGCTCCGGGCGATAGTTGATCTGGCCATCGCCGATCAGAAGGCCGAGGCCGCCGGCGGCAAGAAAGTCGCGATGCGCCGCGGAAAGTCCATTGATCGCGCCGCCGATGCCGATGGTGTCGCTCGATCGTCCCCAATAACTGCCCTTGATCGAAACGCCGCCCGAAAGGCTGCGATCGATATCGGTGAACGACAGGATTTCGTTCTGGCCGTCGTTCCAGCTGGCACGCGCGAACAGCCCGACGTCCTTGGCGATCTCTTGCTCGGCGTTGACGTAGAATCCGTATTTTGGGTTGTTGTGGCGGATGCTCGCCATGACAGCGTTGATATCGAGCGCGGGATCGGCGGCCTCGATCGCCAGTGCCACCGGTCTTGAACGCGAGCACGTCGCTGTTGCGTGCCTCGGGCACCTGGAACAACCCGGCGCGCACCGCCCAGTCCTTGCGATTGAACTCGACCACCGCGCCGCGCGTAAAGCCCGGCAAATCAGCCGGGAAGTCATAAGCTGCCGACGCCCACATCGCCCAGTTCATGAAGTCGGCGCGGGAGTCATGCGCGTAGGAATTGTTGTCGAAGAAATCGCCGACCGCAAAACGCCCTACGATCAGCGTCACGCGATCGATGTCGCGCTTTCCCGGCAATTGGTTGGGTCCGTCGGCGACGTCTTCCTGCTCGCCGCCGAGCCCGAACGTCTGTTTGAGATAGTAGCGCTGCGGCCGGATCTTCGGATATTCGGCGCCGGCCTTTTGCGCCTCACCGTTTGGAAAGCCGGCCAGTCCCAGCGTGCCACCGAGGCCAAAGCCCTGCGCCAGCTCCGGGTCGAAATAAAACTCGCCGCCTTGCCAGAGCCGCACACCGAGAAACGCGGTCGTCGTCCAGGTCGCCTGCGTCTGCCCGCGCCCGGGGAGGCTGTCGGTGCCAGCATAGGGCGAGCGGAACGAGGGATAGGTTTGCGGCAAAAATGTCGTTTGCGCGTGGACGTTCCACACGTCCGATTCCGGCAATGCGGGTTTCCCATTGGCCGCGGCGCCCGCGTCCCAAGGCGTATCCCCGAGCCGGTAGTTCATGCCGAATTTGGCGAGATGGATGCGGGGATCGACGTTGACGGCCGGCAAACCAAAGTCGCTGAGGTCGTACATGCGCCGCGACAGGTCGACATACTCATATTCGACCTTGGCGCTCCAGTTGCCGCTGACGGCGAATTCGATGCCGGCGCCGGCGGTCCAGCCGGTCTGATAGTCGCCGACCCTTGAAGCGATGGTTGTGGGGTCGTCGTTGATGTTGATGTGGGTGTGCCCCCAGGCGAAGCCGCCGGTGAGATAGGGCATCCAGATTCCGTGCGCGTATCCGATACGGCCGCGCAATGTGCCGACATAATCGATCGTCGAGTTGAAGGGCGCGGGCACAAGTCGTGGCGCATCGAGCGGGCTTGTGAACGATGCATCCGCCTCGACGCCGAGCACGACATGGTTTGAAAGCTGCCTGTTGTAGCCGGCCTGGTAGCCGCCGATCAAACCGGTGACGCTGTGCGGGAAGAACACGCCCAGTTCGGGGAGCGGATTGGTGCCGGGGCCAAGACTGCCGCCGCCGTAACCGAAATGGCCGCCCAAATAGAATCCGGTCCAGTCATAGACGGCTTTGTAAGCGGGCGCTTTCAGCGCCATGTCGGCCGCCGTCGCGGGACATGCAAGCACGATCATGCCAAGCCCTGCGGCGGCGAGCGCGCGTGTCAGGGTTCGGCAGTGGCAGCTCATGGACATTTCCTCGCGCGAACATTCCGGCGATTCTCTCATCATCAGATTTTGCCGGCCTGCTGCCACCAAAGAAATGAAGCGAACGATTCCACCACTCGGCCTGACACCCGTGCTCCAGTTCAAATGTCGGACCAGGAGAGCAAGCAATTCTTCCAAGGGGTTGAATTACAAGCGGAACCCTATTGCGAATAGTTCGCAATTGCAACAACGGGAAAAGCTGCCATTGATTGGTTGGCACCCTTCTGTGACAGCTGTGCAACAGTGCAATTCGCGACGCCGCAGGCGCCAATGGCGGCGCGTGATCAAAGAGGCGAAGGCCCCGCAAGCCCAAATCAGGGCCTGTGGCCGACTTCAACAGTGAGATGTGACAGCGATTTGAATCGGGCCAGCCTGGCACGGTAATAGTCGGCATCGCGCCCCTTGCTGGTGATGACGGAAATGATCGCGCCGAGATGTCCCGGCCCGAGCCGCCAGAGATGCAGATCGGCGAGCGTGTCGCCATCGGCCTCGACCTCCTCACGCAGCCTGTTGGCCATGCCCTTGTCAGGATTCATATCGAGCAGGATCGCGCCGGTGTCGCGGATCAGTGCGTAGGACCAGCTGGCAATGACGCAAGCCCCGATGATGCCGGCGAGCGGGTCCATCCAGAGCCAGCCAAACCCGCGGGCCAGCAACAGGCCTGCGATCACCAGCACCGAGACCGCAGCATCTGCCATCACATGGATGACCGCTGCACGCATGTTGTTGTCACGAGTCGCTGATCCGTGGGCGTGCTCGTGTTTGTCGTGGCCATGGTCGTGATGCGCATGGCCATGATGATGGCCATGAGCGTGATCATGATCATAATGCCCGCCGCTGAGCAACCATGCACTCGCGACGTTGACCGCCAGACCGAGACAGGCAATCGGTATCGCCTCGGCAAAATGAATGGGCACCGGCGCGAAAATGCGGCTGACCGCTTCATAGCCGATCAGGAGCGCAATCATGGCGAGCACGATGGCGCTGGTGAAGCCGGCGAGATCGCCGAGCTTGCCGGTGCCGAAGGTGAACGCCGGATTGTGGGCATGCTTGCGCGCGTAGCTGTAGGCAAGCGCGGCCAATAGCAGCGCACCGGCATGCGTGCTCATGTGCAGCCCATCCGCCACCAGCGCGATCGAACCGAACAGCAGGCCGCCGATGATTTCGGCGACCATCATGATACCGCAGAGCCAGATCACCGCCCAAGTCTTGCGCTCGCTCCTCTCGTGCCCTTCTCCGAGGAAGACGTGGTTATGAAAAACCGCGGCTGCGCTGTTGTTGTCATCGATCATGGTGTTCCTCACTTCAGGTAGGTGTGGACCACTTCGATCAGTTGATCCGCCGCGCCCGCGTTCAGCGCGCCCGGATTTTTCTCAGGGTCGACGAGGTGGGTGCGGATGTGGTCTTCAACCACCTCCGCCATCAGGCCCGCGACGCCGCCGCGCACCCCCGCGATCATGTGCATGATGCGCTCGCATCCGGCCTCCTCCATCAGCGCGCGCTCGATCGCCTCGACCTGGCCGCGAATCCGGCCAACGCGAGCGAGCAGCTTTTTCTTTTCCCGGATCGTGTGCGACATTTGCGGATGTATAGGGTACCCCCCTATGCTATGTCAATTCGCCGATATCGCGAAAAAGCGGAACAACACGGGCAGCGGAAATGATTGACGCGCGAGGGCATGTTCGGTTCCTGGCTCGAAATTGTTGATTTGTCGCGATTTGCCGGGTGTCTGTCTGTGTTATCGATGTCTTGCAATGGACCGCAGGCCTTTGAAGGTTTCTATCTTCCCTTGGACCGGGTGATGCGCCGTGCATCTGCATGAGGATGGCAACGAGAAGCCTCAGCGGGTGACCGCGCTACATGTCCTTTGGGGCCGCCTGAAGGAGCATCCGCTGGCGCGGGTCGGGCCGGGGCTCATCACCGGCGTGGCTGACGACGACCCGAGCGGCATTGCCACCTACTCGCAGGCCGGGGCGCAGTTTGGCCTGAACATGCTTTGGACGATGCCGTTGGCCTATCCATTGATGGCCTCGGTCCAAGCCATGTGCGCGCAGATCGGACGGGTCACCGGCAAGGGCCTTGCTGCGAATATCAAGATCGCGTTCCCGCCGATCGTGCTCAAAAGCGTCGTGGTGCTGCTGCTGATCGCCAATACGCTGAACATCGCCGCCGACGTCGCGGCCATGGGCGAAGTCGCCGAGCTCGTCAGCGGTGTCGATCGTCACCTGATGACGGCGATCCTTGTCGTTGGAACGCTGTTGCTTCAGGTCTTCGTGCCGTATCACCGTTATGTGTTTTTCCTGAAGTGGCTGACGCTTTCGCTGCTGGCCTATGCCGCCGTGCTGTTCACGGTTCATGTCCCGTGGCGCGAGGTGGCGTTGCGAACGGTGTGGCCGAAGCTGACGCTGGATTCCAGCGCCGCCGCCGTCGTCGTCGGCGTGTTTGGAACGACGATCAGCCCGTATTTGTTCTTCTGGCAGGCCTCCGAGGAGGTCGAGGATATGCGCGCCAAACGGGGTGCATCGCCGCTCGTGCTGGATCCCGCGGCGGCCCGCGCCGAACTGCGGCGCATCCAGTGGGACACCTGGAGCGGAATGCTCTATTCCAATCTGACGGCCTATTTCATCATGCTGGCCACCGCCCTCACGCTCCACGTGGCCGGTATCACTGACATTGAGACCGCGGCTCAGGCAGCAGCTGCGCTGCGGCCGCTGGCAGGCGATTTTGCCTTTATCCTGTTCGCGCTCGGCATTCTCGGCGTCGGTCTGATCGGCGTGCCGGTGCTTGCAGGCTCGGCCGCCTATGCCTTTGCCGAGGCCATTGGCTGGAAATCGGGCCTGGAGCGGAGAGCCGCGGATGCGCGCGGCTTCTATGGCGTGATTGCGGTGAGCGTGCTTGCCGCATTAGTTATCCAGTATTCGCCAATCAGTCCGATGAAGGCGCTGTTCTGGAGCGCGGTGATCAATGGTGTGGTCGCGGTCCCCTTGTTGGTCGTGATCACCCTGATCGCCTCCAAGAAATCGGTGATGGGCGCATTCACCGCAAGCCCGCCGATCGTGATCCTTGGCTGGATCACGACGGCTGTAATGGGCGTGGCGGCGGTGCGGATGTTTATCCCGAGCTAACCTAGACGACCGTCTTCCGGATCAAAGGTTGACCCGCCCGGGGGACGGCCGGGCGGGTCGTGTACGACACGGGAGTGGATGAGGCGCCCGTGCCGGACGCAGGATCCACGAAGCATTTTCTAATGAAGCGAACGGGCGCGAAGAAAACGCGTCAGAT
Source organism: Alphaproteobacteria bacterium (assembly GCA_005885285.1). Lineage (GTDB taxonomy): Bacteria > Pseudomonadota > Alphaproteobacteria > Rhizobiales > Xanthobacteraceae > Bradyrhizobium. The sequence continues at coordinate 1,471 of VAZG01000296.1, read as the reverse complement.
CTCGGACGACGTCGATCAGTAGCAGGTGTTCACGCGACCGATATAATTGCCGTAAACATCGAATTGGCGAACCCAGCCGCAGCGCCGATAGCCGTTGTAGGGATAAGGATCGCTCGCAGCGATCGCGCTGCCGACAATGGCGGCGCCGACGAGACCGGCTCCGACGCCCCAGCCCCAGCCGACGGGCTTGGCTTGTGCTTGCGTAGTGGTGGCGGCGATGCTGCCGGTGACGGCAAGGGCCGCAAGTGCGAGCGCGGCAACTTTGGTCTTGATCGACATGATGAACTCCATCCGGCTGAAATGCGGCCCGTGATGGTCCGCATGCCCGATTGGACGGAGGCTTGCCGATTCCGGTTCGATCCGCGCTGGATGAAACTTCCGTAATGGAGTTAACTCAGCAATTACAGTTGGTTAATTGAAATCTAATTCATTTACCGAGGACCGGCCGAGAGCGCATTCACATCGAATTTATCGACGTCTTCAAGCAATTCGATGAACGCGCGGGCGCCGTGATCGAGCAGCCGCTCGCCTTTTTCCACTGAGGCCAATGTTGCATTTCCGACCGCGCCGCTTGGGTGGAGGTCCTGCGCCTGCCAGGCAAACGGCGCCGGGCGGTGCGTGGACAACCAGCGATAATCCGTTTCCATCGCGATGCCCGCGGAGCGAAAATGGGCGATCGCCTCGAGGCGCACATGCTCTTTGTATCGCGCCAGCATGATCGATGTTTCGATCGCGCCGCCATGGACGCCGTGGCGGATTTCCTCGGCCGGAAATAACCCTTGCGGCACGCCGAAGCGCGACCATGACGTGGTCACGGTGAGAAGCCCGTGATAGGCGCGCAAGTCCTGTGCGACCAGCGTCATCGCGGCGCTGTTGCCGCCATGGCTGGTGACGATGACAAGCTTTTTGACGCCGGCGCGCGCGACACTGGTGCCGAGCGCCATCCACTCCTTGAGCGCGGCTTCGTTCGACAAGGTCAACGTGCCCGGAAAGTCGATATGCTCGGTCGAGATTCCGACCGGCTGAATCGGAAGAAATGTGGCGGGGATATTGCCGGGCAGGAGCTCACGCACGCGCGCCAGATAGGCTTGGCCAATCATCACATCGGTGGCGAGAGGCAGATGCGGGCCGTGCTGTTCGGTGGCGGCCAGCGGCAGCACCGCGATCCATCGCGCCGCGGTGCCGGCGCCAATGTCGGGCCAGTGGATGTCAGTCCAGTCGCGGGGAGGAAAGATAGTCATAAAGCCTGATGTTTCTTTGGATGGATTTGCGGGTTAGTTTGTTGATCATTCCAGCGGCGTGATCTACGTCCGGAGGACGTGATCGACGTCCATTTGCCTCCTATCATGGGCCAGAACGAACGACGGAGTCCAATCATGAACCCGGCTCTTTTGCTGCGAGCGTTAACGGTGGGTCTGGTCACAGCCCTCCTTCTGGTCTCGCCAGCGCGCTTGATTTCGCCAGCCCGCGC
>VAZG01000295.1 GCA_005885285.1 Alphaproteobacteria bacterium | reverse complement strand
GTGTCCGGATATGACGTTGTTGCGGCGCAAACCATCCACGCGCGAAAGTCCTACGATTACCCCGCTATTCGTTTTGGGCAGCGCTACGCAGACATCCTCGAGCGCGCGGAAGACGGCCGACTCAGGATCGACTACGGCAGGTTCCATGAGACGTTGGACGGATAGTTTATCGCATCGCTACCATGTCAAATTTTCTGTGAGACCTGCCACGAGCGTGCTAAACAAGATCACGACGCTCCCGGACTAACACCCGTGAAAAGCCAGCAGCCCATCGCATCGGATCAAGAGCACCGCGTGCTCGAGTTCCGGCCGCGCGCCTCGCTAACTCCGCCTAGCCGGCAGACCAATGTGGTGGTCCAGCCACGGCATCAGGGTAGCAAGAACGAGCCGCTGGATCTG
>VAZG01000294.1 GCA_005885285.1 Alphaproteobacteria bacterium | reverse complement strand
TGATGGGGCGGCGTGATTGCGTCCGCATTTCCACGCAACCCTCCACCTAGGGCAGGATGACTTTTCTTCGAATCGTCATCCCGCTCTATATTTTTGTGTGAGCACGATCTTTTCGGAAAACCGGTGCCCACTTTTCCGGATCATGCTCTAGCGGCCGCTTCGGCCAGCCCAGTTCGGCCCCGAAACCGACCACAGCCGGCCCAGTCCGCCTCCATTGAACTCAGGGCGTCGCTCCGTTATACGGGCACTCGACTCCGTCCCGGCAGGCATCGGACGATCCGGGGCGAGATCCCGCCTGCGGCGCCATCTGGAATTTATCTCCAATATAATCAAAGGCTTAGTGTGATGCCATCAACATTCGATCAGGTCGCCACGATAATCGCCGAAACCTGCGACATCCAGCGCGATACGATCACGCCCGATAGCCACGCCATCGACGATCTCGGCATCGACAGCCTCGATTTCCTCGATATCGCTTTCGCCATCGACAAGGCATTCGGTATCAAGCTGCCGCTGGAAAAATGGACCCAGGAGGTCAATGACGGCAAGGCGACCACCGAGCAGTATTTCGTCCTGAAAAACCTCTGCGCGCGCATCGACGAATTGGTCGCGGCCAAGACCGCAGGCGCTTAATCGCCTGCCATGCAGCTTGAATATTTCCAGCTCGTCGACCGCATTCTCGACCTCAACACCGAAGCAAAGACCATTACGGTCGAGGCGCAGGTTCCGAAAGCGAACACCATCTTCGAGGGGCATTTCCCGGGTTATCCGCTGATGCCCGGCGTCCTGCTGATCGAATCGATGGCGCAGAGCTCCGGTTGGCTGCTGCTTGGGCTGATGAAATTCGAACGCATGCCGTTTCTCGCCGCCGTCAAGGAAGCCAAGATGCGCGGCTTTGTCTCGCCCGGGGAATTGCTGAACATCGAAGTCAAACTCGTTCACGAAGGCTCCGGCTATGCAGTTACCGACGCGCGGGTGAAGGTCGGCGGCAAGCTGCGATGTAATGCGACGATGATGTTCAGCCACATCCCCTTCCCCAATCCGGATCTGCGCGGACACATGGATGCCATGGCCAAGCGCATCGGCTTCCCGCAACAGGTTCTGCTGCCATGACCGAGACGAGGCCAGCGGCGGAAGTCTGGATTACCGGCATCGGCCTTGCCACCTCGCTCGGCGAGGGGCTGGACGCGAACTGGGACGCCCTCCAGGCGCGCCGCCTCAATGTCGATGAAACGGGCTTTGCGCCCTATATCGTTCATCCCTGGGCGAAGGTCAGCCTCGACGCCCAAATCCCGAAAAAGGGCGATCAGCGCCAAATGGAAGCGTGGCAGCGGATCGGCACCTACGCCGCAGGGCTTGCGCTGGATTCCGCCGGCGTCAAGGGCAACAAGGAAATCCTGGGGCGGATGGACATGATTGTCGCCGCCGGCGGCGGCGAGCGCGACCTCGCGGTCGACACCGGTATCCTCAGCGCGCAGGCCAAAGGCAATTCGGCGCCCGGCTTCCTCAACGAAAGGCTGATGGGCGATCTGCGCCCCACTTTATTCCTGGCGCAGCTTTCCAACCTTCTGGCCGGCAATATCGCCATCGTCCACGGCGTGTCCGGCACCTCGCGCACCTTCATGGGCGAAGAAGTCGCGGGCGCGGACGCCGCCCGGATCGCGCTTGCGCGCATCGCAGCCGGCCAAAGCGACATCGCGCTGATCGGCGGTTCGCACAATGGCGAGCGCAAGGATCTGCTGGTGCTCTATGAGTTCGGCGACTTCAACCTCAAGGGCAGGTTCGCGCCGGTCTGGGCACGCCGGGAACATGCGGGATTCGCGCTGGGCTCCGCCGGCGCATTTCTTGTCATCGAGTCCAAGGCGCATGCAATCGCCCGTGGCGCCAAGCCCTATGCGCGCCTCACCAACGTCGTCGCCGACCTGGCACGACGCAACGGCACTGGCGACGTCAAAGTGACACTGGAGAAACTCTGGTCGAAGCTCGGCGAGCTCGATGGAGGCGGCGCGATCATCACCGGTGCCACCGGCGTCGAGCCGGTCACCTCCGAGGAACGCGCCTTCCTCGAGGAGCATCCGGATTTTGCCGTGCGCGCCAGCGGCACCAGCTTCGGTCACACCATGGAGACGCAGTTTCCGCTCGGCATTGGGCTCGCTGCGCTGTCGATTTCGCGCGGCGCGCTGTTTCCGCCGGGTGATTCGTCCGGCGTGGAGATTGAAATGCCGAAACCGCCGACCCAGATAGTAGTACTTGGGGTCGGTCACTGGCGTGGCGAAGGCATGGCGCTCGTCGAGGCGATCAAGTGACAACAGCGCCTTGACCACAGCATCTTGGGCGATTTGACTGCGGGGGAAAACATGACAGCACCACGCGACAAGCTCGGAAGACCGATCGTCGTCGTCACCGGCATGGGCGTTGTGACCTCGCTCGGCGCCGGCAAGACCGACAATTGGGCGAAACTTACTGCCGGCGAATCCGGCATCCGCACCGTTACCCGTTTCCCGATCGACGGCTTGAGATCGACGATGGCCGGAACGGTTGATTTCGTGCCCGTCGAGCCGTTTTCGTCGACCGGGCTCACTGAACGACTTGCCGAAATTGCCACCGAAGAAGCGCTGCAGCAGTCCGGCATCGGGCGGAAGGGAGATTTCCCCGGGCCGCTTTTTCTCGCGGTAGCTCCGGTTGAAGTCGAATGGCCGCAACGGCTGGAACTGGGCCGCGCCACCGCAAGCCAGGAACCCAGCTATGACGATCTCTTGCGTATCAGCGGCGGCGGAAAATACCTGGCCTATCATCGCCGCTTCATGTTCGGATCGGTAGCGGCCCGTCTTGCCGAGACCTTCGGCACCAAGGGCTCGCCGATTTCGCTGTCAACCGCCTGCGCCTCCGGCGCGACCGCGATCCAGCTCGGTGTTGAAGCCATCCGTCGCGGCGAAACCGACGCCGCGCTGTGCGTCGGCGCCGATGCGACGGTCAATCCGGAAGCCATGGTTCGGTTCTCCCTGCTGTCGGCCCTCTCCACCCACAACGATCCCCCGCAGGCCGCCTCAAGGCCGTTCTCGAAGAATCGCGACGGCTTCGTCATGGCGGAAGGCGCGGGCACGCTGGTGCTCGAAAGCTACGATGCGGCCGTTGCGCGCGGCGCGACGATCCTTGGCGTGCTGGCCGGCTGCGGCGAGCTCACCGATTCCTTTCATCGCACCCGATCGAGCCCCGACGGCAAACCGATCATCGGCTGCGTCAAGAAGACACTGGCCGACGCCGGCATGACGCCGGAACAGATCGACCACATCAACGCCCACGGCACCGCGACCCCGGAAAACGACAAGATGGAATATTTGGGGATCTCGGCGGTGTTCGGTGAACGCGCCAAGCAGATACCCGTGTCTTCAAACAAATCGATGGTTGGCCACACCATCTCGGCCGCGGGCACGGTCGAGGCAGTGTTCTCGCTGCTGACGCTCGAGCATCAGCGCATTCCGCCGACTATCAACTACGACAACCCCGATCCGGCGATCCTGTTCGACGTGGTCGGCAACAAGGCTCGCGATGCAACGGTGACCGCCGTGATGTCGAATTCGTTCGGCTTCGGCGGCCAGAATGCTTCGCTGATCCTGACGCGCGAACCGGCTTAGCCGGCGTAAGCTCCTTCACGATGCATCCGCTGCTCGCCCGAACGAAAGCCCGTGTGCGCGATGCGGCCAAACCGCTCGGCGAAGCCGCAGTCGGCGGCCTGACCATCGGCGTGCTGCGCGCCACCCGCTATTTCGATCCGATCAAAACCGCCGACATGTTCGGCCGCATCACCCGTCGGATCGGTCCGGCGCTGCGCGAACAGAAGATCGGCCGCGCCAATCTGAGCGCCGCTTTCCCGGAAAAATCGCCTGAGGAGATCGAAACCATTCTCGCGGGCGTCTGGGACAATCTCGGCCGCGTCGGCGCCGAGTTCGCCCATCTCGATCACATCTGGGAACACGATCCGGCGTGCCCTGAGGACAGCCGCATTGAAATCCTGCCACGCACCCATGAGCTGTTCGCGCAGCTTCGGCTTGATGGCAAGCCGGCGCTGATTTTTGCCGCCCATCTCGGCAATTGGGAATTGCCGGCACTTGCCGCCGTCGCGCATGGGCTCGATGCCGCGATCCTGTATCGCCGGCCCAACATTGCCTCCGCCGATCGCATCATCCAGGAGATCCGCCAGGTGAAGATGGGGACCCTGATTCCGGCCGGCCGCGGTGCGCCGCTGCGGCTCGCAGAGGCGCTGCAAAACGGTCAGCACGTCGCGATGCTGGTCGACCAGTACTGGACCGGCGGCGTCGAGGTCACCTTCTTCGGCCGCAAGACCCGCGCCAATCCCACGCTGGCGCGGCTGTTGCGGCAGGTCGAGTGCCCTGTTCACGGCGTGCGCATCATCCGTCTGCCGGGTCACCGCTTTCGCGCCGAATTGTCCGATGAGGTCCCGCCGGTGCGCGACGCCTCCGGCCAGATCGACATCCAGGGCACCATGCAGGCCGTGACCTCGGTGGTCGAGGGCTGGATTCGTGAATATCCAGATCAATGGCTATGGCTGCACCGCCGCTGGCGGTAGAGATTCCACGACGTCATTCCGGGGCGATGCAAGGCATCGAACTATGATGTGCAATTGCACATCTGAGAATCTCGAGATTCCCCGATGCGCAATTGCGCATCTGAGGTCTGGTCCTGTCGGACCATCCCGGAATGACGGCAACGATCACCGCCCCGTCTTTACCCTGGTCCAGAGCCGGTTGATGATGCGCTGCGTGGCCGGATCGCGCGCGGTGATCACGAACAATTTCTTGAGCGTGGCATCGTCGGGATAGATGTTCTTGTCGTTGAGGATCTTGGGATCGACCAGCTTCTGGCTCGCGAGATTGCCATTGGCGTAGGACAGGAAGTCGGAATTCCTGGCGGCGACGTCGGGCCGGTAGAGATAGTTGATCAGCTCGTGAGCCTCCGCGACATGCTGGGCGTCGGCAGGGATCGCGAGATTGTCGAAGAACATCTGCGCGCCCTCTTTCGGGATCGCATAGCTGATCTCGACGTCGCTCTTGGCGTCGCTCTTGGCTTCCGCGGCGCGGCTGCGGGCCTGCATGATGTCGCCGGACCAGCCCACCACGAGGCAGATCTCGCCGGTCGCCAGCGCGCTCAGATATTCCGATGAATGAAACTTGCGCACATAGGGTCTGATCTTCAACACGAGATCGGCGGCCTGCTCCAGGTCGGCCTGCCTGGTCGAATTGGGGTCGAGCCCGAGATAGCTTAGCGCGGCCGGGAAAATATCGTCGGCGGAGTCCAGCATGTGGACGCCGCAATCCCTGAACTTGGCAAGATTCTCCGGCTTGAAGACGATGTCCCAACTATCGATCCTGGCGTCGGCGCCGAGGATTTTCTGCACCGCCTTGACGTTGTAGCCGATGCCGGTCGTGCCCCACATGTAATTGGCGGCGTAGAGATTACCAGGATCGTACGTCGCGAGCCTCTGCGTCACCACGGGCCAAGCATTGGCGAGGTTCGCAAGCTTCGACTTGTCGAGCTTCTGGAAGATATTTGCCTTGATCTGGCGCTGCAGGAAGTAGGCGGTGGGAACCACGACGTCGTAGCCCGATTTGCCCGCCATCAAGCGCGTTTCCAACGTCTCGTTGGCGTCGAATGTATCGTAGACGACCTTGATGCCGGTTTCCTTGGTGAAATGCTCCAGCACGTCGGGCGCCATATAGTTCGACCAATTGTAGAAATTGACGACCCGCTCCTCCGCCTTGACCGGCAGCGAAAGCGAAAACAGCACCA
>VAZG01000616.1 GCA_005885285.1 Alphaproteobacteria bacterium | reverse complement strand
CTTCGAATGCCGGCGTCCCGAATGCTGGTGTCCCGTCCGGCAAGCCGACCCACGCGCCGCAGTGGCAGGCCGCATTCCTCTTCATTGGCGTCCCAAGTTTCCAGCCGGGCGACGTCGGCCCAACGTTTCCCGCTTGATGGCAATCCAGCGACCGACACAGCCGTCAGATCGATCGAATGTTCCAGATCCGGTATTTCCCGACAATTGTCCGACCGCGGTCAAGGTCATGCCGTTTCCGGCCCGCTTCCAGCCCTGATGATAATCTTGCCGCCGACGATGCTGGCAGGCAACGAGCCCGTATAGGGACATCCGGCGCTGGTGAACGTCCATGCGCCGTCGAAATTCGTGCCATCGTCCTTTGGCAGCGAAGAAGGCGTCGCTTCGGCGGGCGGTTGCACCTCATCCTTGGAACCGGAAAGGAATGCCAATTCGGCACCACTGGCTTGCGTCTCAGTGTGCTGTGATCGGGCCATCGCGTGAGGAGAGTTTGATACCAGGGCAAACAGTGCGCACCAAAACGCCGCCCTCTTCCGCCCCCATTGGATGACACCAAACATGTCGTTCATCTTCGGCAATAAAATTCAATAGATAGTTGCCGACAACAGCCTGGATCGCAAGCGAGGAGACATCAATTTTCTCCTGGCGCCATGCCGCGTACAAAGCGTAATCCACGCCCGTCGGGCAGCATTAGTGTGCGCAACATCGCGATTCTACCACCGCTTAGTCAATGTCGCATTTTGTCGTCGCTCGAATCTAGATCGAGCGCTTGACGCTCACCCCAAATCAGCGATTTTCTCTCTGCCGTCTCGTTCCCTCTGAGAGGGGCGTATCGCGATCGTCACGGACGTTGGAGCGATGCGCCGGCGCGCAGACGAACGAGGCTGAAGCGGACGGCAAAACCGTGTGGTCCTGACATCCGTTGCTGATGTCAAGTTTGCGGAGGCGCGTCGGCCCAACCGGGCGCGGACGTTTCCTTAATCCGCAGATGACGGTGACAAGACGAATTCGTCGCCGAGGAGAGCGCGCTATAAGCCGTTAAAACCATTGCGCAGGGAAGGCCGGACTGTTCGGCGAACCTGTGGTGACGACACTCGTGCGCTTTTTGTTTTGCGTGCGAGGCTGCGGGTGCATCGGGCACCCGGCTTTCCCTGCGCCCTCTTTATCTTTGGGCGAAACGTTCGTGTATCACTCGGGCGCTATCTGCGCCGCGGGAAGGTGAATCCGTGTCTTTAAATTGGAGCCACGTCATTGCGAGGAGCGAAGCGACGAAGCAATCCATATCTCCTTACGAGGCGCCATGGATTGCTTCGTGGAGCTTGTCATCGGGCGCGCATTTGCGCGACCCGTTGGCTCGCAATGACGATCGTGCTTTGGCTGTTTGAAAATTGAATCGGTCGCACTCATCATCGCGCTCTGTCATTCCGGGGCAGCCCGCAGGGTTGAGCCCGGAATCCATAACCACGATCGGGAGCATGGATTCCGGGCTCGCGCTTAGCGCGCCCCGGAATGACGAGCGCTGAGATTTTCTGCGCGCTCTTTGCGCTCAATCCGCGTTCGCCTCATACGTCGCGCGGGAACATCCGCGTTGCGTTTTGGCGATGCGCTCGGGCGAGGGGAAGGGTAGATAGGTCATCTATTCTGACCATCTTTTGGCATTGCGGCGACAGGCATTTCTCGTCTAGAAAACCCCGGAGCGGCTTTCCGGCAACGAACCGTCAACGGTTTTGGCCGAGGATTCCTCGCTCCTTAGGGTCTGGCAATGCTGATTCGCAGCGAAAAGGTTGGAGTTCGGGGTGGAGCGGCCGAGGCCGCCCGTGCACCTGCGATCCCGGCTGCGTCCGCGCCCACCCTCCTTATTGGCGGGCTGCTGCTTCTTATCGGCCCCTGAGGGCCGTCTGGGCAGTTTGCGCCTGGGCACTCAGGGGTTCGCGCGAGTTGATCAGACCCTTCAGCGCTCACGAAAACAGCGCACTACCCAAAAGGAACTTTCAGCGATGAGCACCGCCAACAAGTCCGACAAGGACCGCGTTATCATTTTCGACACCACCTTGCGCGACGGC
>VAZG01000293.1 GCA_005885285.1 Alphaproteobacteria bacterium | reverse complement strand
GGTGATGGTGAAGCCGGGCATGCCTTATCTCGACGTGCTGCGCCGGGTCAAAGATACGTTCGCAATGCCGACCTTCGCCTACCAGGTATCAGGCGAATACGCGATGATTGCGGCAGCCGCGAACAATGGCTGGATCGACGGCGAGCGGGCCATGATGGAAAGCCTCGTCGGTTTCAAGCGCGCCGGCGCCGACGGCATTTTGACTTATTTTGCGGCGCAAGCTGCGGAGAAACTGAAGGCAGCCTAGCCGTCATTCCGGGGGCGCGCGGAGCACGAACCCGGAATCTCGAGATTCCGGGTTCGATGCTGGCGCATCGCCCCGGAATGACGACCACAGCCCGTCGCGGAATCGCCGGAATATTGCGGTTCGGTAACAACCGCGGGCCCTTGCAAGTACAACGCCGGTTCCCATGTCTCGCTCGGGATGTACAGTCGGGAGGACTGATCATGTCTTACAGCAGTTCCGGCGGAAACGCCTGGCGCAGCGACGCCGGCGTGCCACCACATGCATTCGATCCCTGGTTGCAGCCGGAATTGTTTCGCGGCGTGTTGACCCGGCGCGTGGTCGCGTTCCTGATCGACCTCATCGTGCTTTCCATACCCGTCGTGTTGGCCGTGCTGTTCATTGCCGTCTTCGGCCTCATCACGCTCGGCCTCGGCTGGGTGCTGTTCTGGCTGGTATCGCCGGCCTCGATCATCTGGGCGCTTCTCTATTACGGGGCCTCGCTCGGCGGCCCGCATTCGGCGACCTTGGGGATGCGGGTGATGGATCTGGAGCTGCGCACCTGGTATGGCGCGCCGGGCTATTTCCTGCTCGGTGCCATGCACGCGGTGCTGTTCTGGATTTCGGTGTCAGTGCTGTCGCCGCTGGTGCTGCTGATCGGGCTGTTCAACGGCCGCAGGCGCCTGCTGCACGATATCGTGCTGGGAACGGTAGTGATCAACAATTCGGTTCGCTCGCAGGTTGCGCCGGCCGCGCGTCCGTATTGACTTTATTGAAACCGATTGACCGTTAAGCTCTGCGGCGCGATGCTTATTTCTCCGCTTCGCCCTTGGAGGCTGTCGAAGTTCCTTGACCCAGCACTCGCGTGATACCCCTCAGTTCTACCTGACGGCACCCTCGCCCTGCCCGTATCTGCCGGGTCGGCATGAGCGCAAGGTGTTTACGCACCTGGTCGGCGAAAAAGCAGGCGATCTCAACGACCTCCTGACCCATGGCGGCTTCCGCCGCAGCCAGTCGATCGCTTACCGGCCGGCCTGCGACCAATGCCGCGCCTGCGTCTCCGTGCGCGTGATCGCCAACGAGTTCCGGCCCTCGCGCAATTTCAGGAAGGTGTTGGCCCGCAATGCCGACATATCCGGCGAACAGCGCAGCGCGGTGCCGACCTCGGAGCAATATTCGGTGTTCCGCGCCTATCTCGACGCCCGGCATCGCCATGGCGGCATGGCGGATATGACGGTGCTCGATTACGCGATGATGGTGGAGGACAGCCACGTCGAGACCCGCATCATCGAATACCGCAAGCGCGGCACCGACAGCAGCATCGCCGGCCGCGGCGAGGAATTGGTGGCGGTGGCGCTGACGGATGTGCTCAGCGACGGGCTGTCGATGGTCTATTCGTTCTTCGAACCGTCGGAGGAAGGCCGCTCCCTCGGCACCTTCATGATCCTCGATCACATTGCCCGCGCCCGCCGGCAGGGACTGCCTTACGTCTATCTCGGCTACTGGATCGAGGGCTCGAAAAAGATGGACTACAAGGGCCGCTTCCTGCCGCAGCAGCGGCTTGCACCTTCAGGCTGGCTGCGCATCGACGCCTCGGGCGAAGTGCCGAGCGAGCCGCAGGATTAGTGGGGCGAATAGGGAGTAGCGAATAGCGAGTAGCGGAAACTTCTATTCGCTATTCGCTACTTCTTCACCCACTCACATAATCCCACACCAGCTTCGCATTCAGCGCGATGATGAGAGCCGCGGTCAGCGCCGCCAATACCGTGAGCCAGCGCGGCGCCACGAACGGGCCCATCTTGGCGCCGCTGGCGGTGAACATGACGAGCGGCACCACCGCGAACGGCAGTTGCAGGCTGAGCACTACCTGGCTCAGGATCAAGAGTTGCCCGGTCGCCTTCTCGCCGGCCCAGATCGTCACCACCACCGCGGGCAAAATCGCGATCATGCGCGTCACCAGCCGCCGCAGCCACGGCGTAATCCGTATATTGAGAAAACCCTCCATCACGATCTGGCCCGACAGTGTCGCGGTGATGGTCGAGTTCAGCCCGCAGCACAAAAGCGCGATCGCAAACAATGTCGGCGCCAGCGTCGACCCGAGCAGCGGCGCCAGAAAAGCGTGCGCCTGATCGAGCTCGGCGACGTCCGTTTTCCCGGCGCGATGGAAGGTCGCCGCCGCCAGGATCAGGATCGAGGCATTGATCACGAGCGCAAGGCACAGTGCGATCGAGGAATCGATGGTCGCAAGCGTGATCGCCTCGCGCTTTTCCTTAAGGCTATCGCCGTAGCCGCGCGTCTGCACCAGGCCGGAATGCAGATAGAGATTATGCGGCATCACGGTCGCGCCCAAAATGCCGAGCGCGAGGTAGAGCATCTCCCGGTTGCGCAGGATGTCCGAAGTCGGCGCGAAGCCTTTGATCACCGCGCCCCAATCGGGATCGGCGAGCGCGATCTGCACCGCAAAGCACGCCGCGATCACCCCGAGCATCGCGACCACAAAGGCTTCGATCCAGCGGAAGCCGAACGCTTGCAGCGCCAGGATCAGGAACACATCGGCTGCCGTGATGACGACGCCGATCTCGAGCGGAATGTGGAACAGGAGGTTGAGGCCGATCGCGGTGCCGATCACTTCGGCAAGGTCGGTCGCGGTGATCGCGATTTCTGCCGACAGCCATAGCGGCCACGAGACCCAGCGTGGAAAGGAATCGCGGCAGGCCTGCGCGAGATCGCGGCCGGCGCCGACGCCGAGCCGCGTGCACAGCGATTGCAGCACGATCGCCATCAGATTGGACAACATCGCAATCGTCAGCAGCGCGTAACCGAATTTGGAGCCGCCGGCGAGCGAGGTCGCCCAGTTGCCGGGGTCCATGTAGCCGACGGCGACGAGATAGCCGGGGCCGAGGAACGCCAGCAGCCTGCGCCAGAACGAACCTCCCTTGGCCGTCCGCACCGAGGCGAACATCCCCCCCAACGACGGCTCGCCGCGCGCGCCGCGCCAGCCGGGCCCATCCAGGGCCGGCCCGGGTGCGGCGGCGGGCAGGGAATCAGAGGCCAAACCGGTAGATCGCGCGTTCATCTCCTAAAGATGGCGGATATTCCCTTTTATTGCAACTCATTTGCAACTGCATCTGGTGCTTATCGGTAATCGGGTGGGCTTTGCAAGCTCCGAAGCCGACATTGGCGGTCAGATCGACCTCTGAAATTTGCCGAGGGAACCTCCAATGCCCGCTACCGACGACACGACCCATCTCCCCCCGACCTTCAACCGCCTCGCGTGGTCCAACCTTGCCGCCCAGTCCGCCGAGCAGGTCGCGCTTGCGGCTGCCCCCATCGTGGCGGTGCTGCTGCTTGGCGTCGGTGAAGGCCAGACCGGCCTGCTGCAGACCGCGCTTACCTTACCGTTTATCCTGTTTGCGATCCCTGCAGGCCTACTCGCCGACCGCATTTCGCGGCGCTGGCTGATGGCGGGCGCCGAAGGTTTGCGCGCCGCCGCCCTTGCCGGCATCCTGATGCTGATCTGGCTTGGCCTGCTGACGCTACCCTTGCTCGCCCTGACAGGCTTTGTCGCGGTATGCGGCACGGTCGCCTACAGCGTCGCCGCTCCCGCACTGGTGCCCTCGCTGGTGCCGCCGCAGCTTTTGCCCGCCGCAAATGCGCGGATCGAACTCGCGCGAACCATCGCCTTTGCCAGCGGCCCGGCGCTTGGCGGCGTGCTCGTCGGATGGGTCGGCGCTGCACCGGCATTTGGATTCGCGGCCGCGCTCTCCGTCATTGCGGTGGTGCTGCTGTCGGGAATTTATGAGCCCGCCCGCGCACCCGCGCCGCGGCGCCATCCCTTGCAGGAGATCCGGGAAGGCGCCGCGTTCGTGTTTCATCACGCGCTGCTGCGACCGGTGTTCGTCACCCAGTTCATCTTCAACACCGGATGGTTTGTTGTGCTTGCGGTTTTCGTGCCGTACGCGGTACGTCGTTTCGGTCTCTCGGCATCCGGCATCGGTACGGTGCTCGCAATGTACGGCGTCGGCATGGTGGTCGGCGCGCTGGTGGCAACGCGGGTGATGCAACGCCTGCAATTCGGTACTGTGATCGGGCTCGGGCCGGTGACCGGTTTTGTCGCGGCGGTGGTCATGGCCTTGACCATCTTATTCCCGACACCATGGCTTGCCGGCTTGAGCTTCTTCCTGCTCGGCGTCGGCCCGATCCTGTGGGTGATCTCGACCACGACGCTGCGGCAATCGGTGACGCCGCCGCGGCTGCTCGGGCGGGTGTCCGCGATCAACATCATGAGCTATGGCGCCCGCCCGCTCGGCTCCGCGCTCGGCGCCATCGTCGGCGGGCTGTTTGGCGCGGAGGCGTGCCTCTGTCTCGCCGTCATCATCTTCGGGGCGCAGGCGCTGGTGATCCTGATGTCGCCCGCGGTGTCGCTAGCGCGGCAGCCGGAGATGGTGGGAGACGGTCTGACGGTGCTGCGCGCCTGCTGAATCGTCATTGCGAGCCAACGGGTCCGCGCAAAGCGTCGCCCGATGACAGGCTCCGCGAAGCAATCCAGAGCCAAAAAACACTGGATCGCTTCGTCGCTTTCGCTTCTCGCAATGACGGCTGCTCCCTTTTTGGAGCTTCCCTGTCCCCGTTTATATGATATACATCATGCTATATTAGCCGGGAGCCGCCATGACCGACCATACCGTCCCTTCGATCTCAGCAGCTGCACGTCGGGAGACTTCCTCGACAACGGCGGAAATCGCCGTACTTGCGGCGTTGGCGGCGACGGGAACGCTCGCCACCAACATCCTTTTGCCCTCGCTGCCGCAGATGGCCGCGTCGCTAAAGGTGTCAAGCGCGGCCGTCACTTCGGCGATAACGGTATTTCTCGCGGTCTTCGCGCTCGGCCAACTCGTGGTCGGGCCGATCTCGGATCGCTATGGCCGTCGCTGGCCGGTATTGACGGGCTTTGTAGTGTTCCTGGCCGGCAGCATCTGGTGCGGCCTTGCCACTGACCTGCCGAGCCTATTGACCGGCCGCGTGATCCAGGCCGCGGGCGCTTGCGCGACCTCGGTGCTGTCGCGCGCCATCGCCCGCGATCTCTTCTCCGGCACGGCGCTCGCGCGCGCGATGGCGCTGATCATGATCGCGATGGCGGCAGCGCCCGGCTTCTCGCCGCTGCTCGGCGGTGCGCTCGACCATTATTTCGGCTGGCGCGCCGAATTCGCCTTTGTCGGCGCGTTCGCCGCCGCAAGCGCTATCGCTTACGAATGGGTGTTCGGCGAAACCCACCGTTCGACGCGGATACCGCTCAATCCCGCCGCGATCGCCGGCAACTATGTCGAGCTGATCGCCGATCGCCGCTTCCTGATACCGGCGGCAACGGTCAGCCTGATCATGGGCGGGTTGTTCGCGATGTTCTCGGCAGCGCCGCGGGTGCTGATCGAGGGATTGCATTTTTCGCCGATCGAGCTCGGCCTGTTCTTCGCAGGGACTGTGATGATCGTATTCGCGGCGGGAATGCTCGCCACCAAGCTCGCACCCCGCTTCGGGCTAGATCGTACGATCCAGGGCGGCCTGCTCGCAGCGGCGGCCGGCAGCCTCGCGATCTTGCTGGTCGCGCGGTTTACCCCGACCTTCCTGCCATTCCTTGCGGCCATGAGCCTGTTCCTGCTCGGCATGGGCCTTGTGAACCCCCTGGGCACGGCGCAGGCGCTCTCACCCTTCGGCGAAAAAGCAGGGGCCGCCTCCGCGCTGCTCGGCTTCTGGCAGATGATGAGCGCGGCGATCGCGGTGTGGCTCGCGGCGACCGTGTCGCGCGAGGCGATGCTCGCGCTCGGTATGGTGCTGACGGCCGCATCGGCTCTCGCAGTTGGGCTGTACGCGCTGCGTACAAAAGCCAGCACCCAACGCTAACTCGCCAGATAACGCTCATAGCTGCCGGTGACCGGTTCGCTCGAAGCGATATCGGGATCAAGCGTATAAAGATCCTGGGCGCGGCCGATGCCGCGCAAGGCGTAGCGGCCGGTCGACACCAGATAGCGGCGGCCGGTCGCGTCGAGCCCGGCGCGGAATTCCATTGAGGCCAGCAAATCGCGATCGATCGACCGGCACATCGACGCGATCCGGCTGACCTCGTTGACGGCCGGACCTACGACGGTGAAATCGAGCCGGTCTTCGCTGCCGATATTGCCGTAATAGACCTCGCCGACATGCAGGCCGATATAGGCCGACGTGGTCGGCCTGCCCTCCCTCGCGCGGCGGGCATTGAGGGTGATGATGTTCTTTCGAAATTGATGTTCGGCAGCCAGCGCGGAGCGCCGCGCGGCGGCCATGTCGTCGCCGGTGAACATCGCCAGCACGCCATCGCCAATCAGCTTGAGCACGTCGCCGCCGGCATCATGGATGGCGTCGATCGAAGCCTGCGCATAATCATTGAGGAACGGAATGATCTCGCCGGGGCCGATGCTTTCGCTGATCGCGGTCGAGCCGCGCAGATCGGAGAACCACAACACCGCATCGATCCGCTCGGTGACGCCACGCGAGATGCGGCCGTGCAGCACCCGCTCCGACGCATCGCGTCCGAGATAGACACGGCCGAGCGTGCGCACGATATCGACCTGAGCGGCCGATTTGATCGCAAGCCCCAGGATCGGCACCAGGTCGCGCAGCGCTGACATCTCCGCTTCCGTGAAGCCGACGGCGCGCCGGGTCAGCCAGTAGGAATAGAAGCAGTCCATCTGGCCGAGCGCGCCGGTCTCGCCGAAGCGGTGCACGAATGCGACGAAATGGCGATGCCCCTTGGCGGCGAGTTCATCGATCATGGAGAAATCGAGCGACGCGCAATCGGCGAGATTGATGCTCATCTCGTCATGGCCGTGTTCGAGCATGTGAAAGAAGGTCGAGCGGCGCCAGTTCTTTGCGGCGTCGCCATCGCTGGTCGACCCATATTCGAAGCTGTCGCCCTCATTGCTTTGGACGTCGTTCCAGCGAAACCCGCGGCCTTCGTAGATCGGATGCAAGGTATCGATGAAGACGAGGCCGCGCGACAGGTCGAGGCCCTCGGCGCGGCAGCGTTCGCAGAAGCCGCGAAGCACTTCGTTCTCGGGCAGACCGGTAAGACCCTGGCTGACCAGCCAGTTCATCAGGTTCAGGCGGGGAGTGAGATCCATGCGCCAATTATGCCGCGCAATCGCGTCGGACGGAAGCTTGCCGCAAAGCTCACGATCTTGCGCGCGTGATAGATCGTCACGCTCATAACCGAGCCTCCTTCGCGATCGACGCACCCTCGCCCGCCGCGCGCCGCCACATATGCGAGCGCCTGGCGCGGTGTCAGATCGCGCTTTAACGCAAAGATGAGCGACACCGCCGGATTGAAATGGGCGCCCGATATCGGCCCGAGAAAGGTGATGAGCACCACCAGGATCGCGAGCGCCGCGAGCGCAAGTACAGCTCGCTATTATTTCGTCTATCTAGAATTATAAAAATATACTCTCGCAGTCAAGCTGGGCTATTGTCGCCCAATGATGGGAATGCCATGAGCGGGCGCCAGCTTCCGATCATTCTGGCGCTCGGGACGACGCAAACGCTGGCGTGGGCCTCCAGCTATTATTTGCCGGCCATCCTGGCCGATCCGATCGCGCGCGATCTCGGCGTTTCCTCGAACTGGATATTTGCGGCATTCACGGCCTCGCTGGTGATTTCGGCATTGCTCGGGCCGCGGGTCGGGCGGCAGATCGATCTGGTCGGCGGACGCCAGGTGCTGTCGATCTCCAATTTGACGCTGGCCGCCGGGTTGGCCCTGCTCGGTCTCACGCATTCGATTACGCTCTTAGTTGCAGCCTGGCTGCTGCTCGGCATCGGCATGGGATTTGGCCTTTACGACGCGGCCTTTGGCGCGCTTGGCCGTATCTACGGCAATGCCGCGCGTGGCGCGATCACCGGCATTACCTTGATCGCGGGTTTTGCCTCCACAGTCGGATGGCCGCTGACGGCCTGGGGACTGGAGAGCATCGGTTGGCGCGACACCTGCTTTGCTTGGGCGGCCGCGCATATGCTGATTGGCCTGCCGATCAACTTCCTGATGTTGCCGGCGGTAAAGGGGGCGAAAGCGGCGACGGAAACGCCGGTCAAACCGCACATTCCGATCGATCGGACCATGATCCTGCTGGCGTTCGCGTTTGCCGCCGCCTGGAGCGTCACCGGCGCCATGGCGGCGCATTTTCCGCGCATCCTGGAAGCGGCCGGCGCCACTTCTGTGCAGGCGGTCGCGGCCGGCGCGCTGATCGGTCCGGCGCAGGTCGCCGCCCGCATCGTCGAGGCGAGCTTGCTCAGCCGCTATCATCCGCTGGTGTCCACCCGGCTTGCCTGCCTGACGCATCCGCTCGGCGCGATTATTGTCGCGATCGTCGGCGGCGGCGCGGCGAGCGCGTTCGCGATCTTTCATGGCGCCGGCAATGGTATCCTGACAATCGCGCGCGGCACGCTGCCGCTCGCGATCTTCGGCCCGCAGAATTACGCCTATCGCCTCGGCATTATCGGCGCGC
>VAZG01000213.1 GCA_005885285.1 Alphaproteobacteria bacterium | reverse complement strand
ATTGGAAAGCATGCGAAAGCATCGCGCTGAGACCGTTTTGTCTCAACCATCGGGTGGACTTCCGGTTCCGCTTGCGTTGAACTGGTTCGCTATGAACACGACAAGTTCGTGACAGGCTGCTGAACGCGCCTTTGACTGAATTGGCCCCGCGTCGACCGTGGCCAATTCAGCGGCATGTCTCAGCGCTTGGGCTCGGCCAACGCTTCGACGCCGCGGAGCTGGGTTGCGACCGTCAACTCTCCGATCTTCCTGCCCATGTCCTTACCAACCTCTGTCGAGAAACGGTAATGGAAGCCGGCGTAAATTCGCGCGTTGGAAACTTCGTCGCTGTAGTCCTGGAGACGGGTCCATTTGCGCGTTACACCGGGAGCGGTTGGGCTGGTGAGCGAAAACTCCCCGAAATCGTCACCGACGACGTTCCGAAGAACCGTGGAGATCGCAGCGGAAGTGATGCAGTGCGCGCACGGATACTCCGGATGCATGGGCGTATCGCCTAATGGTAGCCATGACTCTTCCCGCGGTGTCGCCGTGTTCATCGTCGTATCTGCGTTACGTATCGCGGTAATCGGTCTCCAGAAGTTGTAATGGAACTTCGCATCGAACACCGCGACAATAGCATCATTGCCGGCGATGGAAGTAAGGGCGAACAGGCGAGCGCAATCGACCACGTCCATGTTTTTGGCCATCGCGGCTTGCCTGACGATCGGATTGTAGGTACGGGCCCCCACGAAAAACCAAAAGCGACCGATCGTCGTCTGCTCTGCGGTACGCTTGGTGCTGTTACGACCGCCAATTTCTCTAATTTCATTGAGGTCTTTCGTCCACGTCTCGGAATCGAGCGCAGGCGGAGGCTCCGGACGGAATTGCGAGCCCGACGTCATGACCCAAGGGGTCGTGGCTCCAACCGTCGAGAATAGCGGCACCGCCGTTGGTACATAGAGGCCGGGTTTCGTAAAGGGGCGATAGCTTTCTTGCGCGGTGCTGCCGTCGTTTGTCCGAAATGCAATCACCCCCTCGGCGGCTTTTTTTCCTAGCGCAATTCCTTTTGACTTTGCGTCCGTCTCCGCAATTCCCGAAAGCGAAGCTGCCAGCGCTGCGTCTAGCTCGGATTTCTGATCCGGGTAAACCGAAAGGAGAACATCGTGCGCAGCCGCAGCCGCCGCTGCTTCCTTCGACGTGGAACGGTCTGCGGAGAGCGTGAGCTTGTATGGTGCATACCTTCGTTCGATGGCGTTCACTGCCTCGAACATTGCGATATGAAGCATCGACAACGCGCGACTGTGCGGCGCGGGCAGAATTTTGTTTTCCGTGGCAATAGAATCGGCTTTGGCATTCCAGTCCATGATGACATCGGCTCGCGCCGCTCCGGCGAACACTGCGGTCAATGCGGTCGCCAACAATATTCTTAACTTCATCGCGGAGAGCAATTTCATGTTGATTCTCCATAAATGAGTGCGGCGGAGGGCAGCACGTGCGGAAGGATCGAGGTTTGAAAAGCCGAAAGTACCAGACAAGTTTTGAGGCGGTCTGTGAAGCAGCTTACGTTTTTGGAGGCGCTTGATCGCACCGGTGCGGTGGCCGCCGCGACTTTACTTACTTCGAGCTGATCCATTCACATCACCTTAATAGCTCACCGGCCCGTTCTAAGAGTTCACTGTATTGGAAACATCGGCTAACAGCCACACTAAGACGAAGGCGATGTATAGGCGCCACCGATTCCGCCGACAGAACTTGTGCCTTGTCCATGCGTTAGCGGCGACAGGGAGAGATTAAGGTTCGGATAATCCGGTTTACGCAGAAGCTATCCGGCGCTCGTTAAGAATTATTTAGGAATCAGCGCTACGGCTTGAACCGCCACTTCTGAAGAGCGGGGCCGACAGCATGACTGAGCTTGATATTCTAAGTCGCAAAATTCACGAGTTGAGAGATTGGCAGACCGCGGCTTGGCGACAGGTTGCCGATCCCGTTCTCACGGTATTCGAACGCCGCGAAATTCGAAACCATATCAAAGAGAGTGATGGGGAACTGCGTCGCTATTTGGCGATGATGTCTGATCGGCTCCGCTCCCAAGCCCGCGCGGTGGAAGAGGCCGGCGACAGCTTTGCAAAACTTGAATTCCGACTTCTCGCTTAGAGATTGCGGTTCGGCGTTGGCGGTCAGCCGCGGTGCCCGGCCTATTCCGCGCTTTGCGCTCATCCCGCGCCCTCGCACCTCCCTTCGACAACCCTTGGATGTGTTATTCAAGTCACAGAATTCCCGGCGAATCAGCATTAAGTTGGTGTGGTATGGCCGCAAACAAGGTAACGGCGGTACACGAGCTTGGCTTCTCCCGGCCAAGGACCACTATGAGCCGTCTGGGTGAGAACCCTGCGGCTCTTTTTCTGTCGCCTTTTCGATTACCGGCTCGACGAGCAATTCTGCGGCGGACGCTCGCCATTGGCTATTGATCCTTTGCCGGTGCGCCCGGAAGCACCGCCGCCACACCTTCCGGATTGATGTTGAAGGCCAGGAATACCAACGGCTCGTTGCCAGGGTTACCCCATTGGTGAACGAGGTCGTACGGTTCATAGATCAGGGAGCCCGGTCCCCTTGCTTCCGTCTTGCCGTGGACCGTGTTGGCCCCACTGCCGGAGATGATGAAGTACAGGGCCGCGCCTGACCGATGGTGCTGAGGGTTCAAGGGCATCTGCGCCGGAAATGTTATTCGCGTGAGATTGAGATCATAAGCTCCCGGCTTCAGGCCGGGGATCGGACTAGCTGTGCGATACAATTCCCTCACAGTGGCAGGTGCCGTCTCGGCCGGCCGACCCAATTCGCCAGCGGAAGCAAGCAAGAAGTGGAGGAAAGTCGATGGGCCTTCGCGACCCGCCGCTAACGTCGCGGTCTTTCCGCCGGCGATGAACAGCCCGTCTCCGGCGTTGAGCATTTTGGCCCCGCCATCGAGCACGACTTCGGTCGATCCCGACATCTGATAGAGGATGCCGTTGGCCGCCGCGACGGCGCTCTTTTCGTTGGATGTGGTTTGTGCGAGCCCGCAGGTCGGAAGCGCCATCGCACCGAGCAACACTAGTCCTGACGTCCTGAACTGCATGATTGCCTCCCAGGTTCCAGTGGATCGTCGGAAGCACCATACGCTCTCGCAGCACCTCTTGAAACGGCGGGCCGCTTCGATCTGCCACTGGACGGGAAACCGGGAGCGAAGGCCGAGCGAAGCTGAGTCCGGGACCGTCGACAGCTCCATGCGTTATCCTACCCTCCCCTTGGGATCCGCATATCGCGACGCCTGGCGCGGTCTAGCGACTTGCATTGGCGGATGTCATCGAAGTCGCCGACGGGTCCAGCCGGTTGTCTCCTCTGCGCCCCTTGAGCGACCGCGCAAACCTTCACCCGCATGGCCTCGGTGTTTTTGTGAATGGCCTTGAGCTGGTCGGCCATCTGCGGCGCAATTCTGCATTTCGCCGAGTTGGCTTCGATATATTCTGGGGCCTTCGCCTTGTACCGGTGCCACCGGCGGCAGGAAATCGGCCCGGCCGGGTTGATCAGCCTTAATCCGTGGACGACGGTAGCGCCCACGCGATGCGGCTGCACCGTCACCTGCACGGTCGCTTGCGGCGCCCTTCCAGACGGCGCGGTGCCTGACGACCCGCTGGCTTTTCCTATCCTACACATTAGAGCGCGATGGTCTTTGATTGAATCGTATGCCGGCGTTCGAAAGATTGCCCAAGCGCGGGTAGGGCCGCCTTCCGGGGAAGGACCACTCAGAAGATGATGATCAAGCCGGCTTATTGACGGGGCTCGGCTCCGCTGCGCGCAAGGCGTAATAGACCGCGCCGGCGATGCCGACACCGAAGAACCAGCCGTAGACGCCCCACCAATCCGGCAGCAGCGAGGTAAAATTCGGCAGCACGCTGGAGAACAGCGCACCGACAGCCGCGGCGACGATCGCTCGGACGCTCCAGCCGTTCTGATAGCGATATTCGCCGTTCTCCTGATAGAGTGCGGGGACGTCCACCGCACCCTTGGCGATGAGATAATAGTCGACCATCATCACGCCGAAGATCGGCCCCATCGTTGAGCCAATCATTCCGACAAAGGATGCGGCGCTGCCTTCCCATGGCGCGAAAGGATACAGAACGAGCGCGATCAAGGCGGCGATGTAACCGCCCTTCTTGAAATTGATATATCTCGGAAACACGTTCGAGAAGTCGAATGCCGGCGACACGAAATTGGCCACCACATTGATTCCCAATGTCGCGACAGCGAAGGTCAGGGCGGCCAACAGAGCCAACAACCAACTGTCGAACTTTGCCGATATCTGATCGGGGTGCAGAAGCACTTCATGATAGACCTGGAAAGCGGCAATCGTGGTCACGCCCGCGACCAGCGAGAAGAGAATTAAATTGACCGGCAGCCCCCAGATATTGCCCTTGCGAACGGCCGTAACGTCCGGCGCATAGCGGGAGAAGTCGCAGAAGTTCAGATAAAGCGCGGCGAAATAGGTAATCCAGGTCGCCGCTACTGCGAACAGCGAGGCAATGGAACCCGGCTCACCGGAAACGCCCGCGTCCTTGGTCTTGTCGAGCAGCACGTCCTGCGGAATCGATGATGTGAGCGAGATGCCACCAGCCTTGACGCAAAGGCCGATCGCAAGGATCAGCATCATGACCCAGACGGCGGGGCCGGCCCAGTCCTGGAAGCGGCGCACCGTCTCCATGCCGCGCTGAATAATCAGGAGTTGCAGCGCCCAGACGACGACGAAACAGATCACTTCGAGACCGGAATGACCAAGCAGGTGCGTTGAAGCGTGGAATGACTTGAAGGAGTCCATGCGCGTCAGCAAAGCGACGATCGCGCCCGAGGCCGCGGAAGTCTGCGCGCCATACCAGAAGCAGGCGACGATCGCGCGCACCAGCGCGGGGATGTTGGCACCCCAAATGCCGAAGGAGGCGCGCGCCAAGACCGGATAGGGCACACCTGTCCTGACGCCCGCGTTGCCGACAAGGCTCATCAGGAAATAGATGACCAGTGAGCCAATACCGACCCAGCTCTTCATGCCTTCATCGTCGACCCAAGGCGGATTGCCGGTCTCCTTGAACGAACTCGCCGAGATCACCCCCCTCGAGTTCTCGACGCCCGCAGGCACCAGAACCGCATCGATCGGGGACGAGCCAACGCCAAGCAGGTGAACAGGCCTCCAGCCGAGTTCCGCCGTCTTCCTTATCGCCTGGGCGGCGAATTTCGGGGCGGCCATGTCGGAGATGAACCCGGCTGAAGTAAATGCTCCATGGACTTCCGCTGCCGGGCCACACCGGCCAAGCAGCATCCCGCGCACGCTGAAATCCCACTTGATCGGTCGGCCTTAGGATCAATCGATTGCGCTCGGCGTTGTCTCCAGCTTTCTGCCCCGCGGTTCTGCGGCTGGAAGCTTTGGCTCACCCGCCGCGCCGTGCTCCGCCCGGCGCCAATGGCCGTTTGGCTGTCGTGCAAGCGTTTCGCCGAGAGAAAGTGATGTTGGCTATTATACGAATGTTCGTCGCTTTGATGGTGCTGGGCCTGGCAGTTGCTCAGGCGCGTGACGACGGTCGCTACGCGAATTCACCGCTAAAATCCTGGTTCGAAAGCCTGCACAGCAAAAACGGACTTCAATGCTGCGCCGATGCGGATGGCATGGTGCTCGCAGATGTCGATTGGGACACTAAAGACGGGCATTATCGGGTACGCTTTGATGGCGAGTGGATAGTTGTTCCCGACGATAGAGTGATCACTGAAGCTAACCGGACGGGTCGACCGATGGTCTGGCCACAATACGTGAACGGTAATCCCGTCATCCGCTGTTTCATGCCAGGGAGCATGATCTAAGGACAACAGCTTGATCTCGCGCTTGCGAACAAGCCCGCGTGCGCGCGAAAAATCCGCCGTCTGGCGCTTTGTCCTTGTCAAGCAGCCCGTGTCGGATCAGATTTCAAGTTCGCCGGCGTGCACAAGTGCCGGTTCAAATAACAAGGGGCGGAAATCATGAATAGTTATTCAATTGCATACGCCACGTTGCTCGGCCTGGGCTGCCTGCTCGCAGGGCCAAGTAGCGCTCAGGAAGTCAAGCAGGATCCCTGGTCGCCGTCGCGCGAGGCGAAGATTTCTCCGGTTACGCAGGCTCAGCTCGATAGCGCAGACAAGAACACAGCCAATTTTCTCCTTACCAACGGCAACTATGCCCAGACGCGCTTTCATCCGGCACGGCAAGTCAACCGTGACACCGTGAAGAACCTGCACGTCGCCTGGATTTTTCAGACCGATGTCAAGGAATCAATGGAAACGTCGCCCATCGTGGTCGATGGCGTGATGTTTGTGACGACCTCGTTCAGCCACGTCTATGCCCTCGACGCCAAGACGGGCCAGCAGCTCTGGCATTACAATCACAAGATGGCGCCGGTGACGACTTTCTGTTGCGGTCCCAATAATAGGGGCGTCCAGGTTCTTGGCGACCTCGTTTATCTCGCCACGCTGGACGCCAAACTCGTGGCGCTGAATGCAAAGACCGGCGATGTCGTTTGGAAAACCGACATCGCCGATCCCGAACTCGGTTACAGCGAGACGATGGCTCCGACCGTGGTCAAGGACAAGGTTTTGATCGGAACGAACGGCGGTGAGTATGGCATCCGCGGCTTTCTGCGCGCCTACGACGCAAAGACCGGCAAACTGGTCTGGAATTTCGATACGGTCCCGGAAAAGTCAGTCGGCGTCTGGGCGACAAAGGACGCTACCGGTCGCGACATGCATCGCGATATCGCGGCCGAAAAAGCTCAGCTCGCCAAGAGTGGCGACCCCTATGCGAAGTTGGGTGGCGGGGTTTGGCAAAATCCGGCAGTCGACCTGGCAACGAACCGGATCTATTTCGTGGTCGGCAATCCCTCGCCTGATCTCGACGGCGCGGTTCGTCCCGGGGACAACCTTTACACGGACTCGCTGGTCGCGCTCGATCTCGACACCGGAAAGTATGTCTGTCACTTCCAGTACATTGCCCACGATGTATGGGATCTCGACGCCGTCAGCCCGGCCGTCCTGGTGAACGTGAGAAGCAAGGACGGCAAGAGCATCCCCGGCGTGATCCATGCCGGCAAGACCGGTCACATCTACGTTCACGATCGCAAGGATTGCAGCCTGATCCGCTTCTCCGAGGCCATGGTGCCGCAAGAGAACATGTGGGTTCTGCCGACCAAAGAAGGCGCCCGCATGCTTCCGGGTGCGAATGGCGGCGTGGAGTGGTCGCCGATCGCCACCGATCCGGACCAGGGGCTTGCTTACGCCATCAACCTCCATCAGCCCATGCATTATCGCGTCGAGAACTCGGCCTATCCGAACGGCAAGTTGTGGCTTGGTGGCGCCTTCACTGCGATCGCCGATGAAAAGCAGTCAGGGAACATCACCGCCGTGAACTACGATACCGGCAAGATCAAGTGGCAGGTGAAGACGCCGGAACCAATGATCGGCGGCATTCTTGCCACTGCGGGCGGTCTCGTCTTCACCGGCGAAGGCAACGGCAAGTTTGCCGCCTACAATTCGTCGACCGGCAAGGAGCTATGGAGCTTCCACGCCGGAGCTGGCGTGAATGCGCCGCCTTCGAGCTACATGGTGGGCGGCAAGCAGTACATTGTGGTCGGCGCCGGAGGCAACACCCAGGTGAACTTCAGGCGCGGCAACAACATTGTCGCCTTCACGCTCGATTGAGCTTAAGCGAGCAACGTCATCACCACAGCGGGGCCCCCTTTGCGGCCCCGCTGCTGTTTTGAGTCTTGTTGGAATGAAGTCGATGGGCGGCAAACCGGTCTGGTTCATTGCTTGCGGCGTCGTGTTCGCAGCATTGTCGAGCGCAAACGTGCGGCCGGCACTTGCGCAAACCATCGCGGAAAAAGTCGAAGTCTGTGCTGGCTGCCATGGCCAGGGCGGCAAGCCGATCGACCCGATGACACCGATCATCTGGGGACAGCAATCCGGGTACATCTATATCCAACTCCGCGATTTCAAACGGGGTGACCGCAAGAACGAGATCATGCGGCCGATCGCTGCATCCTTCGAGAAAGAAGACATGCTTGCAATTGCGGAGTATTTCTCGAACAAACCGTGGCCCGACTTAGGCCAGGCGCGGTCGCCAAAGGATGTTGCGGAGCGCGCTCTCCGCGCTGAGCACTCGGTCGGCTGCACCGGCTGCCATCTCGATCATTTTCAGGGCAGTGGCACCGTACCACGATTGGCGGGGCAGAGTCGCGAATACCTGACCAAAACAATCGCCGATTTCCGCACCCGGGCGCGCGGCAATAATCCGGGGATGTCCGATCTCATGCTCGCTACACCGACCGACGACCTTGCGGCGCTGGAGGACTATCTGGCCGGCCTTTAGCATCCGTTCAAATCGGGCCGAAAGAAGATACGCTCACGGAGCCTCCAGCCGCTCACGCAGTGACGACAAAGCGGTCAAGTCCGCCGCGCGCTTGCCGGCCTTATCCTTGAGCGAGGGATCAGCTCCCCGCGCAAGCAACACGGTGGCGATCTCCGCGCGGCCGCCTTCCGCCGCAATCATGAGAGCGGTGCGGCCGCGGGCATCGCGGTCATCGATATGGGCGCCAGCGTCCAGCAGATATTTAACGACCTCGATTGCCTCAGTTTCGCCGACCTTTTCATCGGCCCCCGAAGCCCACATCAGCAAGGTGAGATCATGTGGGTAACGCGCATTGATATCGATATTCCGCGCCAGCAAGCGCTTTACGATGTCCAGCCGAGCGCGGGCCGTCGCATAGACAATCGGCGGCTTGCCGGTGTCGTCGGGCACGCGCTCGTCGGCCTCATGTGCGAGCAACGCTTCAACAATCGCGTCGCTGCCGGCATACGCGGCAGCGGAAACTGGAGAAATGCCACTGCGTCCGGGAAGTTTGACATCGGCACCACTTTCGATAAGCCGCTGCGCGACCGACACATGGCCGCGTTCGGCGGCTGCGTAGAGCGCGGTGGCGCCTGCCAGATTGCGTGCATCGATCGGAGCGCCGTGCGCCAGCAAGAGATCGACCATTTCCAGATGACCAAACCTGGCGGCATGGCTGAGCGGTCGGGCGCCGAACCGGTCACGCGCGTCGACTGATGCTCCAGAGTCCAGCAATTCAGTCGCCAACGCGATGCAATTTCCGTCTGCGGCTGAGAACAGCGTCAATGACTTCTCGATGGCACTGATCTGTGGTTTTGCGACTTGAAAACCGCGACCGAGCTCTTGGCACCGTTCAGACTCGGCACCCACAGCCACCGATGCAGCGCTCAATACAGCGAACCCGGCCGAGAATAGAACAAAGACATGGCGGTACAAAACGGTGCTCTCCCCGCACATTTGTTCGACACAGTGACACGTCGGCCAACGGATGCCAAGCCGCCGCTGCGGACAGCCACACCAGAGGTGAGACTTGCTAGATCGCCAGATAGCCAATTAGCGATTCACGCTGTATCCGAGGAGCTTTTTTGTGTGCTGCAGGGCGCTGGCGGATCGCGCCCATATCACCGCCGCGTCTTGCAAAGCCGGCGTGCCCATTAGCGGAGCGGATCCTACGCATGCGGGCAAACACCGTCTCATCTTTCAAGCACGGCTTTTGTCCAAACGTTTCGATAGGCGTGCAGGCCTTGTATCGCGCAAGGCAGCGCCGCGATGAGCCGCGGCGGTTGAAAGTTCCGCGGCGGCCATTTCGCCAAGAGCGCGGCGCCCCGCGCGGTCCCGGCGGCATCGGAGCCCGCGAAAATCTGCTGCGATGGGCGGAACGCAGCGAGCAGCGCAGCATAGGCAGGGTTGGCGGCGAGACTGCCTTCGACGACAAGATCGCCGGCGCTGACGCCTAAACGCGTCAGCATCAGGTCGCTCATAAGCGCAACATAAAGCGTCGCAAGTGCCAGCCGGTCGGCAGGTGCGATTTCCCCGCGAATTTCACCCTGGCGCGAGGCGAACGGGCCGCCTCCGCCCTGCCCGGCAAAGCACGGCAGCGCCATGGCGCCAGATGCGATCACACGCGCCAACGAAGCCGCGTCCGGGTTGCCCGGCGCCCCGGCGATTGCGGCATATTCGCGCCCGCCCATGAAACGCGCGGTGGCGACTGGACGTCCCTCAACATCGACATTGGCCAGCGTGTCGTCAGCCGGATCGAGCCCCTTCACGCTCAAGCCTGGCGCCAACAGAATCACCCAGGTGCCGGTCGAAATAATCGTGAATGGCGTCCGGCGCGAGCTCAGATGCGGGAGCAACGAGGCATTGGAGTCGTGGACACCGCAAAACACGCCGACGTCGCGTCCTAGCCCGGCCGCGGTGGCGATGTCGGGCTTGATCGGCGCGAGGCGCTGGTAGGCCGGCTGCAGCGGCGGCATCAATCGGCGCAGATCGAGTGCGGAGACAACGCTGGAAAACTGTTCCTGCAGCGGCGCCCACAGATCGGAATGAGCGCCCAGCGAGGTGACTTCAGCCGCCGTTACGCCTGAAAGTCTCCATGCCCAATATTGCGGATAGGCCAGAAGATATTTGGCCCGCGCGAACGCTTCGGCAAAATTCCGCTGCTGCCACGCCAATTGCCGTGCGAGGTTCAGGCCCACGGGCAAGGCGGGCGAGAATGTTTGCGAAAACGGTGGGCGCAGCGGCGCATAAAACGGCTCGATCTCCTCGACGCCGGCGAACTCGTAGTCCATCACCGGCAGCACCAGAGCGGAATCGTCGATCAGCGCGGCTGCGCAGCCGTGGGTCGTTGGGACAATGGCCGCAATTCCATTGACCTTATTGGCTTCCGCAAGGGCGCCCAGCAGAAACTCCCAGATCTTCTCGACATCCGCATGGGGATAGAGCGGGCCGGGCACCATGCGATTGGGCATGGCGCGCTCCCACACGAGCGCACCATCGCAAGCGAAGGTCGCGACCTTCACATTGGTCTTGCCGATATCGAGAACCGCGGTGACACCGTTCAACCTGGATTCCCTCCCGGACGTCCCTAGGCCGAGATTTGCAGATTCAAGTGGTTCAAGCTCGTGCCGATTGCAGGCGCAAACCTCGGTCGTGTGCCGGCCTCTCCGCCACGAGAGGCCCGCATACGAACCACGATCAGAAATCAAAATCCTTGATGTTGTCCTTGGTGAAGATGAATGGCGAGCCCAACAGAATTTCGCTGCCGTTGATGACGTTGAGCTTGCCGAGCTTACCGGCATCGACCGAGGTCGCGCCGGGTTTCAGCTTGCCGTCGACCACGGCGCGCATCACATAGGTCGCGGCATAGCCAAGATCTACCGGGTTCCACAGCACGACGGACTTGACGCAACCGGCATTGACATAGGGCTTCATGGCATTCGGCGTGGCGAGGCCGACGACGGCGAGCTTGCCGCACAGACCAGCCTTGGTGACGGCTTCGGCCGAGGCGGGCGTGGCGACCGACGTCATGCCGAACAGGCCGGAAAGCTTGTCGCCATATTTGTTGATCAGCGTGGTGGCCTGGTTGAACGACAGCACGTTGTCCTCCTGCGCCTCGACAGTTTCCAGCCATTTCAGTTTGGGATGGCATTTGGCGGCGTAGGCCGACATTTCGGCGATCCAGCGCGCCTGATTGGGCGTGGTGAACGTGCTGGTGACGATGGCAAACCCCTTGTCCTCGCCGACTTCCTTGGCCATCGCATCGACCATCGCCTTGGCGATGCCGTTGAACTGGGCCTGATTGATGAACCACTGGCGCGCATCGGGCTGCGAGTTGGCGTCATAGCCGACCACGTCAATCCCCTTCGACAAGGCCTTCTTCAGAACCGGAGTGATCGCCACCGGATCATTGGCGGCGAACAGGATGCCGTCGACGCCGCGGGTGATGTAATTGTCGATGAACTTGATCTGCTCGTCGATCTTGGCCTCGGTGGGTCCGTCGGTGGTCACCTTGACGTTGCCGATCTCCTTGGCGGCGTCCTGCATGCCCTTGGAGGTGGCGTTGAAGTAGCCGATGCCGATCAGCTTCGGCACATCCACCAGCGTGATCGGCTTGCCGGCCTTGTCGGGCGCGCCGGTAGGCTGGCCGCCGTCATAAGGCTTAGCCGCCGCGGCGGTTGCCGGGCCGGCGTCGCATGCGAGCGGGCTGGTCGGAAGATCGTCACCGCCATCCCATTTGTCGGCGGCCACGGCGGAGCCGCCCGCCATTGCCGCGCCCAGGATCACGAGTGCGGCCGTCTTCATCATCCGATGTTTCACGAGCTGCTTCATTATGGCTTCCTCCCTAAAACGCCGCTTTTTGCGGCTTATCGCCCCATCAGCCCGCGACCTCGCGGCGTCCGTGGAGAGAACTTGCGATCAGCGTGGACGCGATCAGGACCGCGCCGATGACGATGATGGTGGCGTCGCCTTTGACCCCGGTCAGCGCCAGCCCGTTCTTCAACAGCTGGATCATGACGAGGCCGACGACGGTTCCCCAGATCGTCCCAACCCCGCCGAAAATGCTGGTGCCGCCGAGAACCACGGCGGCAATGACGTCGAGTTCGTAGCCGCTTCCCATGTCCGAACGCGTCGTGGTCACGCGGGAAACCAGCACCCAGGCCGACAGCCCCGCGGCCAATCCGGACAGCGTGTAGACCACGAGCTTGACCCGATCGACCGGCAGGCCGGAAAACCGGGCGGCGGTCTCGTTGTTGCCGATCGCATAAAGCGTGCGGCCGAAGGTGGTGCGATCCAACGCTATGCCGGCCACGATGATCCCCACCAGCAGGATCCAGAGTTGCACCGGCACTCCGAGCCATTCTCCCTGCCCGGTATAGAAGAACCATTCGGGATAGTTGCGCACCGACCGCGCCTGACTGATGCCTTCGGCGAGCCCCCGATAGAGCGCCAAAGTGGCGATGGTCATGATCAGCGGCGGCACCCGGACGCGGGTGATCAGCAACCCGTTGACAAAGCCGGCGACGCCTCCGACCCCGATCGCGAAGGCGATCGCCAGCGGCAACGGGAAGCCAAGGTTTTTCCAGGAATAGCCGAGCATGATCGCGCACAGCCCGACGATCGATCCCACCGACAGGTCGATGCCGCCAGTGATGATGATGAATGTCATCGGCAAAGCGAGCAGACCGACTTCGGTCATCAAGCGGCCCTGGTTCAACAGATTGTCGACGGTCAGGAAGCGCTCGTTGAACAGGCCGAGGATCACCAGCGCGACGAGCAGAATGGCCACCAGGAGCGTCTCATGGCGGATCAGCCAACGCGGCGCGGCGGACCGGACCTCGGGTGCGAGCACCGCCATGCTGATTATTCTCCCACCTGACGGCGCTGGCGCCGCAGGATGTCGGCGACCACCGTGACCAGGATTAACCCGCCCTGCACGGCGTGGATCCAGTACGGCGAGACGTTGATGAAGACCAGCGCACTCGCGATCTCGGCGATCAAGACCGCCGCCAACGTCGATCCAACCACGGTGCCGACGCCGCCGAGGATACTGACGCCGCCGACGACCGCAGCAGTGATTACCGTCAGCTCCAGGTTGGGCGGTACCGTCGACTGGATCACCTTGAGTTGGGTCGCGAACAGAAGCGCCGCGATCCCTGCGAACAGCCCATGCAGCGCGAATACCATCACCACGGTGCGCCGCGGCGACACGCCACACAGCCGCGCGGCTTCAGCATTGCCACCAGTGGCAAAGATCGCGCGACCGCTTGCCGAATAGCGCATCCACAGCGCCGCCAGAATGGTCGCCGCCACCATGATCAGCACCGGCATCGGCAAAATCCCGAACAATTCGATATCGGCGAGATGGAAGCTTTGCGGCAGGTCGGTGATCCATCGACCACCAGTGACGCTGATCAGGCCGCCCTTGAGGATCGACAACATCCCCAGCGTAACCACGATCGCCGGAATCCGTAGGTAGGCGATCACCGCGCCTTGCAGCATCATGACGAGGATGCCGACCATGAGCGGCGTGAGCCAGACCAGAATGATCGGCACGCCCGCGACCGCCAGCGATCCGCTGATAGTGGCGAGAACGCCGATCAGGGAACCGACAGAGATATCGATATTGCCTGATACGATCACCATCGACATACCGATCGCCGCCACCGCGATATAGGCGTTGCCAAGCACGATATCGCCGAGGTTCCGCGTCGCCAGAAAGCGCGGGTTGTAGAGGCCGACCAGGATCGCGATGCCGACGATCGCGAAAGCCAGCAAGGCCTCCTGCGAGGCGAACAAGCGAAGCGCGCCACCTTCCCCGGGACGCAGACGCGAAACCACGATGGTGCTCACGCCGCCCTCCCCGCATCGGCGCCCTGGCTGCCCATCATTGCTGCGCCGACCGCTTCAGGTGTGGCTTCCGCGCGTGAAAATTCGGCGACGAGCCGGCCCTCGCGCATCACCAGCACGCGGTCGCTCATGCCGAGCACTTCGGGCAACTCGCTGGAGATCATCAGGATGGCCAAGCCTTGTGCTGCGAGTTCGCACATCAGCCGGTGGATTTCCGCCTTGGCGCCGACGTCGATGCCGCGGGTCGGCTCGTCGAGAATGAGCAGCTTCGGCTGGTTGGCGAGCCACTTGCCGAGCACAATCTTCTGCTGGTTGCCTCCGGACAATCGGCCGACCACCTGGTCGAGCGAACCCGCCCTGACGCGAAAGCGGGCGACCCCCGTTTCGGCCAATCGTGTTTCTGCCGCGGAATCGATGAAGCCGAAGCGCGCCACTCTAGCCAGGCTGGCCAGGGAAAAATTCTCGCGCACATTCATGGGGCGAACCAGGCCCTGGGTGGCGCGGTCTTCGGGGACATAGGCGATGCCAAGCGCGCGCGCCCGGCTAGGCGCGCGAATTTGCACCGGCTCGCCCGAAACTAGGATCTCGCCGGATTCGGCCGGCGTCACGCCAAAGATGGTCCGCGCCAATTCGCTGCGTCCGGAGCCGACCAGGCCGGCGAGGCCCAGGATTTCGCCGGCGCGCACGGTCAGGCTGATCCTCCTCGTCATCGGCCGCCGTACCAGATCGCGCACTTCCAGCACCGGCGCGCCGACCGCCACGGCGACCTTGGGGAACAGGCTTTCGATTTGGCGGCCGACCATCATCTGGACCAGTTCCGCCGATGAAGTCTCCGCGACTCGGCGGGTGCCGACCTGGGCACCGTCGCGCAGCACCGTCACCCGATCAGCTAGTTGAAAGATCTCGTCCATCCGGTGGCTGATATAGATGATGCCCACACCGCGCGATTTGAGGCGCCGCACGATGTCGAACAGTCGCGTCACGTCATATTCGGTCAACGCGGCGGTCGGCTCGTCCATGATCAAGAGCTGCGCATCCTGCGACAGCGCGCGCAGGATTTCGACGCGCTGGCGATTGCCGACGCTGAGCGAGCCCACGACCCGGCTCGGGGCCAGATCGACAATTTCGAGGGTCGCGAGCAGCGCCTCGGTCTTGGCCGCCATCGCCTTCCAGTCGAGCCGGCCGCCGCGGCCGCGCGGCGCGTGGCCCATGAAGACGTTTTCGGCCACCGTCAGATCGCGAAACAGCAGCAGTTCCTGGTAGATGGTCGCGATCCCAGCGCGCCGCGCGTCATCTGGAGAATCGAGACGAAGCGGCCGTCCGTCGAGATGAATGGTGCCGGCGTCGGGCCGATAGACCCCGGAGATGATCTTGATCAGGGTGGATTTGCCGGCGCCGTTCTCGCCTAGCAACGCATGCACTTCGCCCGGCGCGACCTCGAACGAGACCCCCGACAGCGCGCGAACCCCGGGGAACGATTTTTCGATGCCGGCCACCGCCAGCAGCGGCGCCGCTGGGCCGCCCTCTCGCATGAGTGCGTTGCGGGCGTCGCTCATGCGGCCGCGACCTCGTCGGGCGTTTCGGTCGAGATCATCACCTCGACGCCAGCGTCGCGAAGCATGTCGAGTGCTTCCTTCGGGGCCTCGGCGTCGGTGATCAAGGTCGAAATTCGCGACAGCGGACAAACCACCAGGCTGCCCCGCGGGGTGAATTTGGAGCTGTCGGCCAGCACCACCAGCTTCTCGGCGCGCTTGAGCAGCTTGGTCTCGGCGCGGGCGATCAAGGGATCGCCCTCGATCACGCCGAGCGGGCCGATCGAAATCGCGCTCATGAACATGCGCGAGGCCGAATAATGCTGGATCGCGTCTTCCTCGAACGGCGAGACGATCAGTTTCTGTTCGCGGTAGACTTCGCCGCCCGGCAGCGCGACGCGACAGTTCGAATGGTGGATCAACGTCTCGGCCAATGGATAGGAATTGGTGAGCACCTTGAGGCGGCGCTCGCGCAGGAATTCGCCCATCTCGAAGGTCGTGGTGCCGCCATTGATGATAATGGCGTCGCCGTCGCTGCACAGCGCGACCGCGGCCCGGGCGATCGCTCGCTTGGCGGCGACATTGAGTGTCCTGCTGATCTCGAAGGAGCGGGTCGCCAGCGCCGGCACGTCGCTTGAGGCCATCTGCGAACCAGGCATCGCCTCCAATCCGCCACGCACCCGCGTCGCTGACCCTATTTCGGCAAGCCGGGAAAAATCGCGCCGCACCGAAGCTTCGGAAGCGCCGGTAGCGCGGCAAACGTCGGCGATACGAACCAGCAGTTGCTGCTTCAGCATCGCCCTGATGACCTGCCAGCGCTCGCGTTCGTGCACGGCCCTGCTCCTCCCGACGCTCACAACTAGTCATGAACTTTTTGGGCGGTCAACGCGAAACCTTCATATTCAATCAATTTTGCACTGCATCAATCATATCGTGTGGCAATATCGCTCATGTCGTGATTGACCGTGATCGGTCGCGATCCTATGGTCCGGCAAAAGCGCATCGTGACGGAGGCGAGGTTCATGACCAAGGCCGCGGCCGAGCCGCTTTCCGATCTTTGGGACGATGCCCATGCGGCGGACCTGGATGAGCCGGGGCTATTGCTCTACCGCTCCAATCTGCTCGGCAGCGATCTTCGCATCACCAATTTCGGCGGCGGCAACACCTCGGCCAAACTCACAATGACCGATCCGCTGACCCAAAAACCGGCCACCGTGTTGTGGGTCAAAGGCTCCGGCGGCGACCTCGGCTCGATGAAGCGTGACGGCTTCTCCACCCTCTATCTCGACAAGTTGGAAAGCCTGAAACAGCTCTATCGCGGCATCGCCCACGAAGACGAGATGGTGGCGCTATTCAATCACTGCACCTTCAATCTCAACCCGCGCGCGACCTCCATCGACACCGCCTTGCACGGCTTCGTGCCGCACCCCCATGTCGATCATGTCCACGCTGATGCGGTGATCGCCATCGCCGCCTGCTCCAACGCCGAGGAATTGACGGGAGAAGTGTTCCGCGGCGCGATCGGGTTCTTGCCCTGGCAGCGGCCGGGCTTCGAACTTGGCCTGAAGCTCGGCGCGATGGCGGCCCAACATCCCGAATATGTCGGCGTGGTGCTGGGCGGTCATGGTCTGTTCACCTGGGGCCCGACATCGAAGGTGGCCTATCAGACCACCTTGCGCATTATCCAACAGGCCGCCGACTGGCTCGCGGGACACGAAAAGCAGCCCGCCTTCGGCGGTCCGCGCTGTGATGTTGCCGCGCCTGAGACGCGCCGCGCGGTCGCGGCGGCGCTGATGCCGCTGATCCGCGGCAAGATCTCACGCGACGAGCGCAAGGTCGGGCATTTCACCGACGCGCCGGAGGTGCTGGAGTTTGTCAATTCGCGCATGCTGGACAGACTGGCGCCGTTGGGAACATCTTGTCCCGATCATTTCCTGCGCACCAAAATCCGTCCCCTGGTGCTGCCCTACGATCACCAGAGCGACAGTGTCGAGACTCTCGCCAATTCGCTCGACGCGCTTCTTGAGGCCTATCGAGACGACTATTCCGCCTATTACCAGCGCTGCAAGCGGCCGAATTCACCGGGGATGCGCGACCCCAATGCGGTGATCTACCTGGTGCCTGGCATCGGCATGTTCTCCTTCGCCAAGGACAAGGCGACGGCGCGCATCGCTTCGGAATTCTACGCCAACGCCATCAACGTCATGCGTGGCGCCTCCGGCGTCAGCGCCTATGTCGGCCTGCCGGAACAGGAAGCCTTCGATATCGAATATTGGCTGCTCGAAGAGGCCAAGCTGCAACGTATGCCGAAGGCGAAATCGCTGGCCGGCAAGATCGCCTATGTTACCGGCGGCGCCGGCGGCATAGGCGGAGCTGCGGCATTGCGGCTATTGGGCGAAGGCGCCTGTGTGGTGCTGGCCGACATCGACCAGGAGGCGCTCGACGCGCGCATCCAGGCGATCGTGCAAAAATTCGGGCGCGACAGCGTAGTCGGCATCGCGCTGGACGTGACCGACGAGGCGAGCGTTGTCGCGAGCTTCCACGAGTCCATTCTCGCCTATGGCGGGATCGATGTTGTGGTCTCCAACGCCGGCATCGCCTCCGCCTCACCGGTCGAGGACACCAGCCTGGCGCTCTGGCAAAAGAACATGGATGTACTCGCAACCGGCTATTTTCTGGTGGCGCGCGAGGCGTTCCGGCTGATGCAACGGCAGCAATGCGGAGGCGCGATCGTGTTCGTCGCCTCCAAAAACGGCCTCGCCGCCTCGGCCGGCGCGTCGGCCTATTGCGCGGCCAAGGCCTCGGAGATTCATCTGGCGCGCTGCCTTGCGCTGGAAGGCGCGCCGCACGGCATCCGCGTCAACACCGTCAATCCGGATGCGGTGCTGCGCGGCTCGAAAATTTGGGCCGGCGAATGGCGCCGGCAGCGAGCAGCCTCCAACAAGGTGTCGGAAGACGAACTCGAAGAGGTCTATCGGCAGCGATCCATGCTGAAGCTTTCGGTATTGCCGGAGGACATCGCCGAGGGGATCTATTTCTTCGCCAGCGATCTTTCGGCCAAATCGACCGGCAATATCCTCAATGTCGATGCCGGCAACGCGCAGGCTTTCACGCGGTGAGACGCCAATCGTCGGGAGATAATGATGACCGACTTCTCCATCAGCGAGGAGCTTCTCCAGGCTGAGAACGCCACGCGAAAAACGGCGCTCGACGAGGATTACGCAGCGTTGGCGCGCGCGCTGGGCCGCCGGGGCATCGACGCTGACGCGCTAACTCGAAAGATCATGGCGTTCGGCGTCGCGATCCCGACCTGGGGCGTCGGCACAGGTGGTACCCGCTTTGCACGCTTCCCCGGCCCCGGCGAGCCGCGCCATCTGTTCGACAAGCTGGAGGATTGCGCCACCATCCACTATCTGGTGCGGGCAACGCCGACGGTATCGCCGCATTTTCCATGGGACGCGACGAGTGACTACGCTGCCTTGCGGGAAGTCGCCGCCAAGCACGGACTCGCGTTCGATGCCGTGAATTCGAACACGTTTCAGGATCAGCCGAACCAGGAGCATTCGTACAAGTTCGGCTCGCTCTCCCATGTCGAATCCACCGCGCGGGCTCAAGCGATCGCGCACAACATCGATTGCATCGCCATCGGCCGCCAGCTCGGCTCGAAGGCGCTGACAGTGTGGATCGCCGACGGCTCCAATTTCGCCGGCCAATCGAACATGACGTTGGCGCTCGATCGCTATCTCGATTCAATGCGCGAGATCTACGCGGCGCTGCCCGCGGATTGGCGGGTGTTTCTCGAGCACAAACTGTACGAGCCGGCGTTCTATTCAAGCGTAATTTCCGATTGGGGAACCAGCTTTGCGGCGGCGCAAGAGCTTGGACCGAAGGCGCAATGCCTCGTCGACCTCGGCCATCACGCGCCGAACGTCAATATCGAACAGATCGTCGCCCGCCTGGTGCGCTTTGGAAAACTCGGTGGCTTCCACTTCAACGATTCGAAATACGGCGACGACGATCTTGACACCGGATCGGTCGAACCGTTTCGCCTGTTTCTGGTGTTTAACGAACTGATTGACGCTCGGATGCGCGGGGCAGAAGGCTTCGCCCCGGCCTATATGCTCGACCAATCGCACAACGTAACCGATCCGATCGAGAGTTTGATGCAATCGGCGATCGAATTGCAGCGCGCTCATGCCCAGGCGCTGATCGTCGACCGCTCAGCGCTCGCCGCGGCGCAAGCGGCCAACGACGCGCTCGGCGCCCACCTCGAACTCAAGCGCGCCTACACCACCGACGTCTCGCCGATCCTGGCCATGGCACGGCTGCGGGCCGGCGGCGCCATCGCGCCGATCGAGACTTATCGCGCCTCGGGCTATCGCAAGCACAAGGCCAAGGAGCGGCCACCGGTGGCGAGAACATCGGCGGGGATCGTTTGAGGGAAGCAAGCAAGCTCCGCGCATGGTGCCGCAAAGTCTCAGGCGAGAGACGCCGCCGTCCGAGCGGCGTTCGTTAATTGGCAGTACTGTCTCAGGCGCTCGGCCAAGGACAGCTTATCACTTTCCAATGCTGTCCTCGAAAGCCGCACGTTTGCCCGACGTCAGATGCAGTCCATGCTTGGTCCGTCGATCCAGCACGTCGGCGGCCTGCGTCGCCCATTCCGTCTCGCGCAGGTAGCGCGCTTCCCGCTCATAGAGATCGCCGCCGAAGTGGCGACCGAGATCCGAGCAGGTGCGGGCCGGTCCCAAGAGCTCGCGTGCACGCGTCCCATAGAGCCGGGCATAGTGACGGACCAGCGTTTCTCGCAAGCCTGGATATTCGCGTTGCAGATCGGCGACGAAATCCTCGAAATCGCCGGGAATGTCCCCGCCGGGAAGGTGCGCGCCTGCGGTCCACGCCGGTGACAGTCGAGGAAACCAGGGCATCAGGCGTTGCAGCGCATGTTCTGCAAGTTTGCGATAGGTCGTGATCTTGCCGCCGAAAATCGAAAGCAGCGGCGGAGCATGCCCCGTGCCGTCGATCTCGAAGACATAATCCCGTGTCACCGCGGACGGGCTCTCCGCATTGTCGTCATAGAGGGGTCGGACACCAGAGAAGGCATGAACGATATCCTGCGGGGGGTCCCGAAAATAGCGGCGCAGCACCCGCAGCAGGTATTCGATTTCGGTATCGTCGATTGCAACGTCCTCCGCGCGTCCATTATAGGGAATGTCAGTAGTGCCGATCAGCGCGAGGTCGTCTCCATAGGGATTGACGAAGATGACGCGGCGATCATCGTTCTGCAGCAGGTAGGCATGCGGTCCGCTCCAGAATTTCGGCACCACCAAATGGCTGCCCTTGACGAGCCGAACATTGTGGATCGAGTTCAGTCCCGCAACGCCTTGCACCACGTCCTGGACCCAGGGCCCTGCCGCATTGACCAGCGCGCGCGCCCGCACGATCTGCGCGCTGCCGTCTTCTGCCTTCATCTCGAGTTGCCAAGTGTCCCCTGCCCGGCGCGCGCGCATGGCTCTCATGCGCGGCAAAATGCGCGCACCGTGACGCGATGCATCGACGAGATTGAGGATCACCAGCCTGGCATCGTCGACCCAGCAATCGGAATATTCGAAGCCGCGGCGAAACTCGCCCCGCAGCGGCGCGCCCTCGGGGGCGCGCGACAGATCGAGGCTGCGGCTCGGCGGCAGGCGCTCGCGGCCGCCGAGGTGATCGTAGAGGAACAGGCCGGCCCGAACCAGCCAGGCCGGGCGCTGCTCCGGCGAATGCGGCAGCACGAAGCGCATCGGCCAGATGATATGAGGCGCGGATGCGAGCAAAACTTCCCGCTCGATCAGCGCCTCTCGCACCAGGCGAAACTGGTAATATTCCAGATAGCGCAGGCCGCCATGCACGAGCTTGCCCGAGCGCGAGGACGTACCTTCGGCGAAATCGTCCTTCTCGCAGAGCAGCACCTTCAGGCCACGACCGGCGGCATCGCGCGCGATACCAGCTCCGTTGATTCCGCCGCCGATGACGGCGATATCAACAAGCCCGTGATCCCTGGCCGCGACCGGCGCAGCGCCCGTCATCGCTTCCTGCTAAGCTTCTTTTTCTTGCGTGGCGCAGCCTTTGCCGACTTCGTCTTCGGTGACGACGTCTGCAGGCCGTAACTCGAAAATCCCCGCGCCGTTTCGGCGATCTCTTCATCGGTCAGGATGACGTGCGGGCCGAGCGCCAGCGACAGATAATACTGACGCGCGATCGTCTCGAGCTCGACGGCAAGCGACATCGCCTTGTCCAGATTGGCGCCGAGGGCGATCATGCCGTGATTGGCCAAAAGGCAGCCGTT
This sequence comes from Alphaproteobacteria bacterium, assembly GCA_005885285.1. Classification (GTDB taxonomy): domain Bacteria; phylum Pseudomonadota; class Alphaproteobacteria; order Rhizobiales; family Xanthobacteraceae; genus Bradyrhizobium. The sequence goes on along the minus strand of VAZG01000213.1, from coordinate 26,179 downwards.
GCGTTCTTCCAGCGCCGCAAGCGCATGCTCCGACAGTTCCTTGGTGCCGTAGCGTGCGTAGCCGGCGCAGCGGATATCGGTCCCGCCGAATGCCGCCATCATGTAATGGCAGGCCGGTATCGATTTTCGCGCAATCGCGAGCACTGTGGCATAGGTGGAATGGGTATGGACGATGGCGCCGACGTCGGAGCGCGCGCGCATGATGTCAAGATGGAAGCGCCACTCGGTGGACGGCTGCAACGGTCCGGTCCACGCGCCATACTCGCCTTCGAGCGGCATCGATGCAATCATCTCCGGCTTCATGGCGTCGTAGGGAACGGCCGACGGCGTGATCAGCATCTTCTCGCCGTAGCGGGCCGAGATGTTGCCGGAGGTGCCCTGATTGAGGCCCGAGGCGTTCATCCACCGGCATTTTGCGATGATCGCTTCGCGCAATTGTCGTTCCTCGCGGGTCATTGTTGGCGCCTTTCTTCAACACGGATTGAGCGGCCGCTCGCCCGCCAGAAAGCGGCGAACCTCCTCGGCGACCTGGTCGGCGGCGACGGTGACGGTACGCACCGAGGCGCCGGCAATATGAGGGGTCAGCGTCACGTTCGGCAGTCGCAACAGCGGCCAGTCACGCGGCGGTGGTTCGATCGCGAAGGTGTCGAGCGTGGCGCCGCCGAGCTGTCCGGATGCCAGCGCGTCATAAAGCGCGTCATAGTCGACCAGCGGGCCGCGCGCTGTGTTGATCAAGAACGCGCCCTTCTTGACCCGCGCCAGCGCCTCGCGGCCGATAAAGCCGGTGGTCTCCGGCGTTACTCGCGCGTGCAGGCTGACGACGTCGGAGCGCGCCAGCAGTTCGCCGAGCGCGACATGCTCGACGCCATCGTTGCGGTCCCGGGCGCTGAGCTGAACATAGGGATCGGCCACCAAGAGCTTGCAGCCGAATGCCTTGAGCAGCTTCACCACGCGGCTGCCGATCGCGCCGTAACCGACGATTCCGACGGTCATTTCGCCAAGCTCGCGCCCGGTGCGGTCGGCCCGGTAGAGGTCGCCGCGCCACTCGCCGGCGCGCAAGGCCTCGTGGCCGCTGCGGATAAGACGCGTCTCGGCCAAAATGGCGCCGATGGTGAATTCCGCAACTGCGCTGGCGTTGCGACCGGGGGTATTGACGACCAGCACGTTGTGATCGCGCGCGGCGTTGAGGTCGATATTGACCGGACCGCCGCGCGACACCGCAATGAATTTAAGACCGGGCAGCCGCTCCAGCATCGGCCGTGAGATCGGTGCCAGATGGGTGACAAGCAGCACGGCGTCGCCGATGAAGGCCGCGACCTCGTCCGGATGACCCATGAACTCCTTCAGACCGTCGAGGGGCGAGCCTGCGTAGCCGTGCTCCATCGGTTTATCCGGCCAAGGTTGCTCCAGAGTGCGAATGTTGACGCCGTTACCGCATGCAGCCGAGATCCGCTCCGCGAACACCGACGGCAGCATGAAGCGATCACCGACGATGGCAATCGAGCTAGACATGGTCGCCTCCCGCGCGCAGCGCAGCGAGCTGCTTCCAGATGGGGCGTGACGCCCGCCGCCCGTCGAGATAGGTCGGGAACATACGCGCGTAACGCGTCACCAGCCCGGAATCAGGCCTCGGCACGGCTGCAGACGCGGACATTGCATTCGAGCGCCGCGCCAAGAATGGCCGTGAGAGCGTGGCTGCGCGCCGCGCCGCCGGTGATGCGGACCTCACGTGGCAAAGCTCCCATCGCGGCGTAACAATCGCGCGCGGCGAATGCCAGCCCCTCCATGACTGCCCGCATCAGATCCCAATAACGGTGATGCGAGCGCAGGCCGAAAAACTGCGCGCAGGCCTCATGGGCGACGAACGGACCGCGCTCGCCGGCATCCGAGATGAAGGGATGAAACAGCACCTCGCCTGGTTTTGCCTCAAGCACCTGCTGGTCAAGCCTACGGATCAGGTCGGCGCGCGAGCGCGTCACGCCTTCCGCGGCGAGCACGCCCAATGCGAGATCGAGCAGCCAGTCGATATTCAGCGTCGCCGCCATGTTGGATTGCATCTGGGCATAATGGCCCGGCACCGGAAACGGCATAGTGTAGCCGGTCGCCTCGCCGTTCAGGGTGACCGCATCTACATCGGGCGCAAGCCGCATGTGCATGCCGGTCGAACCGATGATGGTGCAGCCGACATCGGGTGCCGGATCGTACAGGCCTGCACCAAGCGCGTTGCAGATCACATCGACATAGCCGAGCGAGACAGGCACGCCCTGGGGCAAGCCGGTTTCAGCGGCAGCATCGGCGCCAAGCGGATGCGTGACCGCAACCCCGTCGACCACCTCCGGAAAAAGCCGCACGAGATCGGAAATACCGATCATCCGTGCCGTGTCGGGATCGAAACCGCGCTTGCGGAAATCGCCGCAGGTAAAGGTCGCTTCCGAAGGATCCGTGGCGCGCTGGCCGGTGAGCAGGAAATACAGCCAGTCCTTGCAATGGAATACCGTCGCAGCGCGCGAAAGCGTCTGCGGAGCATGCGCCTGCAGCCAGGCCAATTGTGGTCCCTGCTGGCAGGCGTTCAGTCCCGAGCCGGTCAACCGATAAAGCGGCGCGTTACGCTCGCTGCCGCGAATCTCCTCGACCAATCGAGCCGCACGTGAGTCCAGCCAGAGCAGCGCCGGTGCAACCGGCCGGCCGTCATCGTCGATCAACCAGGTGCCGTCGCCCTGCCCGGTGACCGCGACCGCCGCCACTCTTGGACCAAGGTCGGGCACAACAGCCGCAAGCCCGCGCAGCGCGGCAACCGTGTCGTTCCAGGTGCGCGTCATGTCCTGCTCGACGCGGCCTCCTGCCAACGTACTGTAGCTGTTCGGCAGCGAGAAATCGCCGAGCTGCCGGCCTTCCCGCGTGAAAGCCACGGTCTTAATCAAGGAAGTGCCGGCATCGATGCCGACGATCACGTCGCGGAGCATCGTCAGGACACCTCCGCATGGCGAATGCAGACCCCGTCCGCGCCGAAAATGTTCAGGTGACGCGGCCCAAGCGCAAACGGGACCACATCTCCCGGCCGCGCCGCGACCCTGTTCGGGACGACGGCAATCAGCAGATGACCGGCGCATTCGCCGGCAACATGCGACTGATCACCGAGCCACTGATTGGAGACGATGCGCACGCGCACGGCCCCCTCGCCGACCGCGATCCTCTGTGGCCGTATGCCGACCCGCACACGCGGCGCCGCCGCAAGCGCCCGCTGCGCCGTCTGGTCGAGGCCATCGCCGCTGATGTAAAAAGCCACCTCAGGACCAACCGAGAGACGGAAACCACCGTCGGCCCGCTTCACCTCCGTCTCCAGCAGATTCATCGGCGGCTCGCCGATAAAGCTCGCGACGAACAGATTGGCAGGACGCTCCTTCAGCTCCTTCTCGCTTGCGAATTGCTGCAAGACCCCGTCTTCCATGACCGCGATGCGATCGGCCAATGCGCTCGCCTCGGTCTGGTCGTGGGTGACAAAGATCGCTGTCATCTCGCGCTCGGCGAGCAGGCTCTTGATCCGTCCGCGCAGCACGGCGCGGAGCTGCGGCTCGAGCTGCCCCATCGGCTCGTCAAGCAAATAGAGGTCGGCATCGCGCACCAGCGCGCGTGCCAGCGAGACGCGCTGTTGCTGTCCGCCGGAGATCACACGCGGATAATTCTCCAGAATGTCTTCGATCTCGACCAAACGGGCAATTGCTTCCACGCGGCGTGACACCTCGCTGCGCGAAACCTGCCGGGACTTCAACGCGAACGCGATGTTCTCGCGAACCGTCAAAGGCGGGTAAAGCGAGTAGCCCTCGAAGGCCATCGCGACCTTTCGCCGGGCCGGCGGCAGCGCGTCGATCCGCCGCCCGCGAACGGCGATGGAGCCAGAGGTGACGCTCTCGAAGCCTGCGATCATGCGCAAGGTCGAGGTCTTGCCGCATCCCGATGAGCCCAGCAGCGCGACGATCTCGCCTTTCTCGACCTCCATGTCGAGCGAACGCACGGCGTGCACCGGCGGCCGGCCGTGACTGCGATATACCTTGTCGATGCCTCGAAGCTCCAGCATTGCCATGGTCATCGTGCTCCGATCATGCCGCCTGTCGCCGGTGCGACAGCGAGACGCGAAGGCCGGTTTCCCGGTCGAACAACTGCACAGCCTCCTGCGCAAAGCGGACAAACACGGCGTCGTCGGCGACAACGTTCAGCGCGTCGGGCCGCAGCGCCGCCAGCCATTCCTTTCCGTCCTCGAATCGGAGCAGCAGCACCGCCTTCTCGTGCATCGGCGTGATCGCAAGAACGCGTGCCGGCATGGCATCTTCACCGGCGGAAAAGGAAATGCCGAGATCCTCAGGCCGAACGCCGAGCCAGTACGGCCGATCCGCCGGCAGCGTGTCAGCCATGCCGAGCGGCATCCTTGCCCCGGAGATCGCCGCAAACAGCGTGCCGTGCTCGACAAGGGGCGTTGTCTCCGCCAGATTGATGCTGGGATCGCCAAATAGCCGCGCAACCGCAACGGACGCGGGGCTCAGATAGATCTCGTCGGGGCTCGCGATCTGCTCAAGCCGGCCACCGACAAGGACTGCGATGCGATCGGCAATCGCCATGGCCTCGCGATAATCCTGGGTCACGTAAAGGACCGCTGCGGTGCCGCGCCGCAAAAGGCTCGGCAGCTCGAGCCGCATTTCATAACGCAGCTTGGCGTCCACGTTGCGCAGGGGGTCATCGAGCAGCAGCACGTCCGGATTGCCGATCAGCGCCCGCGCCAGAGCCGTGCGCTGCTTCTGGCCATTTGACAATTCGCGCGGCATATGGCCGAGCACATGCTCGATCTTCAGCAGCCGGCTGATCGCCTGCACGCGGCTAGCGGCGTCCGCCCGACCCTTCGCCCGCAGGCCGCTTGCGATATTGTCGCGCGCCGTCATATGCGGAAACAGGGCGAAATTCTGGAATGCCATCCCGATCCCGCGCCGCTCCGGCAACGCGCCGACGATCGAGCGGCCGCCGACAAGGATATCGCCCTCATCAGGTTCGAACATACCCGCGATCATCCGCAGCAGCACCGTCTTGCCGCCGCCAGACGGCCCGAACACCGCGACTATCTCGCCGGGCTCGACGACGAGCGACAGGCTGTCGGCGGTTCGCACCGCGCCGAAGACCTTGGTGACGGATTTGATTTCGAGTCCCGCCATTGCGTCAGCCCTTGACCGCGCCGAGGGACAGGCCCTCGACCAGATAGCGCTGCGCGTAGAGCGCGAGCAGCAGCGTTGGCGTGACCGAAAGCACGATCGCCGCGGCGATCTGGCCGTACTGGATGCCGGACGCCGTGACGAAGGCGAGCGCGCCGACCGTCACCGGCTGTTTGTCGGCGGAGGCGAGGATCAGCGCGAAGACGAAATTGTTCCAGCAGAAGATGAACGACAACAGCCCGGCGGCAGCAATGCCGGGACCGGCGAGCGGCACCGCAATACGCGTGAAGGCCTCGCGCCAGGAATGGCCCGCGAGGCGATAGGCGTGCTCGATGTCGGGGCTGATATCCTCGAAATAACCGCGCACGATCCACAGGATCAGCGGCAGCGCGATCAGCTGATAGACCCAGACGATGCCGAAATAGGTATCGTTGAGGCCGAGCTCCTGATAGTAGAGCGATAGCGGCAGCAGCACCAGCAACGGTGGCGCGAAGCGGAACGAGAGCAGCGTGAACGCGATGGTCTCGCCGAGCCGGAACTTGAAGCGCGCAAAGGCGTAGGCCGCAGGCACGCCCAGGAGTAGCGCCAACGCCACCGCACCGCTCGACAGCACGAGACTGTTCCACAAATTGCGCATGAAGGTGATTTCGAGATTGCCCGCGGCCGTATGCAACTGGCCCGAGATCAGCGCCTCGTAGTTGGCAAGAGTGGGCTCAAATAGGAGGCGTGGGGGGATACGCAGGATCTGTTCGTTGGTCTGGAACGACATCAACAGGATCCAGGCGATCGGAAACATGAAGAAAACAAGGATCAGCGTGAGCGCCACGCCCCGGAAAATGCGACCAGCAAGACTTTCATGTTCCATCGCCGCCCCCCGAACCTCACGCCTGGCTGTGTGCGCGTGCGCGCAACCGCAACCAGTTCTTGATGAAGATATTCGACAGGATGTTGGTGATGACCCACAGGATCATCAACAGCGCCGCCGACCTGCCCACGTTCGTGTACTGGAAGAACTCGAGATAGGCCTGCACCTGAAACACCATCAGCCGATCGCCCGGACCGCCCTGCGTCATCGCATAGATGATGTCGAATTGCTGGATCGAGTCGAGCAGGCGGAACAGCGAGGCCGTGATGATGTACGGCGCCAGCATCGGCAGCGTGATACGGAAAAACACGAAGGTCGCCGGGACGCCATCGAGCGCCGCTGCCTCGAACGGCTGGCGCGGCAGCGACCGCAGCCCAGCAAGCAGCAAGATCATGATGAAGGGGGTGTAGACCCAGACATCGACGAGGACCACCGTGAACAGCGCGGTCGAAGGATCGGACGCCCATTTGAAATCCGTGAGGCCGAACAGACCGACCAGATAGGACAGGATTCCGAATCCCGGGTTGGTCATGAGTTTCCACATCAAGGCGGCAATCGCAGGCGCCGTCATCAGCGGCAGCAGCAGCACGATCGAGACCGCGTTGTGAAAGCGGGTCGGGCGCCGCAGCAGGAGCGCTATCCCTAGACCGAGCAGGAGCTCGATGACGACCGTCAACGCGGTGTAGACAAGCGAGATGCGCAACGTATTCCAGAACGCGGGATCGGTAAGGAAATCGACATAGTTCTGGATGCCGATGAAACCACGCAAATACGGCAGGTTCAGCCGATAGCGCTGCAGCGAATAGACTGCGGCGGCTACAAACGGGACAATGATCGCCACGCAGACGAGCAATGCCGGCAGGCTCAACAGATAAGGCAGCGCGCGGCCGCGCGGCCGCGCCTTGCGCCCAACTAACGCATTCGCCTGAAGGAGTTGCAGCATGCTCATGGTGACGAAGCTTCAAGCGTTCGCGGCACGCCACCGGCCCGAAGGAACTCGTCCCCGGCCGGCGGCCTGTCATGGTGCGGAGGAACAGGCACCAAGCGGTGTATCAGCCGAGTCCGGCGGACTTCAACTGGCGATTGACGCTGTCGGCGAGCTTGTCGAGTCCCTCGTCGACGCTGACCTCCTTCGCAACCATCTTCTGCAGCGAGGCTGCCCATTCGGTGGTCAGATCGAAGAACAAGGGCTGCGCCGTAAAATAGATCTTCGCGCCGGGAGAAGAGATGTCGTACTGCTCGAGATAGCCTGGATAGGACTTCGCGATCCTGTCGCGGAATTGGCTGTCCTTCCACACCGAGGTACGTACGGGGTTGACGAAGTCCATTTTGCGCGCGCCGAACAAGTCGTGCTCGGTGGACGCCGCCCACTGCATGAACAACCAGGCTGCATCCTTCTGCTTCGAGAAGCTCGACAGCGCGAGTGACCATATCCACACATTGGGCGTCGGCGCCTTGGCGGCCGGATTGGCCGCGAACGCCGCGTAGCCCATCTTGCCTTTCTCCTTGTTCTCGCCGCCATTCATGAAATAGCCGAGGATGTCGGCGTCGAAGATCATGCCGGAGGCGCCGGCACCAAGGTCGGTGCCGACTTGGTACCAGGTGTAAGTCGACCAGTTCTTGGGTCCCGATTGCTGGATCATCTTGACCCATTTATCGTGGAACTCCTTCGAAGCCTTGGTATTCATGGCGGCTTTCAGCTTGCCGCCTTCCATCACGAAGTCCTTCTGTCCGAAGTTGGAATAGCCGGACAGGAAGCCCGGATGGATAGTCGCCCAGGAGCGCGAGCCGCGAACGCCAATTCCATAGGGTCCGCCCGCATCCTTGGTGATCTTCGCCGCTACCTCGATCATGTCATCCAGGTTCTTTGGCGGTTTGACGCCGACCTTGTCGAAGATGTTGCGGTTGTAGGTGATGTTGTTGAGTTCGAATCCCCACGGGATGCACCACTGCTTGGCTTTGCCCGAACCGAGTTCGGAGCCGGGGACGCCGTCCCATGCCGTCGAGGCGCGCAGATTTGGCAGCACGTCGTCCCAATTGAAGTCGGGGCTCGTCTTCGATGCGTCGTGAATGTAGGCGTTGAGATCCTCAGTCCAGCCGGCGGGGCCATAGGTCCAGGTCATGTATGCGCCGGTCATGAAGGCATCGTACTGGTCCGACTTCGATGACAATGCCGCCGTCACCTTGTCGAAATAGACGTCCTCCGGAAAGATATCGTAGGTCACATTCATGCCGGTGAGCGACTTGAAGGCGGCGATATCCGCGATCATCGCATCGGCATAGGGATGCTTGTTCAACAGCAGCTTGACCGTCTTGCCACTTTGGGCCTTCCAGTCAAAATTCGCGGCCATCGCCCGGGAGACCGACGACGCGAAGGCGGCGTTGGCGGCAACCCCGGCAATGCCGAGCTTAGCCGCACCATCGAGCAGATCTCGCCGGCTAATGCGCTTGGCGGCGTAGGAGTCGAACAGATTCTTCTCACGATCGAACATGCACTCATCTCCTTGTTTGCACTTATTTCCATCCCTTGATTCTTCTGGTCGCGCCGGATGTTCCCTCCGGCTTGTCGGCAGCGAGCACAGCAGCGGTCGCCTCGTCGATGATCAGCCCGTGCAGCATGCCGCTGCGCAGCACGCCGCGCAGCGCCGTCGCTTTGGGGAGGCCGCCGGCGATCGCGACGATGCGGTGCTTCTTCAGATCGGCCGGGCTCATCGAGGTCGCGCGTGCCGACAGATCGATGTCCAGCACTTGGCCGTTGGCATCAAAGAAATGCCCGAGCAGATCGGCGCAGGCGCCGACCCGTTTCAGTTCGGTGACCTCGTCGGGCTTGATCATGCCGCTCGACACCAGGAAGCCGTCGCGGCTGATCTGACCAATGCCGACCAGCAACAGCGAGGCCTTGCGGGCCAGAGCGAAAAGGTCGGCAACGCCGTATTGTTTCATCAACACAGCCCTATCGGCGACTGAATTGGCGAACACCGGGACCGGCAGCAGAAAGGCTTCGGCGCCGGTGCGCTCGGCCAGGCGGTGAATCACGTCGAACGGATTGGCGGCGAATTTCCGGGTCAACCCGCCCAGCAGCGACACGAACTGCACATCGCGCGCCGGCGTCTGCGGCATCTGTTCGACGAGGGCCGCCAGCGTGCGTCCGTGGCCAACGCCGATGACCTTGTCCTCGCCGCGTTCGAGGATCTGGCGCAGGAAGCTTGCTCCCTCGAGTGCCAACGCCTTCAGCGGCAGGTCGCCCTCGCCGAGATCCGGCGCGACGCGGCAGAACGCAAGCCCGTAGCGCTGGGCCAACGCGTTTTCCAGCGCCACGCATTCCGCCACCGGACCTTCGACAAAGACGCGGATCATCCCCTCGCGGCTCGCGCGCGCGATCAGGCGGTGCGCCTTGGTGCTCTGGATGTTGAGGCGGCTTGCGACCTCCGACTGGGTCAGCCCGGCGGCGAAATAGAGCCACGCCGCGCGCGTCGCGAGCGACGCTTCGCCATCGACCATGGACAGCCTGTCGGAAGGGAAAGCCACGCCCGCAAGACCTCGCTTGCAAATTTCTTCACGTCCTGCAAAAAATTGCAGAGGCTGACCGGGGCGTCAATCCCCCAAACGTGCTGCAGTGCAATCGCCTGCCCAGCCGCGATTGCGTGGTCAGCCGGAGAGACCCAGGTGAAAACCAATGACAGGATTGTTCCTCGGCATTGATGTTGGAACTGGCGGGGTTCGCGCGTGTGCCGTCGATGCGCGGGGCGACATCCACGGCATAGCTTCGGCCGCCCTGCCCCCGCCGCGGCAGGACGGCGATGCCCGTGATCAGGACCCGGAGCTCTGGTGGCAGGCTGCGGTCACAGCCATCCGCAAGCTCGGCCAGACGGTCGCTCTCGACCGCGTCGAACGCGTTGCCGTCGATGGCACATCCGGGACCCTGTTGCTCATCGATGCCGGCGGCAGGCCCCGCTCGTTGGGGCTGATGTACAACGATGCCCGTGCTGCCAAGGAGGCCGCGCGTATCGCCGACGTGGCGCCGGCGGAAAGCGGCGCTCATGGCCGCAGCAGCGCGCTTGCCAAGCTGCTCCATCTCCTGCATCAGGGCGACGTCGGGGATTCACGCCACGCCGTTCATCAGGCCGACTGGATTGCCGGCCGGTTCGGCGCCTGCCACGGGATCAGTGACGAAAACAATGCGCTGAAGCTCGGCTACGACCCCGTGACGCGCAGCTGGCCCGCGTGGATCGACCAGCTCGACGTGCCGCGCCAATTGCTGCCGAAGGTGCTGGTGCCCGGAACTTCCTTTGCCGAAATCGATCCGAACGCCGCGCGCTCGCTCGGCCTGCCGCCATCGGCGCGCATCCTGGCCGGCACCACCGACGGCGTCGCGGCTTTCATCGCGACCCGTGCCGATCAGCCGGGGGACGCCGTCACCTCGCTCGGCACGACGCTGGTGCTGAAACTGCTTGCGCCGCGGCCGATCTTCGCGGCCAACCAGGGCGTCTATTCGCACCGTCTTGGCGAGCGATGGCTTGCCGGCGGCGCTTCCAATTCGGGCGGCGCGGCTTTGCTGATGCATTTCACCGCAGACGAGATGGATCGTCTGACACCCCAACTCAAGCCGCAGCAGCCGACCGGTCTTGATTATTATCCGCTGCCAAAGGCTGGCGAGCGCTTCCCGATCGCCGATCCAACCTTGGCGGCGCGGATCACACCGCGTCCGGCCGAGAAGGACCGTTTCTTCCAGGGCCTGCTCGAAGGCATCGCATCGGTCGAGGCACTCGCCTACCAACGCCTGGCTCTGCTGGGAGCTCCGCCATTGCGGCGCGTCATCAGCATCGGCGGCGGCGCGAGGAATGAGGCATGGACGTCGATCCGGCGTCGCATTCTCGGCGTGCCCGTCACCGTCGCCGAGCAGACCGAAGCAAGCTACGGGGCGGCGCTGCTTGCTTTGCACGGCGGCCCGCCATGAAAGACTGTCCTGTCACCATCACGGGGCTCGGTGCCATCGCCGAAAGGTTCGACCACGTCCTGCTCGACCAATGGGGAACCCTGCACGAAGGCAAGGCGATCTTCCCCGAAGCGATCGAATGCGTGGCGCGGCTGCGGCAAGCCGGCAAACGCGTGCTGGTGCTTTCCAACTCCGGTCGACGCGCCGATGACAATCAGCAACGCCTTGCCGCACTTGGCCTGCCGCTCGATGCCTATGACGGCATGTTGTCGTCGGGCGAAGTTGCCTGGAGCGGATTGCACGCGCACGAGCGCGAGCCTTTTGTCGGTCTCGGCCGCACATGCCTCCTGATTACGCGCGGCGGCGACCGTTCGATCGTGAACGGTCTCGGACTCAGTGTCGTCGAGAACCTGCGAGATGCCGACTTCATCCTGCTCGGCGGGCTCGACGAAGCGGTGTCCGAACCCGAACACTGGCGCGAATGCCTGACCGCCGCTGCGGCGCGACGGGTGCCGATGCTGTGCGCCAATCCCGATCTTGTCATGTTCGGCGCGCGAGGATTGATTCCGGCGCCCGGCGCGCTGGCAGCCTTTTATCAATCGCTCGGCGGCACGGTGAAATTCGTCGGCAAGCCGCACGGGCCGATCTTCGCCGCAGCACTCGAAAGGCTGGGCCATCCCAAGCCCGAGCGCGTTCTCGTCGCCGGCGACTCGATCGATCACGACGTCGCCGGCGGGCGCGCGGCGAGAATGCTGACCGCGCTCATCCGCTCCGGGGTCCATCGGGAAGCCCTGGCGAAGGCGGCGGATCTGCCCAGGGCGATCCGGACTCTGGCCGGCTCGGAATCCCTCATGCCGCATTGGACGATCGAATACCTGGCCTGGTGAGGTTTCAAAGATGCAGCAGCCCGCAATCCTGAACGAACTGCGCCGCATGTCCGCGCGGGTCGGCAAGAACATCCTGCTGACGCAGGCTGCCGGCGGCAATTCCTCGGTCAAGCATGGCGGCGTGCTTTGGGTGAAAGCTTCGGGCACCTGGCTCGCCGATGCCGAGACCAAGGACATCTTCCTCCCGATCTTGCTCTGCGGCGCGCGTGCGGCTCTCGCTGACGGCGATCAGCGCATGCCGGTAGCGGCCGGCCACGTGGCAAGCCCGCTTCGCGCCTCCATCGAGACCTCGCTTCACGCCCTGATGCCACATCCGGTCGTGCTGCATGTCCATTCGGTCAACACCATCGCATGGTCAGTGCGGAAGGATGCGCGCGACGAATTTGCCGAACGGCTCCGCGGCCTTTCTTGCCACCGGCTTGACTACCATCATCCCGGCCTGCCGCTTGCGCATGCGGTGAGCGCGAGTCTCGCGCAAAGGCCGGCGGATGTGCTGATCCTCGGCAATCACGGTCTGGTGGTGGGAGCTCCAACCTGCGACGCAGCCGAAGCATTGGTGGCGGAGGTCGAGCAGCGTCTGGCGCTCAAGCCACGCGACACCACGCGCGCCAACGATGGCGCGCTGGCACGGAGTTGCGCGGGGACGGAGTATCGTCCAGTGCAAGACCCGCTATGCCATAAACTTGCCACCGATCGACACAACCTTGCCGTCGCCACCGGGGGATCGCTCTATCCGGACCATGTCATTTTTCTCGGCCCAGGCATGCCGACGCTCGCGGCAGACGAGAGCCTCACCGCGAAGGCTGCCCGCGCCGTGGCGGGCGGACTGCCTGCGCCAGCCGCCGTCCTGATCCCGGACAAAGGCGCAGTGATCCGCAGCGATGTAGGCGCGGGCGCGCACGCACTTCTGACGTGCCTCGCGCTCGTGGTCACTCGCCTGCCGCTCGACGCTGCGATCGAATATCTGCCACCCGACAAGGAACAGGCTCTGCTGAACTGGGATGCCGAGCGCTATCGACAGCAAATGACGGCCAATCGCTGACGCGACGGTCAATCCTTGCCTTTTTGGCAGTGCAGGCAACAACGGCGCTGCGCGCTCTTCGTTGCCAAACTTCTCTAGAGGTCACATCCACATAAATCGATCAGCTAAGCTGATGGACCTTCTGAAGACCGTAGACCGGTGTGGGAATGCCTTCCATTCGCGCCTTCAACTGGAGGGACAGAAACTGCGAATAGTGACGTGACTGGTGCAGGTTACCGCCATGAAACCAAAGGCCTTCCTGTTGCGTCGGCTTCCACATGTTTCGCTGCTCGCCTTCCCACGGGCCCGGATCTTTGGTCGTATTCGAGCCTAGTCCCCAGACCTTGCCTACCTTGTCAGCGACCTCCTTGGAGATCAAATCCGCGGCCCAGCCGTTCATCGAACCGTAACCGGTGGCGTAAACGACGAGATCGGCGGGCAGCTCGGTGCCGTCGCTCAAGATGACGGAATGTTCCATTAGCTTTTTGACATCGACGCCGCTCTTCAGCTTGATGCTGCCGTTGGCAACCAGTTCTGAAGCACCAACATCGATGTAGTATCCGGACCCGCGCCGCAGGTACTTCATGAACAGACCAGAGTCATCGTCACCATAATCGAGCAGGAAGCCTACCTTCTCGAGACGTTTGTAGAAATCGGCATCGCGTTCCCTGATTGCGTTGTAAACCGGGATCTGGAACTCGTGCAGAATCTTATAGGGTAGTGAAGCAAAAATCAGGTCGGCTTTGGCCGTCGTCAGTCCAGACTGGACCGCCTGCTCGGAGTAAAGCGCGGCTAACCCGAGCTCCATCAGCGAGTCCGACCTCACAATATGGGTCGACGAGCGTTGAACCATAGTGACGTCTGCTCCGGCCTCCCACAGTGCGGCACAAATATCGTGGGCGGAATTGTTCGAGCCGATCACCACGGCTTTGCTGTTTTTGTATTTGTCCGGCCCCGGATGCTGCGACGAATGGTGCTGATCGCCCTTAAAAATATCCATGCCTTCGAATTTCGGCATGTTGGGTTTGGCTGACATTCCCGTCGCAAGTACGAGCTGTTTTGGCTTGAGAATGATTTCCTTGCCCTCGCGCTGCACGACAACCGTCCATTCGCGGCTCTTCTCGTCGTAAGATGCCTTCTTGCATTCGCTTGAGCCCCAGTAATTGAGCTCCATCACCTTTGTATACATTTCGAGCCAGTCCCCGATCTTGTCCTTCGGTGAGAAGACCGGCCAGTTCCGCGGAAACGGCAGATAGGGCAGATGGTCATACCAAACCGGATCGTGCAGGCAGAGCGACTTGTAGCGCTTGCGCCAGCTGTCGCCGGGCCTTTCGTTTTTTTCGACGATGATCGTCGGCACATTGAGCTGGCGCAGACGGGCTCCGAGTGCGATCCCGCCCTGACCACCACCAACGATGACGCAATAAGGCTGACGCGAATAACCGAGTTCTTGGGCTTCCGCCTCGCGTTCTTCCTTCCACGTCTTTCGATTGCGTTCGGCGCCGTGCTTCGCCCCCATCGGACGATCGAAACCAACTGGCTCTTCGTACCCCTTGAGTTCGCTCATGGTCGTAAGCAACGTCCATATCCGGCCGTCCTTCAGGCGCACGTGGCCAAAGCCGCGGGCGACCCCGGTTTCGAACTGTATCCAGCTCTCTGTAATTCCATCCGCTTCAGAAGCGTCCTCACCCTCGGCAATTTTCCAGTTTGACGGCTTTATATCTGCGAGCCGCGCCTTGAGCATGTCGCGAACCTGTTCCTTGCCCTCCATTGTCCTGATGTTCCAGGTGAAGGTCACGAGGTCGCGCCAGTAACAGTCCGCCTGAAAGAGATCCACGGCGTGTTCCACCTCGCCAGTGGCAAGCGCCTTGTCGAGCGCGTTGAGCACGTCGGACACTTTTCCATTCGGGGCTTTGTCGAGCATGATGTCCTCCCTTGTGCCGATGGCAGAGCCTGCGCCCTTTTCTTTGTTCCGGCGAACTGAAGCCGAGGCGCCAACGAAAGCAATGAGCTCGCGCTGTGTCCTTCGATCTTTCAGACAGACTTAAATCTAGCACTTTATGGCAAAGAGGCGAGCGAGAAACAGCCCAATCGGGCTGAAGTGCGGCTAGGCTCAATGTCCGAAATAGCTCAATCGCGCCGACCTGACCGTCGGCCGGTAGTTTCCCGAGCTATAGTCATGTATGACTCTTCCGCTCCCCTATCGGGCGCTCCGCGGACGAGCTGATGTGTCAGGCTGCTGAATGAACACCGCGCGACTGAGCATGAACTGCGCGCCGGAAATCGCCACGCGCCGCGTGCGCGAGTGGGTCGATGCTCCTTTGCCGTTTCTATCGGTGACGGAACACCCAAATTCATGGGTCACGCTGGATCTTGGCGGATACTCGCTAGAGTACCTTGATACGGAGGACTGGCTTCGCCTCGGAAAGCACGTCGACCTATTTTTCGAGTCTTTTTCCACCAGCCTCTGTGCAGGTGAAATTCTAGTTATTTTAGCTGGCGAAGTTAGGAGGCATATCGTGATCGATTCCGACAACCCGGAACATCAGCTTAACATCGGCAGGATGCGTTATGAGGGACGATCACCGTTGCTTAGCTGGACTGATATCTGGACTTTCGTTGAAGATAATCACTGGCAAAACGAGATTGATTGAGCGGCACTGCAGTCGACTAAGAAAGAGGTCCCGCGCCGGGAAGGCGCAGGCCCTAAGGTTGGGAAGGAAAGATCCCTGGCGATCTGATCGGCGCGATGATCTAGGCCGTGTGTTTCGCCGACCTTTCCTAAGCCGCTACGCCCGATATCGACGACGTGTGGAAGCGCCTAATGTGGCCAGCGATAGCTTCAGCATAATCTTCCAGCGCGAAATGGCCTGTCTCGAGTATGTTGAGCGCGACATGCTTTAGGTCCTTCTGGTATGGGTAAGCTCCGACTGGCGGAAAGATGATGTCGTTCTCGCCCCAAACGATCAGTGCCGGCGGCTGATGACGTCGAAAGTATTCCTGCCATTTTGGATAGAGCGGCAAGTTGGTCCGATAATCGTAAAGCAAATCTACCATCGCGTCCTTGTTTTCGGGACGCGCAAGAAGCGCGCGCTGGAGTAACCAGCTGTCAGGCGAAATCCTGGACTGATCCGCAACGCCGTGTGTGTAGTTCCAGGCGAGCGCTTCGTCCGACATTGCGGCCTCGCGGATCTTCTCGCGGTTAGCCGGTGAAGGATCATTCCACAGCGTCCTCGCGAGAGACCAGAAGCTGTCGGGGAGTCCTTCTTCGTAGGCATTGGCATTCTGTATGACGAAGAAAGACACTTTATTCGGATGACGGCTGGCAAGACGGAACCCGACCGGGCCGCCGAAGTCCTGCATATAGATGCCAAACTTCGTCAAGCCGAGCTTGGCGGTGAACTTGTCGATGATATCGGCGAGGTTATCGAACGTATAGGCGAAGGTCTTTCGGTCAGGCGCGTCGCTGTGGCCGAAACCTGGATAGTCCGGCGCGATAAGATGAAAGTCGCGCTGCAGATGTTCGATGAGATCCCGGAACATGAACGAGGATGCCGGAAATCCGTGCAGCAGAAGCAGCTTTGGCTTGTTACTTGGACCGGCCTCTCGATAGAAGATGTCGAGTCCGTCGATCTTGATCTTGTTATAGGTCGTCATGGTACCTCACGATTGGATTGCGGCGCGTCCCAAGAAAACCGACCAGCTTGATGGATTCGATCGCGTTTGTTTCTTTGTGTCGCCGTTCACGCCTTGGCACGTGAACTATTCTCGTCGACCTCGTCAGGACGCCAGTCGTCGCTCAAGCCGCCACGCATGGGGTGATACATTTCATCCCCCGCATGCTGGGTGAACTCAACGTTGATCTGTTCGATCCTAAGGCCGAGTGTGTCGATGCACGCATCGACGAGTGCCTTTGCCAGCTCGGCCCGCTGTTCCGGGGGTCGCCCCTTTCGGATATCGCACATCAAGAGCGCGGCTTCGTAAGGTTCGCTCGGCGTGCATCGCCAGAGACCGCCCGGCGTCAGTTCACGGATCGCAACCGAGATCCGGTTCACATCGGCCTGCATCGTGAGGGCGTAAATCTCACCCATCCGCTTGGCGAGCCGCCGCTTCACGTTCGGCGCATAAGATCCGGAAACATCAAGCTGAAGATATGGCATGGGCTTCTACTCAGCTCGAAACGATGGATTCGAGCGCCCGGGCCACGCTGAGCAAACGCCAGTCCTGATCGCGCTCTCCAACCACCATGAGGCCGACCGGAGCCTCTCCCGGCATGTGGATCGGAATCGTAATCGCTGGACGATCAAGAAAATTGAATAGTGACGGATTTCGGAGGAGTTTCGCACGGATACCGCCTTCGTCGCGCTCGCACTCATCCATCGTCGGAGCGGTCGTACCGACCGTCGGCAGGATAAGGGCATCGAAGGCGAAGGTGTCCTTGTCGAAGCGCGCGGTCACATCCTTGCGCCACTCTTGCATCGCCGCATATTCCCAGGCGGCGATGATCGCTCCCTTCTCGACGCGTCCCCGAACATTGGGATCATAGTCATGCCCGCGCCGGTCCAACAGCTCCTTGTGCCAAGCCAAAGCGTCGACATGCTCGATCACACCGCATCCATTTTTCGATTCGATTTCTTCGAAGTAGCTAAAACGCGCATCGATCAATTCCGCGCCTGCTTCGGATAGGAGCGCGGTTGCCCGTTGGAAGGCCCGCAAGACTGCCGGATTTAATTCATCGAGGACTCGCGTTTGCGGGATAGCAAGCCTGAGCCCTTTAACTCCAAGCGGCTGCAGCTCCCGCCAGGGTTCGCCCGAAATCGTTGCGTAAACGAGGGCGCAGTCATGCACGTTTCGAGCGAGGGGCCCCACCGTGTCCAAAGTTACCGAGAGCGGGATCGTCCCTTGGAGGGGAACGCTCCGCTGCGTCGGCTTAAAGCCGACAATGCCGCAAAGGGCAGCCGGCGCCCTGATCGAACCTACGGTATCTGATCCAATTGCCGCGACCGACATGCCGTCCGCGACGGACACCGCGGCCCCAGAAGATGAACCGCCAGGAATTCGAGTTCGGTCCCACGGATTTCCCGGCGTACCAAAGTGTGGATTGAGGCCGACGATCGAAAACGCGAACTGAGCCATGTTCGTCCGCCCCGTCAGCACCGCGCCAGCGGCCTTTAGCCTGCGGACAACCGGCGCGTCTTCGGCGGCCGGCGGGCTGTCATCAAGAGCCTTGGTCCCGGCGAGCGTTACCTCACCTGCGACGTCCAGCATGTCCTTCACCGAAATCGGAATGCCCGCAATTGGCGAAGGCGCGAACCCGATCTCTCCGGCTGGATCGAAAATTTGGGTCAGGCAGTCTTCGGTGAGCGACAGGCTCGAGGCTGTTCCCAACGCGAAGGAACGAGCGCTTTCGAGGATTTTCGATCTGCCTCCGCCAACTATGGACGGACGGCTGCCTGCCAACGCATATTGCATGACTTTTTTCCTTTCAGCGATCCGTGGCTAACTCACGCTCGCTTCGGTGAGTGAAGGTCTGTTGCGACCGCTGGTCGCGAGCTCCGGCAGCAGCACGATCAGATTGGCGCCTTCCTTGGCCGCCTGCTGCGGACGCAGGCGCGCAGCCAGCTCGTTCGATTCAAAATTGTCCAGACCGACCTGCGGATTGAATTGAACTACCGCGACGCGTACGGGGCTCTTGCGTTTGGTCGCCGCGCCCGTTTCGGCGGCTTTGGCAGTTGCGGCATTCATTCTCGTCATCTCCGATCGTGGTTCTATTATCGAACCAGTTGCATCTCCGTTTGTCTAGTCTTATTTTAGAACCAGTTTCGATTTGTTGCCGGAGGAGCGATGAAGAGAACAAGCATTGGACAGGTCGAATGCCCGGTTGCCCGGGCACTGGACAAAATCGGTGACTGGTGGTCGCTCTTGATCATCCGTGATGCCTTCGACGGCATGCGGAGGTTTGGTGAATTTCAGAGAAGCCTTGGGATCTCGAAAGGGATACTCACGGCACGCCTCAAGCATCTTGTCGCGATCGGCGTTCTAGAAATGACCCCTATCTCCGATGAGGATGGCTACCAGGAGTATCTCCTCACGGACAAAGGGCGAGATCTGTTTCTGGTCACCGTCAGTTTGCGGCAGTGGGGTGAGGATCACTGTTTTGGAAAATCGGAACATCACTCGGTTCTCGTGGAAAAGGCTAATGGGCAGCGTGTCCAGCGACTTGCGCTGCGTGGACGGGACGGAAAGGAAATCAGCGAATCCGCGACATTCGTTCGGAAAGTCGCGGATACGCCGCGCAGGCCGCACAACCCGAAAAGGCGGCGCGCCGCTCGCCGCTAGCGCCTCACCGAGGATCCGGTCCAGGTCCACGACGTAAATCCGATCTGAGCGGCTGGTCGACGCTGGACCTGAATGCCGCATTTCTTCTCAGATCGACCAGATGAAAGAAGGGGCTCAGGTCAGAACCAGTATTGCCGATCTCGGTGCCTCGCAGCTCGCCGATTAGCTGACGGCCTCGCCGCCGCATTGATGAGAGCTGGCGACCGTCACGATGCAGCCGATCGCTGCCAAAACCGGACCTCCATGCGGATGGCAGCACAGAGGTCCGGCGCGTGAACGATGGAAAGCCGCTGATCTCGTTCTGCGACGATCAGAACGGCGAATCCGGGAAATAGAACTCTTTCGCGTTATCGGGGGTGATCAGTGTCGCATCCAGGATGTAGCTGCCCCGAACCGGGACCTGCGCGTACAGATCCGCAGCGGTCAGTTCCAGCGCGGTGCCGATCATTGCTGGAGGGTAAAGGACGTCGACCGGGATCAGCTTGTCGCCGTCCATCACCTTCTTCACCATGTCCTTCGACCCCGCGCCGGCGAGAACGTACTGGATGTCGGTTCGCTTTGCCTGCGCGATCGCCTGAAGCACGCCGACCGCCATGTCGTCGTCCTGGCACCACACGACGTCGATTTTCGGATATTTGGTCAGATAGTCCTGCATCACCTTGAATGCATCATCGCGGTTCCAGTTGCCGAACTGCTTTTCCAGTACCTTCACGCTGCTGCCCGCGATCGCCTTGTCGAAACCGTCCTGCCGTTGCTGGTCGATCGGAATCGGCAGGCCGCGAATCACGACGACCTTGGCATCCGGCGTGTGCATCTTGATGTAATCGCCCGCCGTAGAGCCAAGGGCAGGATTGTTGCCGGCGACATAGAGATCACGCACCGAGTTGTCATTGTTGCTTGGTGCGCGATCGACCAGCGTGACGAAGACGTGCTTGCTTTTTACTTGCTTGATGGCGTTGACGAGTGGGTCGGGATCGGACGGCAGGATCACCAACGCATTCATGCCCTGCGTAGTCAGGTCCTCCAGCGCGTTTGCCTGGCTCGCCGCATCCGGCGAGGTCTTCACGATGACGTTGAGCCCCGGATGCTCCGCCATCAGCAGTTTGGCCACGCGCTGAGCGTGGAACACCACACCCGCGGTCCAGCCATGGTCGGCCGCCGGAATCGATACTCCGATCGTCATCTTCTTTTCTTGTGCATGGGCGGCCCCGGTCAGAGCCACCATCGCGATCATCAAACCGATCAATCCTTTACGCATGTTCTCTCCCACTCCGTCCGGGCCTCTTCGCTGTTTCGCCGGGCGACCCAGTTGACCCCGGCCAAGTTCATGAACGCTTCGCCAGCGAGCGCTGCACGAGCATCGCAACGATGATGATGGCGCCCTGGATGGCGCCGATCAGATACTCGCTGACGAAGTTAGAAAGCAGCATGATGTTGCCGACGAT
Source organism: Alphaproteobacteria bacterium (assembly GCA_005885285.1). Taxonomy (GTDB): domain Bacteria; phylum Pseudomonadota; class Alphaproteobacteria; order Rhizobiales; family Xanthobacteraceae; genus Bradyrhizobium. Next base: position 5,491 of record VAZG01000213.1, on the reverse strand, counting down.
CTCGAGAATGAAGGCGCCGCAGATCGTCCCCCAGATCCGGCCGACGCCGCCGCGCAAGGCGGTACCGCCCACCACGACTGCGGTGATCGCCTGCAACTCCCAGAGCAGACCGCTTGTCGCCGACGTCGATCCAAGACGTGGAACGTAAAGCAGCACCGCCATGGCAACGCACAGCCCCTGTATGACGTAAGTCACCGTGCGCACCCGGTTGACGGGAATGCCGGAATAGCGCGCGACCTCCTCGTTCGAGCCGACGGCGATCACATGGCGACCGTAACGCGTGCGGTAGAGCACGAAGGCACCGATTCCGGCCGCCACGAAGATGGCAACGATTGGCACCGGCACGCCCAGCACGCTGCCGAAATAGGCGGGACGGTAAAGCGACTGGATATCCGGGGAACGCAACGTGATTGCTCCACCTTGCGACAGCCAAGTTGTGAGTCCACGAAATATTCCCATGGTGCCGAGCGTCGCGATGAACGGCTCGATGCGCCCGACCGTGGTGATGAGGCCGTTCACGAGGCCGCAAGCCGCACCAACCGCAACCGCAATGATCATCGCCACCACCAGCATGACCGCAGGATCGGCAATCACGCCGCTATTCAAGAACATGATCATCAAGCTGGCGACAAACGCCATCATCGCGCCGACCGACAGGTCGAGCCCGCCGGCCGAGATTACGAAGGTTGCGCCGATGGCGGTGATCGCGATGAAGGCACTGCGCGTCAACACGTTGAGCAGGTTACCGACGCCGATCACATTGGGGTTGGTCAAGCCGCCGACAAGCAGCACCAGGCCGAGCGCGAAAAATGGTGCGACGGCCTTGAGATCAAGGTCGATCGACCATCGATGCCGGCTCGTGCCTGAGGCTGCAGCTTCGGCCATCGCGTCACTCCGCCACAAGGGCGGCCTCCTCGGATGTTGCTCCCGTGGCCATCATGACGATCTCATGCTCGGTCATGAGCCGGCCCGAGAGGTCGCCGGCGATGCAGCCCGAGCGCATCACAACGATGCGATCGCAGATGCCGATGAGCTCCGGCATTTCAGAGGAGATGACGATCACCGAGCAACCCCGGTCAGTCAGCGACACGACGAAGCTATAGATCTGCTGCTTGGTGCCGATGTCGATGCCGCGGGTCGGTTCGTCGACGATAACGATCCGGGGATTGAGCATCATCATCTTGGCGAGGAAAAGCTTCTGCTGGTTGCCGCCGGACAGTTCGCCAGCGAGCATTCGCCGGCGGGGCACGCGGATGTCGAATGCGGCGATCGAAGCATCTAGTGCCGCATGCTCCTGCGCGCGGTCGATCTGCAGGCCATGGGTAAATCTTTGCAGCGCTGCAAGCGTCACATTGACGCGCAAGCTTTGGCCAAGCAGCAAGCCCTTTCCTTTGCGATCCTCGCTAAGATAGACGATGCCGGCGCGCATGCTGTCGTGGGCATTCGCGAAGTGCACGCGCGCTCCATCGAGCTTGACTGTGCCGTGGCCCGGTCTCACGCCGACAACGCTTTCCATCAACTCGGTTCGCCCCGCGCCGACAAGGCCCGCGAAGCCGAGAATTTCGCCTTTCCTGAGCTTGAACGAAGCGTTGCTCACGAAGCCGGGAACGGAAAAATCCCGGACCTCGAGCACCGGTTCCTGTGTCCACACTGATTGCCGAGCCGGATACAATTTCGTAACATCGCGGCCGACCATCAGGCGGGCCATGTCGGCCGGCTGCAATTCTCCAGCAGGCCGCGCGGCGACGAGACGGCCGTCGCGGAGCACGGTCACCTCGTCGGCGATCGCCTTCACCTCCGGCAGGCGATGCGAAATGTAGAGCACGGCCGTACCCTTGGCCCGTATGTCGCCGATCACCTTGAGAAGCGCCTCCGTCTCAATCGGCGTCAGCGACGCCGTCGGTTCATCGAAGATGACGACGCGGTGGGGCACGAGAAGCGCTCGCGCGATCTGCACGAGCTGCCGCTGCGCAATCGAAAGATTGCGAACGACGGTATTCGGATCGAGCTCCACACCAAGGTCAAGGATTGCCCGGCGTGCGCGCGCATTCATGGCGCGGTCGTCGAGAACCAGACCTTTGCGCAGCTCACGCCCGAGAAAAAGGTTCTGCGCGACGGTGAGATCCGACGCGAGCAGGATCTCCTGATGCACCAGAACGATGCCGCGCCGCTCGGCGTCCACCGGACCGGCGAGCGTAAGCGGCGCACCGTCAATCTCGAGTGTCCCTGTGGTCGGTGCCAGGTGGCCAGCCAGGATCTTCATCAGCGTCGATTTCCCGGCGCCGTTCTCGCCGATGATGGCATGCACCTTGCCCCGACGGACCGACAGCGCAATATCCTTCAGCACCTCGACCGGGCCAAAGGACTTGCCGAGCCCCTCAGCCCTCAGCAGCGGCGGCGGCGCGCGCTCGCAGATGGGCCTCTCGGCGCTCATGCGATCTTGGTCCAGACGTTTCCGTTCGCCGACGATCTCACCGCAGCATCAATGAACTGCATGCCAGCGAGCCCGTCCCTGACGGTTGGGTACAAAACCTCGGAATCCGGCTTCCGCAATTCGCGCACGGTGCGGATGGCGCGCGCAGCCTCGGTGTAGATCGTGGCAAAGCCTTCGAGATAACCTTCCGGGTGACCGCTGGGCACACGCGTGACGCGCCCAGCTTCGGGCCGCACCGCGGCGCCGCCGCGCGTCAGAAGCTGTTTCGGCTCGCCGAAGCGCGTGAACCAGAGATAGTTCGGATCCGCCTGCGACCATTCCAGCCCGCCGTCGGTGCCGTAGACGCGGAACTTCAGACCGTTCTCGTTGCCGACCGCCACCTGGCTCGCCCATAACATGCCGCGCGCGCCACCCTTATAACGCAACAGAATTTGCACATCGTCGTCGAGCTGGCGACCCGCCACGAAAGTCGAGAGCTGCGCAAGCAGTTGATCGGTCTCAAGTCCTGTGACGAACGCGGCGAGATTGTAGGCATGCGTGCCGAGGTCGCCAATGCTGCCACCGGCCCCCGATCGTTGCGGATCGGTGCGCCATTCGGCTTGCTTGCTGCCAGCGAGTTCGGCCCGTGTCGTCAACCAGTCCTGCGGATACTCGGCCTGCACGACGCGGATCGCACCGAGCTCGCCGGCGACGACCATCGCCCGTGCCTGCCGGACCATCGGATAGCCGGTGTAATTGTGAGTGAGGCAGAAGACTGCGCCGGTCCTGGCGACAAGATCGACCAGCGCTTGTGCATCCGCCACGGTGGTAGTCATGGGCTTGTCGCAGATTACGTGGATGCCGGCCTCGAGAAATGCGCGCGCGACGGGTGCGTGCATGTGGTTTGGCGTCACGATCGACACCGCCTCGATGCCGTCGGGCCGTGCCGCTTCGGCTTTCGCCATCTCCTCATACGATCCGTACGCGCGGTTTGCGGCGAGGCCGATTTCCAGCGCCGAGGCCTTCGCCCGTTCTGGATCGGAAGACAGCGCACCCGCTACCAGTTCGAACTGGTCGTCGATCCGCGCCGCGATGCGGTGGACCGCGCCAATGAAGGCGCCTTTGCCGCCGCCGACCATGCCGAGGCGGATGCGGCCGGGGTGGTGCTCTTCTCTGCGTCCCTCGATGGTCATTTCGCGGACTCCAGTCTCAATGGCTTTCAGAGGCCGAGCATCTTGCGATTGGCAGCATCATCGGTGCCGGCGCCCGCGAAGTCGTCGAAGGCGCGTTCTGTCACACGGATGATGTGCTTCGCAATGAACTCCGCGCCTTCGCGCGCACCCACCTCGGGGTGTTTGAGCGCGCACTCCCATTCGAGCACCGCCCAGCTGCCGTAATCGTAGGCCGCAAGCCTGGAAAAAATCCCACCGAAATTGACCTGCCCATCGCCAAGCGAACGAAAGCGGCCGGCCCGGTTCACCCAGTTTTGATAGCCGCCATACACACCCTGCCGTCCGGTTGGATTGAACTCCGCGTCCTTCACGTGAAAGGCCTTGATGCGCTGATGGTAGATGTCGATGTATTCGAGATAGTCGAGCTGCTGCAGCACGAAGTGAGAGGGATCGTAGAGCAGGTTGGCGCGCCCATGCCCCCGCACCCGCTCAAGGAACATCTCGTAGCTCGCGCCATCATGGAGATCCTCACCTGGATGAATCTCATAGCAGATGTCGATTCCGTTCTCGTCGGCTTCGTCGAGCAACGGCGCCCAGCGCTTCGCCAGCTCGTCAAAGGCGGCCTCGACCAGCCCGGCGGGGCGCTGCGGCCAGGGATAGACGTACGGCCACGCCAGGGCGCCTGAAAATGTCGCGTGCGCGCTCAAGCCCAGATGCCTTGACGCCCGCAGCGCTCGCTTGACCTGGTCGATCGCCCATTCGGTCCGCGCTTTTGGATTATTGCGCACCTGCGGGATCGCGAAGCCGTCGAACGCAATGTCATAAGCCGGATGGACTGCGACGAGCTGGCCCTGCAAATGCGTCGACAACTCGGTGATCGCGAGGCCATGACCGGCTGCGATTCCCTTGATCTCGTCGCAATAGGTCGTCGAATCGGATGCCTTGACCAGATCAAACAGGCGCGTGTCCCAGCTCGGTATCTGCACCCCCCTGTAGCCGAGGGAAGCGGCCCAGCCACAAATCGCGTCGAATGAATTGAACGGCGGCGCGTCGCCCGCGAATTGCGCGAGAAAGATAGCTGGCCCCTTGATCGTCCTCATGACAATTTCCTCCCCGCCGGCCGAACGCCAATCCGGCACAGGTCAATTTGTAATCGATTACATTTTTGAGCTACTTTGTCTCGCGCGAGCCGCAAGAGCAAGCGCAATGACTATGATCGCCCCTTTGCAAATTAGGTTGATGTCGATCGGAACATTGAGAAATGTTCATGCCGTTGTTTACCACACCCAAGAAGAACACGCCCAGCAGCGTCCGCGCCACGGACCCGTTGCCCCCATGATGCTTGTCCCGCCCAAAACGACAGCGGCGATGACGTCGAGCTCCGTACCGAATGGCCCGTATGTCGCTAGCACTGTATGGACCTGGGAAGATTGAATGATCCCAGCGAGGGCCGCCCCAACGCCAAAGATCCCGTAGAGATGAGGCCTGCAATGGCGAGAACCGGTCCAACCGACAAGTCAACGCCCCCTGTCATGATGACGAAGGTCGTGCATGTCGCCATTATGCCGACGAGCGCAACTTGGCGCACGATGCCAATTAGGTTTTCACCTCGCTGCGTTCTGATGTCCGTTCTGTGCCAACCGTCATAGGAGCCGGCGGGCACATTCCCATCGGTTACCACTCCGCAGGACGATTGTTCTGATACCTGTTCCGCAATTCAGAACAGCGACAAAAGCACGATACCGCCTGTCATAAGAAATGCGCCGATCGCCCGGACGACCCCGAAGCGCTCTTTCACGATGAAGACGCCGATTAGAACGCCAAACAGCGCGCTGCACTCTCTTATGGCGGAGACCGGTCCGATTGGCAGATAGCTGACCGCCACCAGAAAGGCCAGGTATCCGCC
>VAZG01000615.1 GCA_005885285.1 Alphaproteobacteria bacterium | reverse complement strand
CGCGTTCGGGCCTGATGGATCTGGTGCGCGCCGATACCGATACCACGCCGGCGCGTTCGGTGGCCGGCATGGGCGATCACCCCTGCGCCATGGCGCTCTATAGTGCCATCGTCACCGCGCTCTACAAGCGCGAGCGCACCGGCAAGGGCTCGCATGTTTCCTCAAACCTGATGGCCAACGGCGTCTGGGCGTCGGGGGTGCTGGCGCAGGCCAAACTATGCGGGGCGAAATTCGGCGAGCGGCGCTCGCGCGAGCGCGCATTGAATGCGGTCACCAATCACTACAGGTGCAAGGACGGCCGCTGGCTGATCCTGTCGCTGCTCAATGAGGAGCGGCAGTGGCCGACGTTGGCCCGCTGCTTGGGGCGCGAGGAGCTGATCAGCGACGTCAGATTCGCCACCAAGCCTGATCGGCACGCGCGCTCGCTGGAACTGATCAAAATTTTCGACGAGGTGTTTGCCACCAAGGACCTCGCCGAGTGGCGCAAGATACTCGACGGCAATGGACTGGTGTTCGGCGTGGTCGGCATCCTCGACGACATCCCCCAGGACAAGCAGATGCTGGATAACGAGGTGCTGGTGCCGTTCGAGAACGACACCATGCTGACCATCAGCAGCCCGATCTGGGTCGACGGCGCCAGGAAGGTCCAGCCGCGCCGTCCGCCCGGCATCGGCGAGCACAGCGACGAAATCCTGCGCAACGCGGGCTACGACGAGGCCTCGATCCAGAAATTGCGCGCCTCCGGCGCGGTGGCGTGAACAGCGATGCCCAGCTATCGCCTGCATTATTTTCCTGAATCGGGAAACAGCTACAAGCTTGCGCTGATGCTCACTCTGTGTGGTGAGACGTTCGAGCCGGTCTGGACCGATTTTGGCGGCGGCGTCACACGCACTGCGGAGTGGCGGCGCACCGTCAACGAGATGGGCGAAATTCCGGTGCTGGAGGTGGACGGCGTACGGCTGACCCAAACCGCGCCGATCCTGCTGCAACTCGCCGAACAGTATGGCCGGTTCGGCGGCGAGACGCCGGAAGAGAAGTTCGAGCTATTACGCTGGCTATTCTGGGACAACCACAAGCTCACCGGCTACATGGCGACCTACCGATACTATCGGACGTTCACGCCCGCTCCCGATCCGCATGTCCAAAAACATTTTCGCCGGCGGCTCGACGACTTTCTTGGAATTCTCGAGCAGCACATGAAAAGGAATTCCTTCGCGATTGGCGAGCGGCCGAGCATCGCTGATATTTCGATGATGGCGTATCTGCACTATCCCGCCGATGAAACTGGATATGATTTCGCTACCAGCCATCCGGCCGTGAGCGCCTGGCTTGGCCGCATCGCAGATCTACCCGGCTGGCGGTCGGCTTACGACCTTTTGCCCGGCAAGCGCCTCACGCATTATGCCCGGGAGGGCGGCCGCATTTAGCGGTGGAGCCAGATCCAGACGATAGCAACGGCGACGACACCGGCAAACACGGTAAACGCCATCGTCCAGGCGCTGACGCGAATGTCGCCGGTGGTCTGACGTTCGGCTTCGTTCTTCGCGATCTCGCGATTGCGCTGCTTGTCGGCTTCGTTCATCGGCTGCCCGCCGCCAGCGCCGCGCATAAAGCGGCCGCCGCAGCGGCGAAGAAGACCGCGCCCGCGCTCCATTTCATGGTCAGCAACATGCCGCCGACCAGCGGCCCGACGATCGAGCCGACCCGGCCGATCCCGAGTGCCCAGCCAACACCGGTAGCCCGGACCGCGGTCGGGTAGAACGCGGCCGCGAGCGCATTGGCCGCGATCTGGCCGCCGACCACGCAAAATCCGGCGACGAAGATCGCCGTCGCGACGAGGACCGCGGAGTGGCCGAGCTGGCCGATCGCGCCGACCGCGAAGATCGCGATGAAATACACCAGCGCCAACGCCCGGAACGAGAAGCGGTCGATGATGCTGCCGAGCGCGAAGGTGCCGACCACGCCGCCGACCTGCAACATCGATCCGATCAATACGGCCTCCGATACCGAGGCGCCGAGGTCATTGAGCACGGTCGGCAGCCAGTTCGACAGAAAATAGATGTCGAGCAGGCTCATGAAGAACACTACCCACAACAGCAGCGTCGCGGCGGTTCGTCCCTCCCGGAACAGGTGCACGACCGGCATCCCCGCGAGTGCCGGCTCATGCACCGTGAATTGCGTGCCGGCGGCAAACGTGGCGTTCGGCCTGATGAGGGAAAGCAGTTCCGCGACGCGCTCTCGCGCCCGACCGGCGAGCGCCAGGAAGCGGACGGATTCCGGCAGCCTCCGTGCCAGGATCGGGACCATGATCAATGGCGCGATGCCACCAACCACAAACACCGAGCGCCAGCCGAAGTGCGGGATCAGCGCGGCTGCGAGAAAGCCGCCAAGTGCTGCGCCCACCGAAAAGCCGCAGAACATGATCATCACCATGGTGGCGCGGCGGCGACGTGGATTGAACTCCGAGGTCATGGCAACCGCGTTCGGCATCGCGCCGCCAAGGCCGAGCCCGGTTGCGAAACGGATCGCAAGCAGCGCATTGACGTCCTGGACAAAGGCGGTGGCGAGCGCGCCGAGGCCGAATGCCAGGGTCGAGAAGATGATGATCTTCTTGCGCCCGATGCGATCGGCAAGCGGCCCGAACAGCAGCGCGCCGATCATCAGCCCAAACAGGCCGGCGGAGAATACCGGACCAAGCGCACCCCGCGTCATGCCCCATTCCTTGGCGATCGAAGGCGCGACA
>VAZG01000614.1 GCA_005885285.1 Alphaproteobacteria bacterium | reverse complement strand
GGTCGTCCGCGGCGCCATCGAAGCCTTCGACAATGCCGACGAGCCGAGATTCTCGATCTCGGGACCCGATATCCGGATAACGTCGGGTGCCGTCATCGCCGTCGCGATGACGCTTAACGAGCTTTGCACGAACACCACGAAGTTTGGTGCCCTGTCGGTCCCGGAGGGACGCGTCGACATCGCCTGGGGGCTGAATCCACAGACACAGCGCTTGCACCTTGCATGGACCGAGGAAAACGGTCCGGCAGTTCACCCTCCGGAAAAGTGCAGCTTCGGGACGCGACTGATCGAGACGCTGGGCAAGCAGCTCAAGG
>VAZG01000613.1 GCA_005885285.1 Alphaproteobacteria bacterium | reverse complement strand
AGCGTGAACCTTGGCACGCTCTGTGCCCACAGATAGCTACCAGAGGATTGCGGTGTCCGGATCTGACACAACGCCGCCAGGCCTTGTTCGACCTGGCGGCGCATGCGTTCTGGAGCATCCTAATTCCGGACTCTTGAGCCACCACAGCCATCGGTAGCGGTGCCTCGAGCACGCGCGGCCGCCCAAGTCACCAGCTTTTTCGGCGCGCGCGATCAACCTCAGTCGAATGCGGATGGAAGCTCGCCCTCGCGAAAGATGACGGCCGGCTCGTCGTCATAGTCACCCATCTCGGGATCGCCGGTGGATGAGAAGGCGATGACGCCGAGCTTGCTCAACGCCAGTCGCTCTGCCGTCCGAAGTGCGCCGGTTGCCGTTTTGCAGGCTATCGGAGTATCGGCTTTCAGGCTTCCTCCTCGCCTGGCGACGAAGGTCTGGACGAAGTAGCTTGTTTCGCGAGCCATAAGTTTCTCCTTGAGGCTCTGTCTTGCGCGTGCAGGTTACGCCGGGCGATTTCTGATTCAGGACATCGCGCGCATCAGCGCTGAAATCTTGATGGTCGCGAAGTTGGAGAACGTGTCCGATACGGCGTATGGCAAGATGATCTGATCATTGTGCCGCATCGCGCCGCAGGTGTAGCCACGTTGGGAACGTATCCTTCGCGCTCGGACGCTTCGGGCCGCAACAACGGTTCGCTCGAACGCGCCAGCACCCTGGAGGGGTCGCGCTTGTCGAGCAGCACCGCACCGATCGAATATTTTCGGACCGGGCCGACGCCATGCGTCAGCAACAGCCAGCCCTCTTCCAGTTCGATCGGCGATCCGCAATTGCCGATCTGGACGAACTCCCAAGGAAATTGCGGCTTCAGGATCGCCTGCCCCCCTTCCCATCTATATAGGTCGTCAGAGCCTTTGTAGGCCGTATAGGTCGCGTAATAGGTCGTCCGCCCCCCATCGCTGAATTCGACAAAACGGGCGCCTTCTATGCCGTTCGACTGCGATTCCGTAACCGGGAAGATGACGCGTTCGCTGATGTCTTGCTCCGGCTTGAAGATGACCTCGACTTCGTCGCCGATTGGTCCGGGGACCCGATATCCGACCCGGGGGCTCGAAGCGAGCCGGGCAGTCGGATCGACGGCAATACTGCCGTCGGCTGCGACGGTTCCGGCGCGAAACGTCAGCGAGGACACATGCCCTTCGCCGACGGCTCGGAGGCTGAGAATGAAGCGCAGGCTGCCTGCCGGGGTTCCCGACTGGTCGGGGTGCGGTACGATGCTGGGGTTGAACAGCGCCGATGCTTCGAACGAATATTCGTGCAAGAAATAGGCGCCGACGAGCTGGCGCTGGATTTCGGAAAACGTACCGTGCGCCGCCAGCGCCTGCTCCATTTCGTCGGCGCGGAGTTCGAATGTCTCCAGCAGGTTGCGATGCCGGCCCGCGAAATTTTCCAGCACGTCCGCCAGTTGGGCGGCCGCAGCCTTGGTGTCGAGAGCGAGCACGCGCTCAACGATATGGTTGGCGCGCGTCTTGTCGGTCGGATTGAGATCGCGCGGTTCAGTCGCTGGCTTGAACGGGCGCACGATCACGCGCGCGGGGTCGGGACGCAGATAGAGCGCCCGTCGATTCAGAAAGGTGGCTTGTAACAAGGGATCCTCGGTTTGCCGGAGTGTGCATCGGATCAAGTCCCGATGGCCGAAGCGCCACGGGATGTGTCGGGTGGAGATTGACGCGCGCAAGCTGACGAATCTCGGCAAGTCCTAGCAGGTAGGACACCACCGACTCGCCTCCGCAATTTTCGTTGGCACGATCGGGATGCAATCCGTCACGACAACTGCCGGTCTCGGGATCGACCAGCGCGACCGACAGATCGTTGTTGCCGAGGAACCAGGAGAAGACCTTCTTTGCGATCGTCTTCCATTCGGCATCGTGGTCGGCGCGCCAAGCCGCCAGGCACGCCGCAATCGTTGCGGCGGCTTCCACCGGCTGCTGATCGAAGGCGCGAGGAACCGTGCGAAGTTTGCCGAAACTCTCGGTGCCGACGGGGCGGAAATGTCCCGTCGATGCTGTTTGCTGGGTCATCAACCAACGCAGTGTTCTCATACCGGCATCGAGATAGGCGGGCGTTCGCGTTGCAAGGCCCGTCACGATCAAGGCCTGCGGCAAGCGTGCGTTGTCATACGCGAGGACCCCCTCGAACCACGGCCAGTCCGATGTTTCGACCAACGCCAGGCCGGACATTAGCCTGTCGGCAAGAGAATGCCTGAGCTCGCGGGCATACCGATCATCGGGAGCCACGGCACAATAGGCGTTCAGGC
>VAZG01000612.1 GCA_005885285.1 Alphaproteobacteria bacterium | reverse complement strand
GCGCCAGCGCTGCAACGAGTGTGAATGGCAGGTAGCTCACAAACGCAAACCAGACCGGCGGTGAATAATTGGTCTCGATCAGCAGCACCGTGGGCACTACGATGTGGCCGACAATGACGATCACGAGATAGGCCGGAAGATCGTCGGCGCGATGCGGCGTGAAGTCGAGGCGGCAAACCGAGCAATGGTCGTCGACCTTGAGGAAAGCGCGAAACAGCTTGCCTTGGCCGCAGCGTGGGCAGCGGCCGCGGAAGCCACGCTTCATCGCGCTCCAGACGTCGCGCTTTTCTACGGAGCCAGTGTCGCGGGTCCATGTTTTGGGGGCGGTGCTCATCGCATCCATCACTTCCCTCCCTTCGCCTTGCCAGCTTTGAAGTTGCCCGCCTTGCCCTTGTCCCGCTTGCGATGCTTCTCGTGCGGGGCGCGGCCCGGATACGATTTGCCCGGACCAGCCTTGGCCGGACTAGCTTTGGACTGATGTTTGCGCTCCGCTCGCGAACGGTCGCGCTTTTTGCCGCGTGGTGCGATCTGGCCCTGCGACAGTAGTTCGAACCGCAGCGCGCCGGCGACAGGTGCTGCTTCTACCAGACGGACGTCGACCACGTCCCCCAGCCGGTGCATGGCACCGCTGCGCGAGCCGACCAGCGCATGGCGGGTCTCGTCATAGTTGTAATATTCGGTACCGAGGGTGCGGATCGGGATCAGCCCGTCGGCGCCGGTGTCCTCGAGCTTGACGAACAGCCCGGCGCGGGTGACGCCGGAGATGCGGCCCTGAAACGTCGCGCCGATGCGATCGGCGAGATGATGCGCGATCAGCCGGTCGGCCGTCTCGCGCTCGGCCTTCATGGCGCGTCGCTCGGTGACGGAAATTTGCGCCGCAATTTCGCTCAAGGTCTCCGGCGTCTCGGTCTCCGGCAACGCACCTTCGCCGAGCCCCAGGCCGCGGATCAAGGCGCGGTGCACGACCAGATCGGCGTAGCGGCGGATGGGCGAGGTGAAATGCGCGTAGCGCCGCAGGTTGAGGCCGAAATGGCCGTAATTCTCGGCGGCGTATTCAGCCTGGGCTTGGGAGCGCAGAACCACTTCATTCACCAGGAGCTCGGAATCGTGTCCCTTGACCTGCAGCAGCACCCGATTGAACAGGGAAGGCCGCAGCGCGCCGCTTTTGGCAAACGGCAGATCGAGGGTCTTCAGGAATTCCTGCAGGGCATGAACTTTCTCGAGTGTCGGCTCATCGTGCACGCGGTAGATAAGCGGCAGCGCCTTCTTTTCAAGCATCTCGGCCGCGGCGACGTTGGCCAGGATCATGAACTCTTCGATCAATTTGTGCGCGTCGAGCCGTTGCGGCACGATCACGCGGTCCACGGTGCCGTCGGCCTTGAGCAAGATCTTGCGTTCGGGAATGTCGAGATCGAGCGGATCGCGCTCGTCGCGCGCGCGCTTTACCACCGCGTAAGCGTCGTAGAGCATCAATATGCGATGAAAGCTGTGCGAGCGCTTGCGGCCGTCGGTGCCGATCACCATGCGCACCGCGAGCGCGCCGCGCGGCTCGCGCGGCACCAGCGAGCAGAGATCGTTGGAAATGCGCTCGGGCAGCATCGGCACCACACGGTCCGGGAAGTAAACCGAGTTGCCGCGTATCAGCGCGTCGCGATCGAGCGCCGATCCAGGCTGCACATAGAAGGCGACATCCGCAATCGCGACAATGACGATATAGCCGCCCTTGTTGTTCGGATCGGGATCTGCTTTTGCATGCACCGCGTCGTCATGATCCTTGGCATCCGGCGGATCGATGGTGACGAGCGGGACATCGCGCCAGTCTTCGCGGCCCTTCAACGTAGCAGGCTGGGCTGCTTCGGCTTCGCGCAGCGCGGCAGGCGAAAATGCCTGCGGGATCTCGTGGGCATGGATCGCGATCAGGCTGACCGCCTTTTCGCTTGCGAGCGAGCCGAGCCGCTCCTTCACCTTGCCCGAGGCGAGCCCAAAGCCGCGCGTGCGGATCAGGTCGACGCTGACGAGGTCGCCATCCTGGGCGCCGCCGGTGTCGGCCTTTGCGATGTTCAGTTCCCGCCCGGCCTGCTTCTTGTCGACGGGAACAAGCCGTCCGCCGCCATCAGGCAGGCTGCGGAAGATTCCGAGCACGCGGGTCTTGGCGTGATCGATGACCTTGATGACGCGCCCGCGATAGGCTCCGCCCTCGCGCTCCTCGAGTTTTTCGATCCGCAGCAGCGCGCGGTCGCCGACACCTGCCGCAGTACCCGGCGGCGGTCGTCTCGGAACATGGATGCGGATCTTGGGAGGTTCGCCGTTTTCCACCTCATCCCATTCGGTGGGCGTGGCGATCAATTCGCCGTCGGCATCGCGCCCGGTGATATCGGCCATCATGGTCGCCGGCAGTGCCGCGGTTTCGGCTATTTTTTTGCCGCGCTTGGCGATCACGCCTTCGTCGGCGAGTTCGCGCAGCATGCGCTTCAATTCCGCGCGGTCGGCATTCTTCAGGCCGAACTCACGCGCGATTTCGCGGGTTCCGATTTTTCCCGGCTGCGCACGGATAAAGGCGACGATGGCGTCCGGGCTCGGAAAGACCTTGTCGCGTTGTTTTGCCACCTTATCCGCTTGCCTTGTTATCCGCTTGCCTTGCCAACACTCTTCTTCGCCACCGGCTTTGCGGCCTTGGAGGGCGACGTCTTGGCGGTCGCCGTCACCGGCGCGCGGGCTTTGCTGACTGCCTGCGATTTCGGTTTTGTGACGGCTTTCTTCACGGCCGCCTTCTTGACCGGCTTTGCCGCCTTGGCATCGACTTCCGCCTTTGCCGGCTTGGCCTTGGCGCTACGTTTGGGCTTGGCGCCGCCCTTGGCCGCACGTTCGTCGATCAACGCAATGGCTTCCGCGAGCGTGATCGCATCCTTGTCCTTGTCGCTCGGGATCGTGGCGTTGACACCGCCGGCGGTGACATAAGCGCCGTAACGGCCGTTCTTCATCGCCACCGCGCCAAGGGTCGGATGATCGCCCAAAGGTTTGCCCGGATCGGCGCCGAAACGCCGCCCACTCGGACCCTTCGCGACCTTCTCCGCGATCAGCGTGACCGCGCGGTTAAGCCCGATATCGAACACCTCGTCGCCGGCCTCCAGGCTCGCATAGGTCTTGTCGTGCCGCACGAACGGACCAAAACGGCCGAGACCCGCGGTGATCGGCTCGCCGCTTTCGGGATGCTTGCCGATCTCGCGCGGCAGCGACAATAGTTTCAGCGCGAGATCGAGTTCGATATCGCCGGGCACCATGTTCTTGGGAATGCCGGCGCGTTTCGGTTTCTCGCCCTCCGCATAATCCTTCTGTTCGCCGAGCTGGATATAGGGGCCGAACCGTCCGGCCTTCACCGTGACGTCG
>VAZG01000265.1 GCA_005885285.1 Alphaproteobacteria bacterium | reverse complement strand
AATGGTTTTCCTCCGGCGTGATCTGGAAGCATCTTGTGATCACCTTATGGGAATCGATTCTGGCCTTCGCGATCGGTTCGCTCGGTGGCGTCATGGTCGGCTTCTGGTTCGCGCGCCAGCCGAATGTCGCCGCGGTGTTTGATCCCTATGTCAAGATGATCAACGCGCTGCCGCGCGTGGTGCTGGCGCCGATCTTCACGCTCTGGCTCGGGCTTGGCATCTGGTCCAAGGTCGCGCTCGGCGTGACGCTGGTGTTCTTCATCGTGTTCTTCAACGTCTATCAGGGCGTCAAGGAAGTCAGCGCCACGGTGCTCGACAACGGCCGCATGCTCGGCATGAGCGAGCGGCAATTGATGCGGCACGTCTACTGGCCCTCGGCGCTGTCCTGGATGTTTTCCTCGCTCCATACCTCGGTAGGATTTGCGGTGGTCGGCGCCGTGGTCGGCGAATATCTGGGATCGGCGGCCGGCCTCGGTTACCTGATCCAGCAGGCGGAAGGCGTGTTCGATGTGGCCGGCGTGTTCGCCGGCATGTTCGTGCTCTCCGCCTTCGTCATCCTCATCGACATGGCCGTGACATTGGTCGAGCGGCGGCTTCTGGTGTGGCGGCCGGCGGTACGAGATTGAGCGACGCCATCAGGTGTCGCGCTTTTATTGCAGTCGTCTGGTCAATCGTTATTTGCCTTCCGCGAGCGAAGGGCGCATGAAGCCGGGCCGTGCAACTGATGGCCTCGGGCCGAAAGCAGATGATCCCCTCGCACGAGCCAAGCCCGTTGGATGAGGCGTCGCTGCGCTATGCCGGCTGGCGCGTCGTGCTCGCCTGTTTCCTCATGGCGCTGTTTCTCTTTGGCTTTGGTCTTTACGGCCACGGCGTCTACCTTGCCGAATTGCAACGTCTGAACGGCTGGCCGGCTGCCCTTATCTCGGGCGCGAGCACCTTGTCCTTCTTGCTAGCCAACACTTTCGCGACCTTTACCAACGAACTCGTGGCCCGGCTGGGTCCCAGGCGGCTCGTTCTGCTCGGAATTGCGGCCCTGGCGTCGTCGATGACGCTGCTCGCTTGGGCGACCACTCCCTGGCACGTCTACGTCGCCTTCATTCTGATGTCTCTCGGGTGGGTCGGCATGGGGACGGTGGTGATTGCCATGGTCGTAAGTCTCTGGTTCGTCCGCCGTCGCGGCCTTGCCATCAGCCTTGCGTTCACGGGCGCCAGTTCCGGCGGGGTCGTCGTCACGCCCTTGCTCGTGCTTCTTGTCGAACGGTTCGGCTTTGCGGCCGCGATGCTGACCGCGATGGCGGTCATGGTTGCCGTCCTTGTACCTGTCGCCGTCGCCTGGATCGGCCCGCCGTCCGCCGCCGGTTCGCCCGAGGCGCAGGCCAATGATTCTTCGCAATCTCGAATTGCGTCCGCTCCGGGCGAGGTATCGCGTGCGAAGCTGATGCGCAGCATGGCGCTCTGGACAATCTCGATCCCGTTTGCGCTTGCGCTGCTGGCTCAGATCGGTTTCATCGTGCACCAGATCGTGCTGCTTGAACCGAAGATCGGCCGTGCCAGCGCGGGGTTTGCGGTTTCGGTTATGACGTTCATGGCGATCGTCGGCCGCCTCGGCCTTGGCATGGTCGTCGACCGGTTCGATCCGCGGCTCGTCACCGCCGCGTCGCTTGTGAGCCAGGCGGCGGCGCTCTTGACGATCCTGCAATCCGACAGCGTTCCCATTGTCCTGGCTGCTTGTGCAGTGTTCGGCTTTTCGGTCGGCAACCTCATTGCCTTGCCGCCGCTGATCATTCATCGCGAGTTCAGTGCCGCAAGTTTTGTCATCGTCATGGGGTTGTCAAATGCCATCAGCGGAATCGTTGGCGCGTTGGGTCCGGTATTTGTCGGCATGGTTCGCGGCTGGACCGGCGACTATGATGCAGCCTTGGCGCTCTGCATCGCCCTGGAGCTGGTCGCCGCAGTGATCGTGGTGCAGCGAGGGCTGCTGAGTTGGCGGCCAGCGGCGGTTGAAGGGTAACACTAAGGGCTGTTCGGCGGTCCTTCTCAAAGGGCGCAGGCTACTCTATCGTGCCGCCAACCGATGGAGGAAAACGATGAGAAAGATGTTCGGCAGGCTGGCCGGGGCGCTCGCGGCGCTGGTTTTGACCTCTTCTCTCGCCGCCGCGCAAAGCAAGATCACGGTCGCCGTCGGCGGCGGCGCGTGCCTATGCTATCTGCCGACGGTGCTCGCCAAGCAGCTCGGTGAGTTCGACAAGGCCGGCCTTGCCGTCGAACTGGTCGACCTGAAGGGCGGCTCGGACGCACTCAAGGCCGTGCTCGGCGGCAGCGCCGATGTGGTGTCGGGCTATTTCGACCATTGTGTCAACCTCGCCGCGAAAAAGCAGGAGCTGCAGGCCTTTGTCGTCTATGACCGCTATCCCGGATTGGTGCTGGTGGTCTCGCCCTCGCACAATGGCGAGATCAAATCGATCAAGGATCTCGCCGGCAAGAAGGTCGGCGTCAGCGCGCCGGGCTCCTCGACCGATTTCTTCTTAAAGTATCTTCTGAAGAAGAACGGCCTTGATCCCACGAGCGCCTCGGTGATCGGCGTCGGTCTCGGCGCGACTGCGGTCGCAGCCATGGAGCAGGGCCAGATCGACGCCGCCGTGATGCTCGATCCGTCCGTCACCGTGCTGCAGGGCAGCCACCCGGACCTTCGCATCCTCTCCGATACCCGCACGCAGCAGGACACGCTCGCGACCTTTGGCGGCGAATATCCGGGCGGCGCGCTCTACTCGACGACGGCCTGGGTCGCCTCGCATGAGAAGGAGGCTCAGGCGCTGACCAACGCGATCCTGGGCACGCTGGCGTGGATTCACGCGCATACGCCGGAAGAGATCATGGCCAAGATGCCCGACGAGATGGTCGGCAAGAACACGCAACTCTACCTCGCAGCGCTCAAGAACACGATTCCCATGTATTCAGAAACCGGCAAGATGGATCCGAAGGGAGCGGATGCGGTGCTTGCGGTGTTCAGCGAAAGCTCGCCCGAGGTCGCCAAGGCCAATATCGACGTAGCCAAGACCTACACCAACCGATTTGTCGAGCAGGCCAAGACGACGGGGATGAACGCGAAATAGCGCATTCAGGCACGATGACAGATCCTCGCATCCATCGTATCACCGCGCTTGATCTGCCCGTGCGGCCATGGCCGTGGCCATACGCGACCGAGCGGCGCGCTGACATCGATGCACATTTCGCGGCGAAGCAGCGTGAGAAGCCGAAGATCTGGAACGGACGTGTGCTGTTGGGGCGCAATCCGGTCCTTGCCGGAGAACGCTTGCGCGCCGAGTACTTCGAGACTGATTTTGCCAGTTTCCTGGCGTGGCGCGACGGTGGCTTTCCGGACCAGAGCGTGTTCAACGGTTTTGGCATGGGCGCGCTGCGTAGCCGCGACGGCGCATTCGTCATGGGCGAAATGGGCCAGCATACCGCGAATGCCGGGCGGATTTATTTTCCATCCGGCACACCCGATCTCGCCGATATCCGCGACGGCGCGGTCGATATCGCAGGCAGCGTTGGGCGCGAGGTGGAAGAAGAAACCGGCATCCCGCGTGCGGATTACCGGGCCAGCCCACATTGGGATTGCGTCCTCGCTGGCCGGGCGGTGGCGATGATCAGGATATTGCAAGTCGACATGCCGGGCGAAGCCCTGCGCCGGCGGATCGAGGCCAATCTCGCCGGACAACAAATGCCCGAACTATCGGCAATTCATCTGGTGCGGAGCGCAAGCGATCTGACCGCAGCTATGCCGCGCTTTGTGACGGCGTTCATCGAAAGCCAGTTTGCAGGCTGACTGTGGGCCCGGCTGCTACCTAATGCGGCTTGACATCGATTGGCGCTATCAATGTGATAGGCGCCAACGATAACAACAAACGCAATGCACAATTCTTGAGGGAGGGTTTTATGCTGGAGCGCAAAGCTGCAGGCCTGCTCGTTGGGCTATTGGCCGCAATGACGGCGCAGGCGATGGCGGTTTCCGCCCACGCCCAGGAAAATCCGGCAAAGAAGATCAAGATCGGCGTGATCTTCGACCTCACCGGGCCGCTCGCCGGTGGCGGTTCGGAGCTGCAATATATCGGCGCCAAGATCATGCTCGACCATTACGCCAAGACCGGGGTCGAGGGTTACAAGGTCGAGGCGGTCTATGCCGACGCCCAGAGCAAGCCCGATGTCGCCATCAACGAGTCGGTGCGCCTCCTGGAGCAGGAAAAGGTCGACATGGTGCTGGGCTTCTTCTCCTCGGCGCAATGCGTGCCGGTGGCCGCCCGCGTCGAGCAGCTCAAGAAGTTCATGTGGATGACCACCTGCATTTCCTCGGCCGTGTTCGACAACAAGAACTACAAATATGTCTTCCGTCCGCAGGCGAGCGGCGACCAGTTCGGCATGATGACGATGGACTTCATCGCCCAGAACGCCCAGTCCAAGTTCGGCAAGGAGCCCAAGGATCTGCGCGTCGCCATTATCCACGAGGACGGATCCTATGGCGTCGACGTCGCCAAGGGCAACGAGGCCGGCGCCAAGAAGGCCGGATTTAACGTCGTGCTGAAGGAAGGCTACTCCGCCACCGCGCCCGATCTCTCGGCGCTCGTCACCAAATTGAAGCGCGCGCGGCCCGATGTGATCTTCCATACCGGATACAATCCGGACATCACACTGTTGATGCGCCAGGCACGCGAGCAGGGACTGAAGTTCGGCGCTCTGGTCGGCCACGGTGCAGGCTACGGCGTCTACGAGAAGCTGAAGGAGGGCCTCGGCGGCGATGCCAACTATCTCTTCAACACCGATCCGATCTCGATCTGGCTCGCCAACCCCAAGGGCCTCGATCCGGCCCTGCTGCCGGTCATCAAGATGGTCGGCGAGGAGTTCGACAAGATCAAGCCGGGCGTTGCGATCCGCTCCGCCCATGTCGGAATTGCCGCCTCCAACACCTACGTGTTCCTGAACAACGTGCTGCCGCGCGCCATCAAGGTATACGGCGGCGTCGACCCCGACGCGCTGCGCAAGGCGGCGCTGGACGTCGATCTGCCCGAAGGCGGCACCATGCTCGGCTTCGGCGTCAAGTTCTTTGGCGAAGGCACTCAGATGGCTGGTCAAAACGAGCGCTCCTTCCCGGTCGTGATCCAGTATATCGACGACAAGTCGTATGTGGTGTGGCCGAAGAGCCAGGCGCAACGCGAAGCCGTGCTGCCGCTGCCGGCGGGCACGACCTATAGCTACAAATAGGCGGACCACCGTGCTCGCAGTTGAAGGCCTGGTAAAACGTTTTGGCGGCTTCAAGGCCGTCAACAATGTGTCGTTCACAGTCGAGCGGGGCGAAATTCTCGGCCTGATCGGCCCCAACGGCTCGGGCAAGAGCACGATCTTCAACATGCTGTCGGGCACGTTCCCGCCGACCTCGGGCTCGATGAGGTTCGATGGCGCCGAGCTCGCAGGACTTGCGCCGCACCGGATCATCAACCGCGGCATCGGCCGCACCTTCCAGATCCCCCGGCCATTTCATCGCTTGACGATCTTCGAGAACGTGGCGCTCGCCGGATATTTCGGCCAGGGCCGGCACAGCCGGGCGAAGGCGGAGGAGGCGGCCGAACGCGCGCTCGCCATGGTCGGGCTTTCGACCGACCGCCACGCCAGTGTCGACGGGCTCGGCGCCGCCGGGCTGAAAAAGCTGGAACTTGCGAAGGCGCTCGCGACCGGGCCGAAACTGCTGCTCGCCGATGAGAGCCTGGGGGGCCTCGACGAGACCGAGATGGATCAGGCCGCCGACATGCTGCGCAACATCCGTGACGAACTCGGCATCACCATCATCTGGGTCGAGCACATCATGGGCGTCTTGATGCGCGTGGTCGATCGGGTGATGGTGCTCGATCATGGCGAGAAGATCAGCGAGGGCCTGCCAGGCGAGGTCGCGAGCGACCCGCGCGTGATCGAGGTCTATCTCGGCACCGATGCGGACGCGACGCAGGCTGCGGCAGCGCTGGCGCGTCGCCGGACGGAGGGCTAGCCATGCTCGAGCTGAAATCGGTCGATGCGGGCTATGGCAGCTTTCAGGCGCTGTTTTGCGTCAGTCTCGAGGTCAAGGCGGGCGAGGCGGTCGGCGTGATCGGCCCGAACGGCGCCGGCAAGACCACTTTGATGCGGGCGATCTCGGGCCTGATCCGCCCCAACAAGGGCTCGATCAGTATGCAGGGCAGCGACGTGCTGGCGACGCCGGCACATCGGATCGTCAGCCTCGGCATCGGGCACGTGCCTGAAAACCGCCGGCTGTTTCCGAAGCTCACGGTCAACGACAATCTGAAGATGGGGGCGTACATGCAAGACGCCCGCGCGCGATATGCCGAGCGGCTGGAGTTCGTGTTCGATCTGTTCCCGCGCCTCAAGGAGCGGCGCCACCAGATGGCCGGCACCATGTCGGGCGGCGAGCAGCAGATGTGCGCGATCGGCCGCGCGCTGATGTCCAGTCCGAAGCTGCTGCTACTCGACGAGCCGTCGGCTGGGCTCGCGCCGGTGGTGGTGCAGCAGGTGTTCGAACTGGTGAATCGGATTCGCACCAGCGGGCTGACGGTGCTGATCGTCGAGCAGAACGTGCAGCAGGTGCTGCGCGTGGTGGACCGCGCCTACTTGCTTGAGGCCGGCAGCATCCGCGCATCGGGGACCTCGGCGGAGATCATGCGCACCGATATTGTCAAGCAAGCTTATCTCGGGGTGTAGCGATCGATGCAGGCATTTC
>VAZG01000264.1 GCA_005885285.1 Alphaproteobacteria bacterium | reverse complement strand
ATCATCATCGCGCTTCCCGCATCCGATGGCTATTCGTCATGGCACCTGCAAGGGACAAGCGGTCGATGTGAAGCAGGTCGAGTGAGAGCTTGTCGTGCGATACGGGCTTAAAGCGACGGCCGGCCTTGCCATGAACGCGTTCGGCAGCGGGACCCTTCAGCTGTCTCACCCGTACACCAAGTCGCTCTCGCATGCCGAGCTGCCGATAAAAAAGTAGTAAGCCTCTTCCATAGCTAATCAAGCTGCCACCGGCGACAGCCTCGCGCCTCTCATTACATCGCGGGAACAGAATGGCGCGCCGCAAGCGCCATGACCCATTCGGGCCGGCTGTTGAGGAATGGGTCGCTGCCAGCGAGGAGCGCGACGGCATGTAGTTGCACAAGAGATGCGAAAGCGGCGTCAATCTCTTTAATACAAATGACAGGCGACGCTGTGCCTGGGGGCGACCTCCTGGCGCGCCGGCGCTTCGACCGAACAGCGGGCCATCGCCTGCGGGCAGCGGGGGTGGAAGCGGCAGCCGGGAGGTGGGGCGATGGCGCTCGGGACTTCGCCGGAAATCGTCAATTTCTCGCGCTTGTCATCGGGGTGGGCCGGGAGCGCCGCGGTGAATAGGGCCTGGGTATAGGGGTGCAGGGGCTGGTTGCAGAGTTCGAGCGACTCGGCGAGTTCGACGATCTGGCCGAGATACATGACGGCGATGCGGTGGCTGATATGCGCCACGGTCGCGAGGTCGTGGCCGATGAACAAGTAGCTGACGCCGAGCCGCTCCTGCAACTCCTCGAGCTGGTTCATGATCTGGGCGCGGATCGACACGTCGAGCGCCGATACCGGCTCGTCGAGCACAATGAGGCGCGTGTTGGTGACCAGCGCCCGGGCGATCGCGATGCGCTGGCGCTGGCCGCCGGAGAATTCGTGCGGGAACAGCTTTGCCACCTCGGGCCGCAGCCCGACCAGATCGAGCACCTCGCCGACCCGCTCCTGCTGCTGCTGGCGGTTGAGGTCGGTGTGGATCTGCAACGGCTCGGCGATGATCTCGCCGACCCGCATGCGTGGGGAGAGGGAGCTGTACGGATCCTGGAACACGACCTGCACTTCGCGGCGGTAGCGCATCAGTTCGGCGCCGCCCAGTTCGGTGATGTCCTGACCGTCGAAGCGGATCGCGCCGGCGGTCGGGCTTTCCTGCAACAGGATCAGCTTCGAGGTCGTGGTCTTGCCGCAGCCCGACTCGCCAATGATGCCGAGGGTCTCGCCGGCGTCGACCGCGAAATCGATGCCGTCCACCGCCTTGACCAAGGCCACCCGTTTGCGTGGGAAGACCGCCGTGGTGACCGGGAAATGCTTGGTCAGGCCCTCAATTTCCAACAGCGGCGGCGACATGGGCCTCCTTTGGCAAGTCGGTGGCGGCGGCGCCCGGCGCGGCGCGCCAGCAGCGGGCCGTCCAGGTGCCCGCGATCTGTGTTTCGCCCGGCTCTTCGGTGGCGCAGCAGGGCAGGGCCTCGGGACAGCGCGGGTGGAAGGCGCAGCCCGGCGGCAGCGTCGCGAGGTCTGGCGGCTGGCCGGGGATTGCCAGGAGCTTCTCCTTGCTGCCGAGCTTCGGCATCGAGCCGAGCAGGGCCTGGGTGTAGGGGTGGCGCGCGGTATCGAACAATTCGCGCACGCTCCCGGCCTCGACGATCTTGCCGGCATACATGACCGCGAGCTTGTCGCACATGCGCGCGACGATGCCGAGATTGTGGGTGACGAAGACGATCGCGACGCCGGTCTGCTCCTGCAATTCCTTCAGCAGGTCGAGGTATTGCGCCTGGATCGTCACGTCGAGGTTGGTGGTCGGCTCATCAGCGATAATCAGCTTGGGGCCGCCGGCCAGCGCGATCGCGCCGACGATGCGCTGGCGCATGCCGCCCGACATCTGGTGCGGATACTCGCGCATGCGCATCGTCGGCGAGGGGATGCGCACCGCGTTCAGCAGTTCGCGCACCCGTTCGCGCAATGACCGGCCGCGCACCGCGAGGTGGTAGTAGGCGGGCTCGGCAACTTGGCGGTAGATGCTGAACAGCGGGTTCAGCGAGGCCATCGGGTCCTGCAGGATCATCGCGATCTGGGCGCCGCGGATGTGGCGCATCTCGCGCTGGCTCAGCTGCGCGAGATCGCGTCCCTCGAAGGCGATCGAGCCCCCAACGATGCAGGCGGCGGCCGGCAACAGGCCGACGATTGACTGGCAGACCGTCGTCTTGCCGCTGCCGCTTTCGCCGACGATGCCCAAGGTCTCGCCTTCGCGCAGAGTGAAACTCAGCCCCTCGACCGCCTTGACGACCCGCGTGCCGCCGAACGTGACGTAATGGGTCTGCAGGTCGCGGACTTCGAGCAGGGGAGCCATGCGTGGCGCCGCTACAGGTTGCGCAGTTGCGGGTCGAGGCGGATGCGCAGCCAGTCGCCCAAGAGTTGCGTCGCCAGCACCACCATCATGATGCACAGCCCCGGGAACACGGTCAGCCACCAGTCGCCGACCATCAGCATCGAGCGGCCGTCGGCCAGCATCGAGCCCCAGGCCGGCTCCGGCGGCGGCACCCCGACGCCGAGAAACGACAGCGAGGCCTCCGCAATGATCACGACGCCGATCGTCAGGCTGGCGAGCACCATCGCCGAGTTCAGCACGTTGGGCAACACATGGCGCAGGATCACCCGGGCGCTCGACGCGCCGGCGATCTCGGACAATTTGACGAACTCGCGCTCGCGCAGGCTCAGGACCTCGCCGCGGATCACCCTGGCGTAGCGGGTCCAGTACACCGCGCCGAGGATGACGATGATGTTCCACATGCTGGGCCCGACCATCGTCGCCAGGAAGATCGCGAAGACCAGCGCCGGCAGCGCCAGCCAGGCGTCGGTGATCCGCATGATCACCTGGTCGACCCAGCCGCCGAGATAACCCGCGAGGATGCCCAAGGTGGTGCCGATGCCGCCGGCGACGACCGTCCCCATGACGCCGACGATCAGCGACACGCGGGCGCCGAAGATTAGCCGCGAGAGCACGTCGCGGCCCTGGAAGTCGGTGCCGAGCCGGGCTGTCGGGTTGGCGCCCTCGGCCCAGAAGGGCGGTGCGAAGATCTTGGCGCCGGGGATAGGGTCAGTGGGGTCGAACGGGGCGATCGCATTGGCGAACACGGCGACCAGCACGAACGGCACCAGGATCGCCAGCGGCACGACCGGCAACTGTCCGGCAAAGCGCAGCCAGCGGCGCCGCAGACCGGCCCAGCCGGGCGAGGCGGCGGCGAGCGCGGCGCGGGTCTGTTCGGTGACATACGCCATCGTTTTTACCTACCTGGTCAGGCGGATGCGGGGGTCGATGTAGGCGTAGAGGATGTCGATCGTCAGGTTGATGACCACGATCATGATGCCGGCCTCCATCACGACGCCCTGTACCAGCGGGAAATCGCGCTGGAAGATACCCTCGTAGAGGAGCCGGCCGATGCCGGGCCAGGCGAAGATGACCTCGATGATCACCGCGGCGTTGATCATCACCACGAGGTTGACGCCGGCCAGGGTCAACACCGGGATCAGCGCGTTTTTGAAGGCGTGCACGGCGATCACGACGTAGCCCGGCAGCCCTTTCAGGCGCGCCAGCTTGATGTACTCGCTGCGCAGCACTTCGAGCATCGAGGAGCGGGTCAGGCGCAGCAACGAGGCGGCAAAATACCAGCCGAGCGCTACCGCCGGCATGATCAGGTGCTGCCAGCTGCCCTGGCCGCTGGTCGGCAGCCAGCCGAGCCAGACCGAGAACACCAGGATCATCACCAGCCCGAGCCAGAAGCCGGGCACCGCCAGCCCGAACAAGGCGATGACCTTGCCGGTATTGTCCCAGACGCTGTTTACCTTGACGGCGGAGATCAGCCCCGCCGGGATGCCGATGAGGAACGAGATCAGGGTGGCCGCCAGCGCCAGCTCCAGCGAGTTCGGCAGCCGCTGGAAGTAGAGCGTGCTGACCGGCATGTCGTAGTTGAACGATTTGCCGAGATCGCCGGTGAAGACGTTCTTGGCGAAGGTCAGGTATTGCACCGGCCACGACCGGTCGAGTCCCCATTCGGCGCGGATGCGGTCGAGGTCTTCGGCGTGCGCGCCGGGCTCGGCCAGCAGGGTGACCGGATCCCCCGTCAGCCGGATCACCATGAAAATCGTCAGGCTGAGGATGAGCAGGGTGACCAGCGCGTACAGCGTCCGCCTGATGATGAACCGGGCCATCGTCGCTCCTGTCGCTGTCGCACGCTCTTTGCGTTACCGCCGGGCTACGCGGTATCCTTCAGCTGAAGGTCCTCCCACGGGTAGGCGTAGCCGCTGGTCAGATGGGTCGGGAATACGTCCTCCCATTTCGCCGCCTTCAGCCGTGGCCCGATGACGTTGAGGAACGCGTGCCGGAAGACCGGCACAAAGTAATATTGCTCTAGGATCTCCTTCTGGATTTCCTCGGCGAGCTTGTTGCGCTCAGCGCGGTCAAATGAGGTGGCGTATTTCGCGAACTTGTCGTCGAGCGCCTTCACGCAGATCATGTCCTTGCTCTGGAAGCCACCACATTTGAACATGCCTTCGTACCAGTTCGACCACGACCCGCCCATGCGCGTGGCGTTCATGATGATCTGGACTCCGGGCCATTCCTTCAACCCGGTTTCCATGCGCTTAAGGTAGACGCCGCGCTCCATCGTTTGCAGCCGCGTCTGGATGCCGATCGCCTTCAGCTGCGATATCACGCGCTCACCGCGCGAGAAAAAGTTCGGCACCACGGTCAACCAGTCGACCTTGAACCCGTCTGGGAAGCCGGCCTGTTTCATCAGTTCCTTGGCCTTCGGGATGTTGGTCTCCCATTTCGGCCAGTCGATCACGTATTCGACATCGTCGTTGATCCAGTTGCCGCTGACCCGTCCCATTCCGCCGCTCTCAGCATCGTTGATCGCCTTGCGATCGACCGTCAGGCTGACCGCCTCGCGGACGCGCTTGTCGTTGAACGGGTTCTTCGGATCGTTGAAGCCGGGAAATTCGAGCCACCATGAGCCCGAAAGCACCGGCGCCAGCATCAGCTTCGCATTGCCCTTGATCCGTTCAATCAGCTCGCCCGGGATGCCGTAGGCGATGTCTGCTTCGCCGCGCTCCACCATCGCCACGCGCGTCGCTGCCTCCGGCACGCTGACGATGGTGAAGTTCTTGACGTGCACCGGGCGGTAATAGCCTTCGAAGGCTTCGTACTCGATCTTGTTGCCAGTGTCCTGCGCAACGAGCTTGTACGGTCCGGCCCCGATCGGTTTCTGCACGAACCCGTCCTTGCCGACCTTCTGGTAGTATTTGGCGGGAACCACCCAACCCGCGCCGCAAACATTCGCCGTGCCCATCAAGATCGGGAACTCGAGAAACGGCTCCTTGAACGAGAATTTCACCGTTCCGTCGCTGACGATATCGATCGCCTGGGTTTTCTCTTGCAGCAGCGTGGCCGAGGCGCCGCGATAGTGCTCGTAGCTCCATTTCACGTCTTCGGGCGTGATCGGCGAACCATCGTGGAACTTGACCCCGGCGCGGAGCTGGAATGTCGCACTTTTGGCGTCTTCAGCGAACTCGAACTTATCGGCGAGCGCGAGGTGGTCGTATCGCTTATCCCGGAAGTTCTTGATTAGCGCGTCCTGGTTGGCGAACAGGAAGTTGTCGGGCGTGGCGGTGCCGTCATGCTGCTGCGGGTCGAGCCAGCGCGAGGCGATGTTGGTGTGCCACGCCAGCGTCATCTTGCCCTTTGGTACGACGGTCGGAGCCAGCCCGGCCACACCCGCCGTGCGTACCAGCGGCAGCGTCAGCCCGCCCGCCGCCACAGCCGCGGCTTGCAGGACTCTGCGTCGCGTGACCATCGCCATTTGCGGTCTCCTCCTCAAGGGGGCCTCTTTTTTGGGGAGCCTTGCGCCTATAGTAGATCAGCTATGCAGAGAAGTCTTCCGCTTCTTTTGCGGTGGAGAGCGCCGTCGCGCTGGAGGAAATCGTTCCCCCGTCGCTGATTTACCCGGTTCAGTCAGCCAGTCTGGCTTTGAATCGGCCGATGTGGCGACGGGACATCCCGTCGGCTTGAGCGCGCGAATGGCGGCTCAAGGTCGATTCTTGCGGTTCGATTGGGGTCCGCGAACGGCTGGAATCGGCGCTTTCGGGCCGTTCGGGCACTGGTCCAACCCGTTGGGAGCGTGGCCCCATGCATCGACGATGCGGCTCTGGGCAAAAATACAAAGCGAACGGACTCCGCAAATGGTGGAGGTCTCGCGACCAGCATCAAGGGCGACGCGCAGAAATTGGTGATCGGCAAACCAGGCGATCGCGT
>VAZG01000611.1 GCA_005885285.1 Alphaproteobacteria bacterium | reverse complement strand
CTACTGGGCATCCTTCGGGCCTACTGGCGATTGGCCAAGCCGGCGGCCTGGCTGTTTCCTGGTCGTCAAGGGGATCGGCCGATCAGCACCGCGACGTTGCAGGCGGCCTGCCGGGTGGCCGCACGCGAGGCGGATCTGGGCAAGCCAGTCACCGTTCACACGCTGCGCCACAGCTTCGCCACGCACCTGCTCGAAGCCGGCACCGATATCCGCATCATCCAGGTGCTGCTCGGCCATGGCCGGCTGGCGACGACGGCGATCTATACCCGCGTGGCGACCAGTGTCATCGCCGGCACACCCAGCCCTCTGGATCGCTTGTATCTCTCGGTGACGCCGCCCGCCTGAGAGCCTGGTATGCGC
The DNA here is from genome assembly GCA_005885285.1 of Alphaproteobacteria bacterium. Lineage (GTDB taxonomy): Bacteria > Pseudomonadota > Alphaproteobacteria > Rhizobiales > Xanthobacteraceae > Bradyrhizobium. Next base: position 2,478 of record VAZG01000611.1, on the reverse strand, counting down.
AGCGCCCTGGAGGTGGCGGATATTTTCCGCCGCCACGGCGCCGCTTACCGTGAGGCCCATGCCGGCCATCTGAGCCGCGGCCAGCGCCGCGTCATCGGCGCCATCGAAACCTGTCGTTCGGCAGCGCTGGGCGGTCATGTCGAACAGTGCAACGGCTGCGGCGAGCTTCGCATCGCCTACAATTCCTGCCGCAACCGGCACTGCCCGAAGTGCCAAGGGTTGGCGCGTGCTCAGTGGCTGGCCGACCGGCAGTCCGAGCTGCTGCCGGTGCCGTATTTCCACGTCGTCTTCACGGTGCCGGCGCCGATCGCCGAGATCGCTCTCCACAATAAGGCCGTCGTCTATGGCATCCTGTTCACCGCCGCCGCCGAGACGCTGCGCATCATCGCTGCCGATCCCAGGCATCTCGGCGCCGAGATCGGGTTGATCGCCATCCTGCACACCTGGGGACAGAACCTGCATCATCATCCCCATGTCCACTGCGTTGTGCCGGGCGGCGGGCCATCGGCCGACAGGAGCCGCTGGATCGGCTGCCGCCCTGGCTTCTTTCTGCCGGTAAAGGTGTTGTCGCGTCTCTACCGTCGGCTTTTCCTGACCCGCCTCCAGGCGGCGTTCGAGGCGGGTCAGCTCCGGTTCTTCGGCGATCTGGCCAGCTTGGCTACGCCCGCCGCCTTCGCTGCACGCCTGCGACCGCTGCGCACCATTCGATGGGTCGTCTACGCCAAGCGCCCGTTCGGCGGACCTGAGCAGGTGCTCGATTATCTCGCCCGCTATACCCATCGCGTTGCCATCGCCAACAGCCGCCTTGTCGGTCTTACCGAGGGCCGGGTCAGCTTCCGCTGGAAGGATTATCGCCACCACGACAAGCAAAAGGTGATGACCCTTGGCGCCGACGAGTTCATCCGCCGCTTCCTGCTCCACGTTCTGCCTGACGGCTTCCATCGCATCCGCCACTACGGCTATCTCGCCAACGGCGGGCGCGCCGCCAAGCTGGCCCATTGCCGCCGTCTGCTGGCTGTCCCCGAGCCGGCGCCGCCTGCCCCTGCTGCCGATTACCGTGAACGCTATCAGCAGCTCACCGGCCGCTCACTCGACCTCTGTCCGTGCTGCGGCGGCCGCATGATCCAAATCGGCGTCATCCCGCGTGCGAGCACTTTCGCCGCTGCCGCTCCCTGGAACACCTCATGATCTCAATGCGACACCCCATCAGAGCCCAGTGTCCCGGATCGGCGCCAGCTGTCGACGCCGTCACTCCGCTGGCGCTTCCAGCGACTGACGACAGATCGTATCCAGGCAACCAACCCCGCAAGCCGCGGCGATCTCCGGCGCCATCGATCAGTCTACCTCCCGTGGCCGCCACCAGCATCCCGATCGCGGCTCACCGGAGCGTTCCTTCGAACCGGCATCACCACTCCGCCCCGACCACCGGCAGGGCTCAATCCCCATAGGCCGCGACCCTCGATCCGCGGCTTCGTTCAATCAGGCTTCTGCGCAATCCCGCGCTCCTGCAGCGCCCCGGTCGACTGTGCTCTGACGCGGGATCGCGCAGAACCCTCAATCATTCCGACGAAGTCGCCCGCTGATTCCGAGATGATGTCGCCCGGCGTTCCGAAATGATGTCGCCCGGCTGGCGGGCGCCCTGCTGGCAGTAGATTTTTGGCAAAGTTGCGGGCTGGTCGTCAATCCTTTGGGCTCGATCTGGCGGCGCGTCGGCGTCTGAGGCTGTCGCCGGCGAGGTCGATGCGGTGGGCGTTGTGAACGAGGCGGTCGAGGATGGCGTCGGCATATGTCGGATCGCCTATGAAGGCGTGCCATTTGTCGACGGGGATTTGGCTGGTGAGGATGGTCGAGCGGCGGCCATAGCGTTCCTCGAGGATGTCGTAGAGGTCGCGACGGGCGCCGGCGTCGAGCGGTTCGAGGCCCCAATCGTCGAGGATGAGGAGCTGGACGCCGGTGAGACCCCGCAGAATGCGGGCATAGCGGCCATCACCGCGGGCGAGCGCGAGTTCGGGGAAGAGCTTGGGAACCCGCTGATAGAGAACCGAGCGGTTGTCGCGGCAGGCCTTGTGGCCCAGGGCACAAGCAAGCCAAGATTTGCCCACGCCGGTCGGCCCGCACAAAATCAGATTGTCGTGCGTGTCGATCCACTCGCCATTGGTGAGCTTCTGGAACAGAGCGCGGTCGAGGCCGCGGGGAGCCCGGTAATCGACGTCCTCGATACTGGCCTGCTGGCGCAGTCTGGCATAGCGCAGCCGGGCGGCAAGCCGCTTGTCGCGGCGATGGGTGAGCTCGCGATCGAGCAAGAGGCCGAGCCAGTCGGCATGAGTGAGCGCGGCGGTTTCGTCGGACGCTTCGAGCTCGGCAAACGCCTGGGCCATGCCGGATAGTCCAAGCTGGCCCAGCTGGTCGAGCATTGGATGGGTAAGCATTGCATTCTCCTCAGTGGTAGTAGCGCGGTCCGCGGATGTTGGGGTGGAG
>VAZG01000263.1 GCA_005885285.1 Alphaproteobacteria bacterium | reverse complement strand
CCGATCGCCATGATCCCGATCGCCATGGTCCCGATTGCATTGGCTGAAGCCGCTGGGCCATTGCCTGTCCTTGCCTAGAGTTGGTCGCGGCCGCGAGGTGTGACCAACCCTCGAGCCGGAAACCCGTTCCGAAGGGCCTGCCGGAAAGCCGGAAAGAAAGTCGGGCGAATGTGAACTGCTTCACATGGCCCCGCCGTCGCTGTGTCCTAGACGTCACCAATGGCCCGCAGAGACAGCAAACCATTGTTCGATCCGCTCGACGATCTCCGCACCGATTACATCCTGATCGCCACCGGCGTCGGGGCCACCCTGTTTGCGCTGCTCTACCTGTTGTTGGCCTGAGCAGGCTTGCGAGACGGCGGATCGGTACTTGTCGCCCGTGGGATTAGGTACGTCCCGCGGGCGACAAGGTTCAGCGCCCGTTCAAATTTCCTTGAATCGTTCCATCATGCGGCCTGCCCGCCGCCGGATTTCGGCCGAAACCCGTCAAGCGCGAATGCGCCTGGTTGGCCCGCATTGTGTGAATCGGGCATAAGGCCGGTGTTCGCTTTCTTCAGGCCCCGGAGTGGCGCTTTATTCGCGCCCCGCGCTCGCCTTCTCAACAACGACAAGAACCTAACGGCAACTCGAGAACCATGGCTCCAACTGATTCGAACGTCCTCAAGCTCGCGCCCGATACCGGAACGCCCGCCTTCCGCAGCGCACCGCACAATATCGAGGCCGAACAGAGCCTGTTGGGCGCGATCCTGGTCAATAACGACGCTTTCTACCGCGTGTCGGACTTTCTTGAGCCGAAACACTTTTACGAGCCAATCCATCAGACAATTTACGACACCGCCGGCAGCCTGATCCGGATGGGCAAGATCGCAACCCCGGTGACGCTGAAGACCTTCTTGCCCGCAGAGACCGACATCGGCGGCATGACGGTCGGCCAATACCTTGCCCGCCTCGCCGCGGAAGCCACCACCATCATCAATGCGCAGGATTACGGGCGCACGATCTACGATCTGGCGCTGCGGCGCGACCTGATCGGGATCGGCGAGGACATGGTCAATGTAGCCTACGAGGCGCCGGTGGATTTCGCGCCGCGGGCGCAGATCGAGGATGCCGAGCGCAAGCTGTATGAGCTCGCGGAATCCGGCCGTTACGACGGCGGATTCCAGCGTTTCGCCCAAGCGCTTACGGTTGCCGTCGATATGGCGGCCAAGGCGTTCCAGCGCGACGGCAAGCTTTCGGGTATTGCGACAGGCTTGCGCGATCTCGACGTCAAGATGGGCGGCTTGCAGTCCTCCGACCTCATCATCGTTGCCGGCCGCCCGGGCATGGGCAAAACCGCGCTGGCCACCAACATCGCCTACAATGTGGCCAAAGCCCACCGCGCCGAGATTCAGGCCGACGGCACGTCGAAATCGGTCAATGGCGGCATTGTCGGCTTCTTCTCCTGCGAAATGTCGGCCGAACAGCTCGCCACCCGTATCATCGCCGAGCGTACCGGAATTCCCTCCAGCACGATCCGCCGCGGCGGCATCACCGAGGCCGATTTCGACAAGATCCGCGATTATTCGATCGAGCTGCAATCGCTGCCGTTTTATGTCGACGAAACCGGCGGTCTTTCGATTTCGCAACTCACGGCGCGCGCGCGCCGGCTGAAGCGACAGAAGGGCCTCGATCTGTTGGTGGTCGACTATATCCAGCTGCTGCAGGGATCGGGAAAGCGCGGTAACGATAACCGCGTGCAGGAAGTCACCGAGATCACCACCAGCCTGAAGGCGCTGGCCAAAGAGCTCAACGTTCCCGTGATTGCGTTGTCGCAATTGTCGCGCCAGGTCGAAAGCCGCGACGACAAGCGCCCGCAACTATCGGACCTGCGCGAATCCGGTTCGATCGAACAGGACGCGGACGTCGTGATGTTCGTGTTCCGCGAGGAATATTATCTGGCAAATAAAGAGCCTCGCGCGGGCACGCCGGAATATGAAAAATGGCAGCTCGACATGTCGCTGGTGCACGGCAAGGCCGAAGTCATCATCGGCAAACAGCGCCACGGCCCGACCGGTACCGTCGAACTGCAATTCGACGCCGCGGTGACGCGGTTTGGCGACCTCACCCACGATAACCATTTGCCGGATCGGACCTATTGAGGCCGCACCTTGCACGGTTGAACCAGCGGGGCATGGCGCGTAAAACTGCGGCATGAACATCGTCTCCGATCCGAAAGCGATCCCGCAAAGCACCCTTCTCTCGCCCGAGGCAAACCAGGCGGCGGCGCTGGCCGCCTCGACCGGCGTCTTGAGCGTCGACCTCGACGCCATCGTTGCGAACTGGCGCAAACTGGAGAAGACCGCGGTACCTGCCGAATGTGCCGGCGTGGTCAAGGCGAACGCCTATGGTTGCGGCACCGAACCGGTAGCCCGTGCGCTTGCTGCCGCCGGCTGCAAGACCTTTTTCGTCGCAACGCTGGATGAAGCGGCCGCCGTCCGCGCGGCCCTGCCGTCGGCCACAATCTACACGCTCGATGGCTTCTTCCAGAACTCCGGCGAGGCCTATGCCAGGATCGACTGCAGGCCCGTGATCGGCGACCTCAACGAGCTCGCCGAGTGGGATGTGTTTTGCCGGCGCACAGGGTGGAGCGGCGGCGCGGCCATCCACATCGACACCGGCATGAACCGGCTCGGCCTCACGACTACCGAAGCGCAAGGAATCATCCCGCGTATCAACGCCGGCGATCACGGCATTACGCTCGTCATGAGCCACCTCGTCTCCGCCGAGCAGCTCAACAGCCCGATCAATGCCAGACAGCTCACGACCTTCCGCGAGATCGCGAGCCTGTTTTCCGGCGTGCCGGCCTCGCTGTCGAATTCCTCGGGCATTTTCCTTGGCGCGCAATTCCAGTTCGACATGGTGCGGCCGGGAGCAGCGCTCTACGGCGTCAACCCGACGCCCGAGGCCGACAATCCGATGCAGCCGGTGGTCGAGCTCAAGGCCCGCATCGTGCAGTTCCGCAATATCGAGCGCGGCGAAACCGTCGGTTACGGCGGAACGTGGACCGCGCGACGGCCGACCAGGCTCGCCATCGTATCCGCCGGTTATGCCGACGGGTACTTCCGCGCGGCAAGCGCCAGTGACGGCACCCGCGGCGCCGAAGTCATCGTCGCCGGCAAGCGGTGCCCGGTCGCCGGACGCATTTCGATGGATCTGATGGCTGTCGACGTCACCGACGTGCCGCCCAACGCCGCGCGGCGCGGCCACATGGTGACGCTGCTCGGCGAGGGCATCACCGTCGACGAGCTCGCGCATCATTTCGGCACCATCGGCTACGAGGTGCTGACGAGCCTCGGCTCGCGCTATGCGCGTGTCTATAAAGGCGGCGCGGCCACGGGTGCCGCTGAGCCTCCGGTCGCCTCAGCGTAAAGCGGCGCTCCTTATTGCTTCTTCTGGCTGTCCAGTGCTTTCTTGCAGGTATCGCTGAGCTGATCGCGCTGCTTGTTCAGACAGGCAACGATCCGTCCGCCGCCGGGCGCCGTGCCTGCGCAGAACTTCTCATAATCGGCCTTGCACGCGCCGCGCTGATCGGCGGTCTGCGTCTGCGCAAGGGCCGTACCGGAGAATCCGATTGCGCAGACGATGAGGGCGAAGCGTAATGTCGACATGGGACCTCCGGTGGGACACGATCGGCTTCTCTCTACATGAAGATCGCGACCTTCAACATCAACAATATCAACCGCCGCCTGCCGAACCTGTTGCACTGGCTGCGCGCGGCAAGGCCCGACGTGGTTTGCCTGCAAGAGCTGAAGTCGGCTGATGCCCATTTTCCGGTTGATGCGATCGAAAAGGCCGGCTACGGCGCGGTTTGGCGCGGACAAAAGACCTGGAACGGCGTCGCCATCCTCGCACGCAACGCCGATCCGGTCCTGATCAGGACGGAATTGCCGGGGGACAGCGACGACACGGAGGCGCGCTATATCGAAGCCGCCGTCAACGGCATCATCGTGACCAGCCTTTACCTGCCCAACGGCAATCCGCAGCCCGGGCCGAAATTCGATTACAAGCTCGACTGGTTCGCGCGGCTGCGCCGGCATGCCGCGAAATTTCTCAAGCAGGACCTGCCGGTGGCGCTGGTCGGCGACTACAACGTCGCGCCGACCGAGCTTGACATCTATCCGACACGCTCGTGGGACAACGACGCGCTGATCCAGCCGAAGAGCCGCGCCGCGTTCAAGTCGCTGGTCGAGCAAGGCTGGACCGATGCGATCCGCAAGCTTCACCCGTCGAAGCCGATGTTCACGTTCTGGGATTACAAGCGCAACCGATGGCCACGCGACGCCGGCTTGCGGCTCGATCACCTGCTGCTAAGCCCGAAGCTTGCGCCGCGTCTTGTGAAGGCGGCCGTCGACCGCAAGACGCGCGGCGAAGAAGGCGCGAGCGACCATGCCCCCGCGTGGATTATATTAAATTAGCGCGCGGAAAGCCGCTTCGCGTTGGCGGCGACATGCTCGCGGTAGCGGCCGATGATGGCGGCGGGGGTCGCACCAGCCAGCCAATTGGCGCCGGCCTCGAAGGCCGCAAAAATCTTCTCGTTCACCATCAGGCTCGCTTCGCGCTCCGAATCCTCATTATGCTCGGCGAATTTCGCCAGCCGCAGGCTGACGACCTCGCCGGCTTCGACCGCCAGCATGGCGCTTGCGAACCACGGAAAGCCGTCATCTGATCCGCTGAGGACGGCGTGGCGGTCGAGGGCGGAAAAATGTTCGTTCATCATCGCAGGCTCACTCAATTTCTTTGAATGCGAGATGAATTGAATACGCTTCAAATTCTAACAAGCCGGCTGCCACATCGCGGGCATTTTTGCTTTGCTTGATACCGCGCGTTAACCAAGCGGACCCTTACCGCAGCCGTCATTGCGAGGAGCAAAGCGACGAAGCAATCCATTCTTTCTTGGCGCGGCGACATGGATTGCTTCGCTTCGCTCGCAATGACGTGGCAGGTCCCCTGCAGGCATCACCACAAATTCTTGCCGTCGATCACCGTCACCGGCACGGCATCGAGATCGAAATCATCCAACAACCGTGCATTGACACCAATTCGCGGATTCTCGAAATCGGGCTTACCGGTCGACCAGTCCGGCGATTCGGAATAGGTGCCACAGCCGCAATTGGCACAAAAATGGTGTTTGACCGTACGGCTCTTCCATTGATAGGTCGCAACGTCCTCCATTGGAGTGGTCAGGCGGAACTGCGCCGGCGTGTAGTAGGCCCATAGCGCGCCGCGCTTTGAACACAGCGAGCAGGTGCAGCGCGTCACGCCGCTGGGCTCATCGCTCACTTCGAACCGCGTGTTGCCGCAATGGCAGCTTCCCTTGATCGTCATGGCCTGATCCTCTCTAACTAGTGGCAAAGCCCAGCTATTGTTGGCTCGACGTCACTAATCGAACCCTGCTGCCAGCATAGTGTCAGCATGACCGTAGAGGCTCGTAACCTTCGAGCTTCCTTTTCGTCCTCATCGTCGGCCTCATCGCCGGTACCATCTCCGGCATCGTCGGCACCGGCTCGTCGATCATGCTGATGCCGGTATTGATCTATGAATTCGGACCCAAACAGGCCGTGCCGATCATGGCGATCGCAGCCGTGATGTCGAACTTCTCGCGCATCCTCGCCTGGTGGCGCGAGGTCGACTGGCGCGCCTGCGCTGTTGGCGCTGCCCTCACATGCCGTGGATATCGCGATCGGCCTGTTTCTGAAGGTTAAAATCGGTCCGGCGGGATATTTGGGACAGGCATCGGCGGTCACCGCCATTGATCTCGGACTAGTTGCGATTGCTATCGGAACCATCAGGGGGTGTTGACCTCGCGCCGCGCCGGCGGCATACGCCAGCGGCGCATTGATCGTCTCGCAGGCGAATGATGGACCGTGTTGATGTCCCAGTCCGAGCGAACCGCTAAGCACTCCTTCTACCTCGAACCCCGAAGCGGCGACCACTACCCACTGGATCGTCCGCGCTGGTGTGCCGATGGATTAAAGCCGCTGCTTATAAGTCCGCAGCCCGGCATCGCCCGTGATGAAATCGACCGCGGCACACGATCGCTGTGGCGGTATCAGGCCTCGCTGCCCGTCGAGATCTCCAGACCGATTTCGCTGGGTGAAGGCTGTACCCCGCTCGTGCAAAAGGAATGGGACGATTTCCGGCCATTCTTCAAGCTGGAATGGTTCAACCCGACTTGCAGTTTCAAGGACCGCGGCACCACTGTCATGCTGTCATACCTCCGGCAGGTCGGCATCAATGCGGTGCTGGAAGATAGCTCAGGCAACGGAGGTGCATCCGTTGCGGCATTTGGCGCGGCCGGCGGAATGCGCGTCAAAATACTCGCGCCCGCCTACACTTCGCCGGCGAAGATCGCTCAGATTCGCGCTTACGGCGCTGAGGTGCAACTGGTCGAAGGGCCGCGCGAAGAGTCTCAGAACGAAGCGATACGCCAGTCTGGGCAAATTTTCTACTCCAGCCATAATTGGCAACCCTTCTTCCTGCAGGGGACAAAGTCGATCGCCTATGAGCTTTGGGAAGATTTCAAGTTCGAGGTGCCCGACAACATCATCGTCCCTGTCGGAGCAGGGAGCACTCTCCTTGGTTGTCACATTGGATTCAGCGAATTGTTGGCCGCTGGCCAGATATCGAAACTCCCCCGGCTCTTTGCGGCGCAGCCGTTCAACTGTTCGCCACTGGATGCGAGCTTCACGGCGGGCATCGATACGCCGGTGCCGCGCGCGGTCCACAAAACAATTGCCGAGGGTACCGCCATCGCTCGTCCCTTGCGGTTACGGGAAATGATCCACGCCCTGAAGGAAACAGGCGGAGGAACGGTGGCGGTCTCGGAGGAAGAAATTGTAGGCGCCTTGCAGCGACTAGCACGGCTCGGACTGCTTGCCGAGCCGACCTCGGCTGTTGCTGCCGCGGCCCTGGCAAAACTCATCGCGCGCAACGTGATCCACGCCCGCGAGCGCACCGTGGTGTTGATTTCGGGTACCGGTATCAAGACGGCTTCCGCGATTGCCGAACTTTTCGATCACATCCGTCAATAAATTCTCATGGCAGCACTGGTGCCGTACGCTGCCTGCCCATCCATGCTATGAGGCGTTGCATAACCAGCGCGAACGGCGACTCACTCCCCCATGGCCAAATCCACCCTTTCCTTTGTCTGCCAGAACTGCGGCGCGGCGTATAATCGCTGGCAGGGCAAGTGCGATGCCTGCGGCGAATGGAATACGCTCGCCGAGGAGGACACGACCGGCGCGACCGCGATGCCGGTCTCGATCCGCAGCAAGCGCAAGGGTCGAAAGTTCGCGCTCGAAACTCTCACCGGCAAGAGCCATGAGGCCCCTCGCCTTTCCTCGGGCATGATCGAGCTTGACCGCGTCACCGGCGGCGGCTTTGTGCGCGGCTCGGTGCTCCTGGTCGGCGGCGATCCCGGCATCGGAAAATCGACGCTGCTCACCCAAGCTACCAGCCTGCTCGCGCGCGCCGGGCATCGCGCGGTCTATATTTCCGGCGAGGAAGCAGTCGCCCAGGTGCGGCTGCGCGCCGAGCGCCTGGGGCTCGCCGATGCGCCGGTACAGCTCGCCGCCGAAACCTCGGTCGAGGACATCGTCTCGACGCTGTCGGAGGGCGCGGTGCCGCGCCTGATCGTGATCGATTCGATCCAGACCATGTGGACCGACACGGTCGAATCCGCGCCCGGCACCGTGACGCAGGTACGCGCCTCGGCGCAGGCACTCATTCGATTTGCGAAAAAATCCGGCGCTGCGATCATCCTGGTGGGCCACGTCACCAAAGATGGCCAGATCGCCGGTCCGCGCGTGGTCGAGCATATGGTCGACGCGGTCTTGTCGTTCGAGGGCGAAGGCTCGCAGCAATTTCGCATCTTGCGCGCGGTAAAAAACCGCTTTGGGCCGACCGACGAGATCGGCGTGTTCGAAATGACGGGCCTCGGCTTGCGCGAAGTCTCAAATCCTTCGGAATTGTTCCTGTCCGAGCGCGATCTCGGCAGCCCGGGCACTGCGGTATTCGCAGGTATCGAGGGCACCCGCCCGGTGCTGGTGGAACTGCAGGCGCTGGTGGCGCCGACCTCGCTCGGCACCCCTCGCCGCGCGGTGGTCGGCTGGGACCCAAGCCGGCTGTCGATGGTGCTGGCGGTGCTGGAAGCCCATTGCGGGGTGAAACTCTCCGGCCATGACGTCTATCTGAATGTCGCCGGCGGGTTGCGCATCCAGGAACCCGCGGCCGATCTTGCCGCGGCGGCCGCGCTCGTGTCCTCGCTCGTGAACGCGCCGCTGCCGACGGATGCGGTCTATTTCGGCGAGATTTCGCTGTCCGGCGCGGTCCGCCCGGTGGCCCAGACGGCGGCCCGGCTCAAGGAAGCGGCGAAACTCGGTTTTGGGCGCGCGGTACTGCCCGAATCAGGTCGCGGCGAGGTCGGCGGCGATGCGGGCCTTGCCCTCAACACGGTCGGCGGACTAACCAGCCTGGTCGCTGAAATAGCCGCCCGCGGCGCCCCCAAAGGAAACCGCGACGGTGCTGTTGGGGAGAAAAATACCACACCTGCGAGATTCCGGCGTCAGGAAGGCTAGCCGGACGTGACGCGCCCCGGCCGCGCCGCTATACAACCCGCGCGTAAAACGGGAAACGGGATGGAGCCAGTTCCGAGCTTGCCGCATGCAGCATCTGCCCTTCAGTTTGGTCGGCACCGATACGCCGATTCGCAAGGTTTGAACGTACGAGCGGACCACACCAGCCGATGCCGATAACGATACTTGATCTGATCCTGCTCGCGGTGATGCTGGTCTCCGGTCTGCTGGCGATGGTCCGCGGCTTCATGCGCGAGATCCTGTCGATCGCAGCCTGGGGCGCGGCGGCGCTGGTGACCCTTTATTCCTTCAACAAGCTGCTGCCGACCGCCAAGACCTATTTCAACAACGACACGGTTGCGGCCGGCGTGGTCGTCGCCGGCGTGTTCGTCGGTACCCTTATTGTGGTGTCCGTCATCACGGTGCGGATCTCCGACATGATCCTGGATTCCCGGATCGGGGCACTCGATCGCACCCTGGGCTTCCTGTTTGGGCTCGGCCGCGGCCTCCTGATCGTGGTGGTGGCGTTCCTGTTCTTCAGCTGGCTGGTCCCGGACAAGCAGCGGCCGGACTGGATCACGGGGGCGAAATCCCGCCTGGTGCTGCAGGGCACCGGCGACTGGCTGATGTCGCTCTTGCCGGATGACCCCGAGAACACCATCTTAAAGAGATTCAAGAAGAATAAGCCGGACGACGAACAAACTGACGCCGAGCCGCCCCCTCCGGGCAGCCCTGGCGATGGCTACAGTAAGCCTGCCCGGGACGGCCTTAAAAAGCTGATCGAGAAACCCGCGGCACATTAAGGTCAGCCAAGAGAGAGGCGCAATGGACGAGATGCAAAACCCCTCCGATGACGCCCAACTCGATCTGAACCTCGGCCCGCCCGGGATCCAATTACAGGACGACCTCGAAGGGGACACGCTACGCGAGGAGTGCGGCGTGTTCGGCATCTTCGGCCATCCCTCGGCCTCCGCGATCACCGCGCTCGGATTGCACGCCCTGCAGCACCGCGGCCAGGAGGCAGCCGGCATCGTCTCCTTCGATGGGACCAGGTTTCATTCCGAGCGGCGGCTCGGTCTCGTCGGCGACACCTTCTCCCGACGCGAGGTGATCGAGCGCCTGCCCGGCAGCACCGCGATCGGCCATGTCCGCTACTCGACGACAGGCGCCACCATCCTGCGCAATGTGCAGCCGCTGTTTGCCGAACTCAACGCCGGTGGCTTTGCGGTCGGCCACAATGGCAATCTCACCAACGGGCTGACGCTTCGCCGTGAACTCGTGCGCAACGGCGCCATGATGCAATCCACTACCGATACCGAAGTGATCCTGCATTTGGTTGCGCAATCCAAGCGCAACCGCTTCATCGACCGCTTCGTCGAGGCGCTGCGCGCGATCGAGGGCGCCTATTCGCTGGTCTCGATGACCAACAAGAAATTGATCGGCGCGCGCGACCCGCTCGGCATCCGGCCGTTGGTGCTCGGCGAACTCGAGGGCTGCCCGATCCTCGCCTCAGAGACCTGCGCGCTCGACATTATTGGCGCGAAATATGTCCGCGACGTCGAGCCCGGCGAGATTCTGGTGTTCGACGAGCACGGCGCGCAGAGCCACAAGCCGTTTCCGCCGAAGCCGCCCCGGCCCTGCATCTTCGAATATATCTACTTCTCGCGGCCGGATTCGATCGTCGGCGGCCGCTCCGTCTATGAGGTCCGCAAGGCGTTTGGTGCCCAGCTCGCGCGGGAAAGCCATGTCGAGGTCGACGTGGTGGTGCCGGTGCCGGATTCCGGCGTACCCGCCGCCGTCGGCTACAGCCAGCACTCCGGCGTGCCGTTCGAGCTCGGCATTATCAGAAACCACTATGTCGGCCGCACCTTCATCCAGCCGACGCAAAGCATTCGCGAGTCCGGCGTGCGCATGAAGCACAATGCGAACCGCGCCGCGATCGCCGGCAAGCGCATCATCCTGATCGACGATTCCCTGGTGCGCGGCACCACCTCGAAAAAGATCGTGCGCATGATGCGCGACGCCGGCGCGCGCGAGGTGCATTTCCGCCTCGCCTCGCCGCCGATCCTCTATCCCGATTATTATGGCATCGATCTGCCCGACCGCGACGGTCTGTTGGCGGCGAACCAGTCGCTCGAGGAAATGCGCCAGGCGATCGGCGCGGATTCGCTGGCCTTCCTGTCGATCGACGGCATGTACCGCGCGATGGGCGAGCCCGGCCGCGATCCGGCCAACCCGAAATTCTCGGATCATTGCTTTACCGGTGTCTATCCGACCCACCTGACCGACCAGACCCAGGTCGAGCCGCAGCCACGTCAGCTTTCGCTGCTGGCGGAAGCGAGTTGATAGCTTGTCATTGCCGGGCTTGACCCGGCAACCCATCGTTTCGTGAAAGTCTGTTGCGAAGTCGATGGATACGCGGGTCAAGCCCGCGCATGACGCCGTGAATGTTGCTCCGGAATTGCCCCAATGTCCCCGCCCCTCGCCTCCCGTATCGCCCTCGTGACCGGCGCCTCGCGCGGCATCGGCTATGCCACCGCGCGCGCGCTTGCAAAAGCCGGTGCGCATGTCGTGGCGGTGGCGCGGACGCAAGGCGGCCTCGAAGAGCTCGACGACGAGATCCGTCAAGACGGCGGCAGCGCGACCCTGGTGCCGCTCGACCTCAGCGATTTCGACGGCAGCGCCCGGCTTGGCGCCGCGCTGCATGAGCGCCACGGCAAACTCGACATCCTCGTCGGCAATGCCGGCGTCGCCGGCCCGTCCTCGCCGCTCGGCCACATCGATCTGAAGCCGTGGACCGACGTGATCGCCGTCAACGTCACCGCGAACTTCCAGCTCATCCGCTGCATGGAGCCGCTGCTTCGGAAATCCGACGCCGGGCGCGCCGTGTTCATTACCTCGGCGGCCGCCAACAAGGCGCAGGCTTACCTCGGTCCCTATGCGGCCTCGAAGGCCGCGCTGGAAACCCTCGTGCGGGTGTGGGCCAATGAAACGGCATCGACCCAGATTCGCGTCAATCTGTTCAGCCCCGGCCCGATCCGCACCCGCATGCGCGCCACCGTATTCCCCGGTGAAGACCCGTTGACGCTGGAGACGCCCGAGCAGGTCGCGCAATTCATCGTGCCAATGTGCAGGCCCGACTGGAACGAGACCGGCAAGCTTTACGATTACAAGACCCGAATGCTCCAGAGTTTTCACGTACCGGCATGAGTGGCACGCATTCGCTTCCCAAATCATCGGTCATCATCCCCGCGAACGCGGGGAACCAGTATGCCAGAGGCACCCGTTATTGAATCGAAAAGCCGCGGCGTGCTGGATCGCCCGCCTTCGCGGGCGACGACGACTGTTTGTGAAGCAACCACCGTGCGCACCCCCCTGCAATTGACTCCCCTCCTTCGGCGCGATTGATTTCTCTCAAGCGGAAAAAATCGCAGCCACAAAATCGGGGGAGCACGCCATGAAACCGGCGCAACATCGCGGCCATCGGGCTGCTGCACGCTTTGCCAGCATTTTTTCCGTCTGCGTCACGGCAAGTGTCCTGATCGCCGCGTCCGCGACCTCGCGCACCGCCTACGCCGGCGACATCCCGGCCTTTGCGGTCGATGCGTCCTGGCCGAAACAGTTGCCCAACAACTGGATCATGGGTCAGGTCGGCGGCATTACCGTCGATTGGCAGGGACATATCTGGGTGATCCAGCGCCCGCGATCGCTGACCGAGGACGAAAAGGGCGTCACGCTGAACCCGCCGCGCTCGAAATGCTGCGTGCCGGCGCCACCGGTCCTGGAATTCGACGCCGACGGCAATCTGCTGCGCTCCTGGGGCGGACCCGGTGACGGCTACGAATGGGTCGGCCGCGAGCACGGCATCGAGGTCGACGAGCGCGGCTTTGTCTGGATCGGCGGCAACGCCGACAACGACAACGTGCTTCTGAAATTCACCCTCGACGGCAAGTTCGTGATGCAGATCGGCAAGATCGCGCCGCGCACCGGCAGTAATGACACCACCCAACTCGGCAAGCCCGCCGAGACCGCGATCGACAAGGCGGCCGACGAACTCTACGTCGCCGACGGCTACGGCAATCGCCGCATTATTGTCTACGACGCTACGACGGGCGCCTATAAGCGGCACTGGGGCGCCTACGGCAATCCGCCCGATGATAACAAGCAGCCGCCTTATGATCCCAAGGCGCCGGCGCAGCAGCAGTTCGGCAATCCCGTGCACTGCGTGAAAATCGCCAATGACGGCCTCGTCTATGTCTGCGATCGCACCCAGAACCGCATCCAGGTGTTCAAGAAGGACGGCACCTTCGTCAAGGAATGGTTCTACGAGAAGAACACGCTCGGCAACGGTGCGGTGTGGGACCTCGCGATCTGGCCCGACCCCCAACAGACCTGGCTCTTGAATGCCGACGGCGAGAACAATGAAATCCGGATTCTGAAGCGCGAGGATGGCAGCGTGGTCGGCAGCTTCGGGCACAACGGCCGCAACGCCGGACAATTCCACTGGGTTCATGCCATGGCGATCGACCAGCAAGGCAACGTCTATACCGGCGAGGTCGATAACGCCAAGCGTATCCAGAAGTTCAAGCTGATCTCGGGCGCACTACCTTAGGAAAGCCGCCCGCACCGGATACCGGTTCGCGTGGAGAAACGAAACCTTAGGCGGATTGCGGCGTTCCGCAGGAACGGCTAACGGAGCCCGATCAGGCCGGTGCCAAAGCTCCCAAAAAAGCTCCAAAGAAGAGAGCCGGGCCGGCGTTAACATTGGAGGGATTTCCATGAGGATGACGCTCGCCTGGCGCTATGCCGCGCTTATTGCATGTGCCGGATTAGGGCTTGCGACCTCGGCGCTGGCGCAGGACAAGACCGTCAAGATTGGCGTGCTCAACGACATGTCGAGCCTTTATGCCGACATCGGCGGCCCCAACTCGATCGTGGCCATCAAGATGGCGGTCGAGGATTCCGGCCTGACGGCCAAGGGCTGGAAGATCGACGTCTTGAGCGGCGACCATCAGAACAAGCCGGACGTCGGCGTCAATATCGCGCGGCAATGGATCGATAGCGAGAAGGTCGACGTCGTCGCCGATACCCCGAACTCCGGCGTCGCGCTGGCGGTGAGCAATGTCGTGCGCGAGCGGAACGCGGTGCTGCTC
>VAZG01000262.1 GCA_005885285.1 Alphaproteobacteria bacterium | reverse complement strand
GGCAGCGAGCAGCCGGACGAGGTCACGGAAGTCTGGACCTTCCTGCGGCCGCGCGGCGGAAATTGGGAGCTGTCGGCGATCCAGCAGACCAACTGACGGTCTAATATAAAAGACAAAAGCGCTGCGGAGCAAACCGCGGCGCTTTTTGTTTTGGAGTAACGGTCAGCCACGCGGAACGATTTGAAGCTCGACGAGGGCTATCCTTTGCAGTACCGCGACATCCCGCTCGCCGGTCTTCGCAGTGCGTAGTATTGATTCCGCAAGGATGTTGACATGCGCCGAGTTGATCGGGTGCGGCAGGGTGGCTATTGCTCCCTCCAGCGCAGCAGTCATGATCTCGATCACTTCGGGAGAAAATGATGCATCCGCGAAATCCTTCATCGACGGCCTGCGGACGGAGAAAGTGCTACGTCATTCCTTTGCTCCCCAACGCAGGAAAAAATCAGGAGTTCCGACGGCTGCGACCTGTCAGGCTCGAAGCAAATGCTTCGACTATTGCTTGCGCCTTGGCCTTGATACCTTCGGCCTGCACCGGGATACCGAGGCGCTCGCCAGGCGGCCAGTACGGCGCGGCTATCCCCGCGGCGCCGATTGCAGGCCTCAACGCCTCTTCCGCATCATGGGCGTTGATGTAGCCTGATTGCAAAGCCGCCATCAGGACGTGCCGAAGTCCTGCGAAATATCGGCGGCGTCTTTGCCTGCGGCGGGCTCGCAGTCTCTCTTTGATCCCTACGCTCACTCGCCTGTTGACGCAGGACGAAGTGATGCAGGTCCGGCAAAAAGCCAGTAAGCTTCGCGTCGCATATACCCCGCCCGGTGGTTAAGAGATATCGGTGGCAGCCGGTGCGGCTGCCACCATCATTCGCGATTGGCACCGGACCCAATACTGGACATTCGATTGGGTTGACCGGCTCTGGTCCCCAGTGGATGGAAAACCTCCATCGCCATGTGATGTGCTGAAAACTGTCGGCGTCCGACAGGTCGGCTCCGCTGACGGCGGGCTATCCCGTGCCTCTCCGTACGTGCGCCGGGACAGGCCGGCCGAACCGATGCTCTATTGGTTTGTTAATGCTGCAAACCGCGCATCGTATGGAAGACAGAACAGGGATGTCAGATGAAATATGCGCTTTATTACTGGCCGGACATTCAGGGACGCGGCGAATATATCCGCCTGGCACTGGAAGATGCCGGCGCTGACTATGACGATGTCGCGCGCAGCGGCAAGGGCATGTCGGCAATGATGCGGATGATGGAGGGGAATGGCGACACGCCGCCCTTTGCGCCGCCATTTCTCAAGGCGGGAAAACTTCTGATCGGGCAGACCGCCAATATCCTGCTTTATCTCGGCGCGCGCCATGGGCTCGCGCCAAAGACGGAAGCCGGCAAGCTTTGGGTGCATCAGCTTCAGTTGACGATCGCGGACCTCGTGCTCGAAAGTCACGACACCCATCATCCGCTTGGCCCGTCGCTCTACTATGAAGATCAGCGTGCGCCGGCCAAGAAACGCACCGACGAGTTCTGGAAAGAGCGCGTGCCGAAATATCTCGGCTATTTCGAAGGGCTGTTGAAGGGCCATGGCGGTGCTTACCTCACCGGCCGCAGGATCACCTATGTCGACCTCTCGATGTTCCAGATCGTGGAGGGGCTGCGCTACGCTTTTCCAAAGCGGATGAAAGCCTTCGAGCGGGAAATTCCCGGCCTGGTCGAACTGCGCGATCGTGTCGCCGCGCGGCCCAACATCAAGGCTTATCTCTCAAGTGACCGGCGTATCGCCTTCAACGAGGACGGCATTTTTCGACACTACAAGGAGCTGGATGTGTAGCAGGCGGCGAGCGGCCGACCGCAGGTTCCCCGCATCTCGTCTGCTCCACGACGTGGAACAGTCAGCAGCCCATCTCGTTGTCGTGTGCCCATCCCAATGGAGGATCCAGATGAAGAAAACACTCGTCATCGCGACCGCCGTTCTGTTTGGAACGAGCGCCTTTGCACTCGCCGCCCAAAACAAGGGCGGCGCCTCAAAGATGTCGCCCGGTCACGAAATGCAAAACTCCAAGTCCGGCACCGGCAAGGGCGCGTCCGAAAATAGCCCCGGCGACCAAATGCAGGACAAGGGCACGGTCGGGCAGTCGAGGGGTTCAAAGAAGGGCGCATCGGAATATTCGCCCGGCGACCGCATGAACGACAAGCGCGGCAAGTACTGAGCGGCCAGCATTGAAATGAAACGAGCCCGTCAGCCGAGCTGACGGGTTCTTTGTGATCGGCCAGTGGCCGATCGCCTGCGGTGCGGGCGACGGCGCGTTTTGCGGACGCTCAGATCAGGCTAGCGGTTCCGTCCATCTATCGGCGTCATCGCGATCGTGGAGAGGTCGATGCCGTCGATGCAACTGACGTTGAGCGCTATCACCTCGGTGCCGTCGGGCCGCGTGCCGCGGGCGAACACGTCAACGCCGCAATCGATGCAGAGCTGATGCCGGATGGCGTGCTTGTTGAAGAGATATTCCTTGAGGTTTTCCTCGCCGGCCCGGAGCTGGAAGTTCGTCGGCGCCAGGAACGCGAAATGCAGCCCCTTCTTGGTGCAGATCGAGCAGTTGCACGCGGTCACCATGGCGAGATCGCTGGTAGCTTCAAATCGCACTTGGCCGCAATGGCAGCCGCCCGTAAAGGTCTTGAGGGTAGGCATTGTCAGCTCCTTGCCGTTGCCATCATTTAAGGCATTTTCCGGCAGGATGGCGACGCTGATTTCTCCGTAAAGGCAAGAGCGACGGTGGTTCAGGCCAACTGGTTCACCCGCGTTCCCTGTCCGGGCGGCAGCGGCGGCGGCGGCGTCGGCTGAGCCGCGCCCGCGTCGTCGGCAAAGGCGTCGACGGTCGGGTCAGTCGTCTTGGGTGCGCTCGCCTGCGGCGCGGCTATTGGGGCTGACGGCGTGATACTTGAAATCTTCACCTGAGGGACCCTCGATTCATCGCGACCATCCTCGCCGAGTGCGACCAATGCATCGTGAATCCAGTCGTTAAAATGCGACGCATCGGGACCGATCCCGCCGCATGATGAACGGGATGTGGACGCCCATTCCGGCGTTGACAATATATAAGTATACACTTATATATCGATTATGCCCGGCGCTGCACAGCTTACCTCAGTCGTAAAGATGCTCGCGGATCCTACGCGCCGAGCGGTACTCGAACGCATCGCACGGGAAGGCGAGATTGCTGCGACCAGCCTCGTGAAGGGGTCCAGGGTTTCGCAGCCGGCGGTATCCCAACATCTGCGTGCGCTGCGCGACGCCGGGCTTGTGATGGAGCGCCGCGAGGGCCGGCACATCCACTATCGTGTTGCGCCCGGGGGTCTCGATCCCCTGATCAACTGGCTCGGCCACTACCGGACGTTCTGGCACCAACGCTTCGAAAACCTCGAGAGATTGCTGAAGGAAGACGAGTGATGCGTGAAACCCATTCGATCACAGTCGAGAAGGTGCTGCCTTACAGCGCCGAGAAGATATGGCGTACGCTGACGTCATGCGAGCGGATTGCGAAGTGGTTGATGCCGAACGATTTCGCGCCCGCCGTCGGACACCGCTTCAATTTCCGCACCTCGCCAATGGGCGACTGGGACGGCGTCGTGCATTGCGAGGTGCTGGCGTGCAACCCGCCAAAACTGTTGCGCTATTCCTGGAAAGGCGGCGCCGATTCCAATCCGGCCTATGGCTCGCGGCTCGATACCACCGTAACCTGGACGCTCACGCCGGCCGAGGGAGGCACTCATGTGCGGATGGTTCACGACGGCTTCGTCTTGCCCGGTAACAAATTCGCTTATGATGCCATGAACCCCGGCTGGGGCAGGGTGCTGGACAGCGTCGCGCGGGTCACGGCGGAGGGATAAGGCCGTTACGGCCTTGCCGCCTTCTATCGGTTCAGGCAGCTATTGGTCCAGGCTACGCGAGATCGTGATCGAGGATTCTGTCTTGGTCCTGGTGCAGCGCATGTCGAGGCGGCGGTAGCGGATCGAGACATCGTCGCCGTGAATCAGGCCGGTCCGCTTGACGCAGCGCGTTGCGCCTTTCAGCATGTCGTCCTTCGGCAATGTGAAGATGATGGCGGCGGCGCTGGCGATCAGATCGAGAAAGGCCGGCGACGCCTTGCGGTCAGCCTTGGCGAACAATTGATTGCTGAAATTCTTGCCCGAACAGCCGAGCGTGATTTCCCGGGCGTTCGGGTGCGCCAGATAGATCGTGCCCGCGGCCGTCTGGCCAATCCGCATTCCATCGATCTGGCCCTTGAGCTGACCCGCGAGATCGTCGCACCGATCCGCCCGCGCTGGCGATGCCGCGAATGCGGCAAGCCAAGCGAGCGCGGCGAGCAAAGCGGACTGGCGAAATTGTCGTCGTGGTGTCATGTGTGAGATGCCCTTTGCCATTGAAGCGTCCGTCGGCGTTTAATGCAAGAGCGGGTGTTTTTCCTTGTCCGATCGTGATATATTGGCGACATGGGCAAAGAGCAGGTGAAAGCCGTACTAGATCGCGTGTTGACCTGGCCGCGCGAGCGCCAGGAGGACGCGGCGAAGGTGTTGATGCTGATGGAGTCGCAGGACGAAAGCCTCTACCGGCTGACCGAAGAACAGGTCGAGGAGGTCGGGCGTCGGCGTGCCGATCCGAACCCTCGCAGGCTGACGCTCGAAGAGTTCAAAGAGCGGCTGAGCCGTCGCCTCGGCGAATGAAGGTTGTCGTCCGCGAGGCTGCTGCCACCGACCTCGACGACATCCTCGACTGGATTTCCAGGGACAACCCGCGCGCTGCAGCAGAATTAGTCCGGCACATTCTCGCGCGCATCGACCGCCTTGCAATTCCGGGTCTCTCTCACATCGGACGGCCGGGTCTGGTCGAAGGAACCCGTGAGCTGATCGAACCGCCGTACATTGTTGTCTGCATGATAGACGAGCAGGCGGACGAAATCGCGGTGCTTGCCATCGTTCACGGCGCGAAGGATCGCGAGGCCTGAGGTCACGTCTCCCTCCAGGGCCAGCCGTAACCTTCCTTTTCTCTCAAAAGTGCTTAGAACGGATGAACCGCCGGCGCGCGTCTCGGAGAGGCGCTTGCCGGTTTCTAACTCGCGAGCCACCCCATGAACGCCCCGTCAGCCTTTCCCGACCAGCAAAAACCCGTTCCGCCCTATAAGCACACGCCGCTGTTTCCGTTGGGGCCGGATACCACGCCCTACAAGAAGATAACGAGCGACGGCGTGCGAGTCGAAAGGGTGCTGGGCAAGGAGATGCTGGTGGTGTCGCGCGAAGCGCTGCGCTTGCTCTCTGAAGTTGCCTTCGGCGACATCAATCATTATTTGCGGCCGGGACATCTGAAGCAGCTCCGCAGCATCCTCGATGACCAGGAAGCCAGCGACAACGACAAGTTCGTCGCGTTCGATTTCCTCAAGAACGCCAACATCGCCGCCGGCGGCGTGCTGCCGATGTGCCAGGACACCGGCACCGCGATCATCATGGGCAAGAAGGGCTGCAACGTCATCACCGACGGCGACGATGAAGCCGCGCTTTCCGAAGGCGCCCGCGACGCCTATCTGCGCCGCAATCTGCGCTATTCGCAGGTCGCACCCTTGTCGATGTATGAGGAGAAAAACACCGCCAACAACATGCCGGCACAGTGCGAGATCTATGCCGAGGGGGATGACTCTTACAAATTCATGTTCATGGCCAAGGGCGGCGGAAGCGCCAACAAGAGCTTCCTGTTCCAGGCGACGCCGTCGGTGCTCACCAAGGATCGGCTATTGGCATTTTTGAAGGAAAAGGTGCTGACACTCGGCACCGCGGCGTGCCCGCCCTATCATTTGGCGATCGTGATCGGCGGCACCTCGGCCGAACTCTGCATGAAGACCGTGAAGCTTGCCTCCGCGCGCTATCTCGATGCGCTGCCCACGCATGGTTCGGCCGACGGCAACGCCTTCCGCGATCTTGAGATGGAGCAGGAAATTCTAAAAATGACGCAGTCGCTCGGCGTCGGCGCGCAGTTTGGCGGCAAATATTTTTGCCACGACGTGCGGGTGATCCGCCTGCCGCGCCACGGCGCCTCGCTGCCGATCGGACTCGGCGTGTCCTGCTCGGCCGACCGCCAGGTCCTCGGCAAAATTACCAAGGACGGCGTCTACCTCGAGGAGCTCGAGCACAACCCGGCACAATATCTGCCCGCCGTAGAGCAGTCGCTCGGCGGCGAGGTCGTCAAGGTCGATCTCAACCGGCGGATGAAGGATATCCTGGAAACGCTGTCGAAACATCCGATCAAGACCCGGCTGTCGCTGACCGGAACCATGATCGTCGCACGCGATTCCGCGCATGCCAAATTGCGTGAGCGGCTGGAAAAGGGCGAACCGCTGCCGGATTATTTCAAGAACCATCCGATCTATTACGCCGGTCCTGCCAAGACGCCGGACGGCTATGCCTCCGGCGCGTTCGGCCCGACCACCGCGGGACGGATGGACAGTTTCGTCGATCAGTTCCAGGCGGCTGGTGGATCGATGGTGATGCTGGCCAAGGGCAACCGCGCGGTCGCGGTGCGCGAAGCCTGCAAGGAGCATGGCGGCTTCTATCTCGGCTCGATTGGAGGTGCTGCGGCAAACCTCGCCGAGCACTGCATCAAGAAGGTCGAGGTGGTGGAATATCCCGAGCTTGGCATGGAAGCGATCTGGCGCATCGAGGTCGTCGATTTCCCGGCCTTCATCATCATCGACGACAAGGGCAACGACTTCTTCAAGGAATTGAATCTGGGGTGAGAATTCAAGCTAATCGCTATCTTCCTGCCGTAAGATATTGAACCGAGAGCACAATGATCGAATGGTT
>VAZG01000608.1 GCA_005885285.1 Alphaproteobacteria bacterium | reverse complement strand
AACAAGCTGAAATTCTCGCCCTACATTGCGGAAGCCGTGGTGCTCGGCGCGGGCCGCGACGCGCTCGCGGCCATGATCTGCATCCGCTACTCGATCATCTCGAAATGGGCGGAGAAGAACCGCCTCTCGTTCACCACCTACACTGACCTCGCCTCGCGTGGTGAAGTGTATGCACTGTTGCGCAAGGAGGTCGAAATCGTCAACGCGACGCTGCCGCCGGCGCAGCGCATCTCGCGATTCCTTCTGCTCTATAAGGAGCTCGATGCCGACGACGGGGAGTTGACCCGGACGCGAAAAGTGCGCCGCGGCGTCATCAACGAGAAATACGCCGGCATCATCAATGCCATCTATCGCGGTGAGCGCAACATCCCGGTCGATACCGTGATCCGCTTCCAGGACGGCACCACCCAGCGCGTCCGCACCTCGCTCGCCGTGGTCGATCTCGATCGCGAGCCAGCAACCGCGGAGGCCGCGGAATGAGGCTGTCGGAAAAATGCTTCGCGGTGCCCGTTAATGCGCCCTCTCCCCTTGTGGGAGAGGGCATCACCGCTGGTCAACCCAAGCGCGGTTGGGTGAGGGGTACTATCTCCCAGGCTGCGATGCGGAGACAACCCCTCACCCGTCTTCGCTTCGCGAAGCCACCCTCTCCCACAAGGGGAGAGGGGAACAGGCCCGCAATCCAGCGGCGTCAAACAGCATGAATACCGCCTTCCTGATCCAGCTTCTGGTCAACGGTCTCGTGGTCGGCACGCTTTATGGCGTGGTCGCGATGTCGTTCGTGCTGATCTACAAGGCCTCGCAAGTCGTCAATTTCGCACAAGGCGAATTGCTCTTGATCGGCGCCTGGGTGTGCTGGGCGCTGCTGGCGAAATACCAGGTGCCGTTCTGGCTCGGCATGCCGCTGACGCTGGTGTTCATGTTCGTCTTCGGCATCGCGATCCAGGTCCTGATCCTGCGCCCGATGATCGGCGAGCCGATCATCTCGGTCATCATGGTCACCATTGGGCTTTCGACCGTGTTCCAGGCGGCGCTGAAATGGATATTCGGCGTCAACCCGCAGCCGTTTCCGCGCGTATTCGAAAGCCAGTCGGTGAGCCTGTTCGGCTTGCAGATCCAGACCGTCTATGTGATGAGCCTCGTCGTGTCGGTCTTGATGATGATCGGCATGGCCTGGTTCTTCCGCGCCTCGAAATATGGCCTTGCGATGCGCGCCACGGCGTTCAACCAGCAGGTGGCACAGTCACTCGGGATTTCCGTCAAGAGCGTGTTCGCCATGGCCTGGGCGATCTCGGCGACGGTTTCCGCGGTCGCCGGCGTCGTCGTCGCCGTCGTCAACGGCGTGTCTTCGGGATTGTCGGCCTATGGCATCAAGGTTTTTCCCGCGGCGATCCTCGGCGGCCTCGACAGCGTCGGCGGCGCAGTGCTTGGCGGCATCATTATCGGGCTGCTTGAAAACATCGCGCAATATGTCGACAGCGAATATCTGCACTGGGGCAATCTCTACGAGATCGCGCCGTTCTACGTCTTGATCATCATCCTGATGATCAAGCCCTATGGCCTGTTCGGCACCAAAGACATCGAGCGGGTATAATTCATGGCAGGCGCCTCGCTCATTCCCTCCGGCGATTTCCGCACCAGTTATGCGGCGGACACCACCATCTTTCCGACCAGGACCAGCCGCAACGCCGCGATTGCCGGCGTCATTCTGCTCTGCTTTGCGCCGCAGATCTTCAGCGCCTACTGGCTCTCCATCTCGATCCAGATCGGGATTTTCGCGATTGCAGCACTTGGGCTGAACATCCTGGTCGGCTTCACCGGACAGATCTCGATCGGCCATGCGGCGTTCTTCCTGCTCGGTGCTTTCACCTCGGCCTATATCTCCAACAATGCGCCGATCCCGGTATTCTTCGCCATTCCCCTGGCCGGCGTTGTCACCGCGCTGGTCGGGCTGATCTTCGGCGTGCCGGCGGCGCGTTTGAAGGGGCTTTACCTCGTCATCGCGACGCTCGCCGCGCAGTACATCCTGCTCGACTTCTTCTCCCGCGCCGACTGGTTTTCCGGCGGCTCGGTGCCCGCGAGCGCCAACCCGTTTTCGATCTTCGGCCACACCTTTCGCGGCGACCGCCAATATTTCTACGTGGTGCTGGCCTACCTTTTGATCAGCTACATCCTCGTGACCAACCTGATGCGCACCCGCGACGGCCGTGCCCTGGTCGCGATCCGCGACCATTATCTGTCCGCCGAGATCATGGGCATCAACCTCACCAAATACCGCACGCTGTCATTCGGGCTTGCGGCATTCTTCGCGGGCATCGCGGGCGCGCTCTATGCGCACTAT
>VAZG01000261.1 GCA_005885285.1 Alphaproteobacteria bacterium | reverse complement strand
TTTGACCAGGTCCAGTAATAGGCCTCGTCGGTGCGCAGTTCCGTCAGGCTTGCGTAGGTCACCCGCAACAGCGTCATCGCGGCGATCACGATGAGCGCGGCGATCAATGGCCGGAACGCTGACTTGTCCGGTTTAGCGCTGTTGTCGGGGACGGTTGGCACGGCGCTTTCTCCCCTGCGCGAGGTGGGGTGTCAACGGCGCGAGGACCAAAGACGCCACGCAAATCCGAACCGTCCGCCCAGCGAAAGCCGGAGACCGGTGACCGCCGATTGTGCTAAGAGACGCCCCAAAAGGTACTCGTCCATGGAATTAAACCCCGCCATCGCCGATCTTTCTTCCATGGATCGCATGGCCCATTTTCGCGACAGGCTGGCACGGTCGACCCGCGGGGTCGGCGTGCGGCAGGTCCGCTTGGCCTCCGGACTGGTGCTGTTCGCTTATCTGGTCAGTCATTTCGTCAACCATGCGCTCGGCAATATCTCGATGGAGGCGCTGGCCGGCGGCGTTTATTGGCACACCCGCTTCTGGCAATTCCCGCCGATCGGGATCGTGTTCTATGCCTCCTGCGTGACTCACGCCGCGCTCGGCATCTGGGCGCTGTATCAACGCCGGCAATTTCGCTGGAAGGCGATCGAGCCGCTGCAGCTCGTGCTGGGCCTGAGCATTCCGGCGCTGATCATCACCCATATTGTCGGAGTGCGGCTCGGGCAGACGCTGTTCGGACACGAAAAACTCTATCCGCAGGTGTTCTTTGCGTACTGGATCGTGTGGCCGCTGAAGGCGTGGCTGATGTATGCGGTCATCACTGTCGCTTGGGTTCATGGCTGTATCGGTCTGCATTTCTGGCTGCGGATGAAGGCGTTCTACAGGATTGCCGCGCCGTTTCTGCTCGCCGTGGCGGTGCTGGTTCCGACGCTGGCCATGCTGGGCCTTTATCAGGGCGGACGAAACGTCGTCGACAACGACAGCGTCGAATGGCGGGCGGAGAATCTCGCGCCGGACAAGGTCGGCACGTCGGCCGAACAAGCCGTCTTGAGCAAGATCGAGGATTATTTCCTGATCGGCTATTTGGGCCTGCTCGTCCTCGTGCTGCTGGCAAAGGGCGCGCGCGCCATCCACGAGCGTCGCGGCGGCATGATTGCGCTGTCTTATGGCAACGGCAGGACGATCAAGGTCCCGAAAGGCCTTTCCGTGCTCGAGGCGAGCCTACGCTATAACGTCCCGCATGCCAGCGTCTGCGGCGGCCGCGCCCGCTGCTCTACCTGTCGCATCCGCGTGATCGGCGATTGCACGGCGCTGCCCGAGCCATCGCCACGCGAGGCCTTCGTGCTTGGGCGGGTCGGCACGTCCGATCCCTCGATCCGCCTCGCGTGCCAGTTGCGCCCCGCGGCCGATCTTTCGTTCTTCCAATTGTTCATGCCGCACACCATGTCGGCCAACGCGCACGCCTCACAGCCTTCCAAGATCGGTCAGGAGCGCTATCTCGTCAGCCTGTTCGTGGACATGCGCGGCTCGACCCAGCTTGCGGAGAAGCGGCTGCCGTTCGACACCGTGTTCATCGTCAACCGCTTCCTTGGTGCGGTATCTCAGGCGGTGATCGACAATGGCGGGCAGCCCAATCAATTTGTCGGCGACGGCATGCTGGCGCTGTTCGGGCTCGCCACGGGGCAGCGCAACGCCTGCCGCCAGGCGCTCAAGGCGGCGGCCGCGATCGCTGCCAATGTCGAGGAGCTCAATCAATTTCTCAGCCATGACCTGCGCGAGCCGATCCGTTTCGGCATCGGCATCCACGGCGGCGAGGTGATCGTGGGTGACATCGGCTACCGCGACCACATGGTGTTCACGGCGCTCGGCGACGCCGTAAATGTCGCGGCACGGCTGCAGGACATGACCAAGACGCTTGCATGCGAAGCGATCGTCTCTGAGGAGGTTCGCGTCACCGCGGATTTCGTGGCCGACGATTTGCCGCAGCAGGAAGTTGCGATCCGCGGACGCGCCGAGCCGATGATCGTCCGCATCGTTGCGAATGCAGGGGCCTTGTCCGCGATGGTCGACGGACAAGCGGTCGCCGCGGCCTGATCCGCACCCCGCATTAACAAGTATTCATAAAATTCTCCGCGCGGCGTCGTTCGATCTCTCGAACCCGATTCGCAGAGCGCACGACTGACGAGCGAGGGGTGACAACCGCGCCAAGGTCAACAACAACCAAGGCGCTTATTTTGGAGAAAGACCATGTTACGTAAATTTGCTCTTGCACTTATTGCTGCAGCTTCCCTGAGCGTCCTTGCGCTTCTCCCCTCTACCGCATCCGCCAAGCCGTTTGGATGGGGCGGCGGTTTCGGCGGCTATCATCACCACTGGGGCCACGGCTTCGGCATCGGCTACATCGGTGGCGACGACGGCTGCTACGTGACGCGGCCGGCGCTGACGCCGTTCGGCTATCGCCTGCGCACCGTCAACGTCTGCGCTTACTGATCAAACTCCATTCGTGCAATCGAGGAAGTCCCGGCCGCCAAGCGGTCGGGGCTTTCTTTGTAATGCGCCGCCATTTTGTCTCAGTCGAAAGCATGATTTGACTCAGACATTACCGATGGTGCAGAACCACCCTAACAAAAGAAGCTCCAAAGGGAGTCTGATGCTCGACAGACGAGATCTGATGAAACGCGCCGGCCTGACGGCGCTTGTGACCGGCCTCGCTTCGGCAAAAGCCCTTGCGCTCGATACCGCGACGCTGCCGTTCGACAATGGCGAACGGCCGCTGGTGCGATATCGGCAGAAGCGCCCGATGATCGGCCTGACCAGCCGGCCGCCGCAGCTCGAGACGCCCTTCTCCATTTTCAACGACGGGGCGATCACGCCCAACAATGCGTTCTTCGTTCGCTATCATCTGGCGGGAGTGCCGCTCGACATCGATCCGGACAAGTTCACCCTGGAAATCAAAGGCAAGATCGACCATCCGCTGAAGCTGTCGCTCAAGGAAATCAAGAAGCTCAGGGCGGTCGAACTGATTGCCGTCAATCAATGCTCGGGCAACAGCCGTGGCTTTTTCGAACCGCGCGTCGCCGGCGGACAATTGGGTAATGGCGCGATGGGCAACGCACGCTGGCGCGGCGTGCCGCTGAAAACCGTGCTCGACATCGCCGGCGTGCAACAGGGCGCCAAGCAGGTGACCTTCAACGGCATGGATGGGCCGGCGATGGACACGACGCCGGATTTCGTCAAGGCGCTCGACATCGACCACGCCCGCGACGGCGAGGTGATGCTGGCCTACCGCATGAACGGCGATGACCTGCCCCTTCTCAACGGCTTTCCGCTTCGACTTGTGGTGCCCGGCTATTACGGCACCTATTGGGTGAAGCATCTCAACGAGATCACCGTCATCGACAACGTATTCGACGGTTTCTGGATGAAGTCCGCCTACCGGATTCCGGACACGCCCTGCAACTGCGTCGAGCCGGGCACCGCGCCAAAGGCGACGATCCCGATCGGCCGCTTCACGGTGCGCTCCTTCATCACCAGCCTCGCCGACGGCGCCAGGCTGAAGCCGGGCAGCACGATGCTGAAAGGCATCGCGTTCGACGGCGGCAAGGGCATCAGGGAAGTCGCGGTTGCGATCGACGGCGGCAAGACCTGGACGCCGGCGAAGCTCGGCAAGGATCTCGGAAAATATTCGTTCCGCGAATGGAAGCTGCCGATAAAGCTCGCGGCAGGGCCGCACGAGCTCAAGGTTCGCGCCACCAACAATGCCGGCGACACCCAGCCGACGGAACCGTTGTGGAATCCGGCCGGCTATTTGCGCAACGTCGTCGAAACCGTGCGCGTCACCGCGGCGTGAAGGAGAATTTCCGTGAAGCACGCGCCTCTGCTCACCCTCGTCGCCGCGGCATTAAGCCTTGCAGCGCTGAGACTTGCAGCGCTGAGACTTGCAGCGCTAAGCCTTGCAGCGCTAAGCCTTGGTTCAGCTAGCGCGGCGCCGATCTCCTACACGCTTCCCGACGAGACCGCGGCCTTCAAGGCTGGACCTAACCTTGAAGTCGTGCAGAACAATTGCACCGCCTGTCACTCGGCCGATTACGTCTCTACCCAGCCGCGGGGCCCGAAATTCAAGAAGGATTTCTGGCAGGCCGAGGTGACCAAGATGATCAAGGTTTATGGTGCGCCGATCGCGGATGCTGACGTTCCCAAGATCGTCGAATACCTGGCCGCGACCTACTGAGCTTCGCGCCAGGGCGCGCCGTGCGCGCCTGCCAGGCCCCGCGTTCCGGCCGAACCGGACCGGCCGTTGCTGCGTGAAATGATCGAGAAAGACGTGTAAAAGCCGCAAATGCGCCGCGATATCGGTCGTTTCGAACAAAATCGGCCATCCTTTGAGCTATCAAGGCTGCCCTAATCATCGTATATCTTGCTTCCGCTGGACGTGCCGGTTGGCGGGGACCGGCGGTTGGCTTCTGTTTTCGATCCCGCGGAGACGACGTAATGGCTAAAGGTACAGTTAAATGGTTCAACCCCACCAAGGGTTATGGATTCATCCAGCCCTCTGCTGGCGGCAAGGACGTATTCGTTCATATTTCAGCGGTTGAGAAGGCCGGTCTTTCCACGCTCAATGAGGGGCAGACAGTGGAATACGAAGAGGTTGCCAATCGCGGCAAGACTTCGGCCGAAAACCTCAAGGTTTAGCGCTCTCTCGGACCTCGTCCGGGAGTGGGGCTTTTTCCGAAAATCTGATTAGGTTAATTGCATTCGGCAGGAGCGGAAAACCGCTCTTGCGGGTGCAGCTCGTCTGAGCCTTGGCCGGGGCGGTCCGATCAGTCTTCCGTCACCCATCGGGTGATCGGCATGACATCCGGCGGCTGCAAATAGCCACGCGGCCAGAGGTCAACGGCCCATTCGATCTTGGTTCCGCGATCGACCAGCACCGCGGTGTTGTGCGGCGTCTGCAGGACCAGAGCGTTGCCGCGATAATGCGGATTGCCGACCACATGATATCTAAGAAGACGCCACTCCTGCAGCACCAGCAGCAGGCTCGTCGTGTTGCGCGTTGTGTCCCAGCAATCGTAGTTGTGCGGCGCGTCGAAATAGCGGAAATCGGCTTTCGCGACCCGTTTGGCGGTGCCGATGACGGGTCCCATCCGGCGATCGAACCAGATAACGGCTTTCTGTACCGCCGCCCGTTCGGCGGCAGCCGATGCCCGGCCCGAGCCAAGAATTTTCGTCAGCGCGGCGCGATCTGCCGCCGTGAAATCCAATATTTCGCGGCGCCGGCAGACAAAACCGTAGCAAACCGTCATCTTTGCCGCGCTGGGCGGAAAAATCGATACAGTGGTGTAAAGCGCCGCCTGCGGCTCGGTCAGTTCGAGGGCGGATGCAGGAACCGTGGCGGCTAGCGTCGAACCGAGCGCGAAGCAGCAAAAGGCGAGGACCTTGCGTGTCCCGGCTAGAGCATGATCCGGAAAAGTGAGGACCGGTTTTCCGAAAAAGATCATGCTCACACAAAAGGATAGAGCGGGAAGACGACTCGAAGAAAAGTCATCACGCTCTGGTCGTTCGTTCCCGTTCATGAGCCCCATTCGTCTGTGCACGTCGCGCAAACAGCGGTGCGGAAACTATCGCGGGGATTTCTCGGTGCCAAGACCACCTTACTTTGTTTCCGAACTTGATCGCCGGCATCCCGTAAGGAACTTCAATTCGGCCGCCACCGGCGGCATGATGGGCTTCGAACGGGAATAGCCATGACGTCTGCTCCCACGTCCTTTCCGCCGTTCAGTGCGGCCTACGCGCCGGACGATCGTGCGATCGCGCCGGCACTGCTGAAAACCGCTCGCTTGAGCGCCGAACAGGACGCGCGGATCGACCATATTGCCGCCCGCCTGATCGATGCCATCCGCTCGAGCGATGACCGGCTTGGTGGCGTCGAAGACATGCTGCGCGAATTCGCGCTCTCGACCAAAGAGGGCCTGGCGCTGATGGTGCTCGCCGAAGCCTTGCTGCGCGTGCCGGATGCCCGCACCGCCGACCAGTTCATCGAAGACAAGCTTGGCGAAGGTGATTTCGTCCACCATGAGACCAAGTCCAGCGCCTTCCTGGTCAATGCTTCAGCCTGGGCGCTGGGCATGTCGGCGCGGGTGATCCAGCCTGGCGAAACCCCGCAAGGCACGATCGGGCGGCTCGCCAAGCGGCTGGGCGTGCCGGCCGTGCGCGCCGCCACGCGGCAGGCGATGCGGCTAATGGGCAGCCATTTCGTGCTGGGCGAGACGATCGAATCCGCGCTGGCGCGGGCTCGCTCCCAGGCGGCACCGCCGCGCGCCCCGCGCTATTCGTTCGACATGCTCGGCGAAGGCGCGCGCACCGCCAATGATGCGACGCGCTATTTCAATTCCTATGCGAGCGCGATCGACGCCATCGGCACCACCGCCGGTGAAAGGCCCCTGCCCGACCGGCCCGGCATCTCGGTCAAGCTCTCCGCGCTGCATCCGCGCTTTGAGGCCGTGAGCCGCGGCCGCGTGATGGCGGAACTGGTGCCGCGGCTGATCGAGCTTGCGCAACGCGCCAAGGCTTACGATCTGAATTTCACCGTGGACGCCGAAGAGGCCGATCGGCTGGAACTGTCGCTCGAAATCATCGCCGCCGCGCTCAGTGACGCATCACTTGATGAGTGGGACGGTTTTGGGCTTGCGATCCAGGCCTACCAGAAGCGTGCGTTGGAGGTGATCGACTATATCGACAATCTCGCCCGGGTGCTGAACCGCCGGATGATGGTGCGTCTCGTCAAGGGCGCCTATTGGGACACCGAGATCAAGCGCGCACAGGAGCGCGGCCTTGACGGCTATCCGGTGTTCACTCGCAAGGCGATGACGGATTTGAACTACATGGCCTGCGCGCAAAAATTGCTGGCGCTGCGGCCGCGGATTTTTCCGCAATTTGCCACCCATAATGCGCTGACGGTGGCCACTGTGCTCGAATTGGCCGCACCCGACGACAGCGGATTCGAATTTCAGCGCCTGCACGGCATGGGTGATGCGCTGTATGCCAAACTCAGCGAAGATCGTCCCGGGACCGCCTACCGCACCTACGCGCCGGTCGGCAGCCACCGCGATCTGCTCGCCTATCTGGTGCGGCGTCTGCTCGAGAACGGTGCCAACTCGTCGTTCGTGGCGCTTGCCGCCGACGATGCGGTGCCGGTTGCGACATTGCTGCGGCGTCCGGCCGAAATCATCCGTACACCTGACTATGCGGCCCATCCGAACATTCCGCTGCCGCGCGAGCTGTTTTCCCCGCACCGGAAGAATTCGCGCGGCCTGGAATTCGGCGAGCGCGTGGCGTTGGACGCGCTTGTCGCGGCGATTGCGGCGGAAGAAGTGCCGGCGGCCGGTAGCCTCACCGCGGCTTCGCCTGAACAGGCGCATGCGGCCGTAGCCGCGGCGTCGGCGGGATTTAAAGACTGGAGCGCAACGCCGGCAGGTTGGCGGGCCGCCAGCCTCGAGAAGGCGGCAGACCTGCTGGAACAGCGAAAAGCGCATTTCATCGCATTCCTGCAACGCGAGGGCGGCAAGACACTCGACGATGCGCTCTCCGAGGTGCGCGAGGCCGCCGATTTCTGCCGCTATTACGCGTGCGAAGGCCGCAGGCTGTTTGACGAGGGCGAAGCGATGCCCGGTCCAACCGGCGAGAGCAATGTGCTGCGCTTGCGCGGACGCGGCGTGTTCGTCGCGATC
Source organism: Alphaproteobacteria bacterium (assembly GCA_005885285.1). Lineage (GTDB taxonomy): Bacteria > Pseudomonadota > Alphaproteobacteria > Rhizobiales > Xanthobacteraceae > Bradyrhizobium. The sequence goes on along the minus strand of VAZG01000261.1, from coordinate 886 downwards.
TCGCCGTGGAATTTTCCGCTCGCGATCTTCCTGGGCCAGGTGAGCGCAGCGCTGATCGCCGGCAACAGCGTTGTCGCGAAGCCGGCCGAGCAGACGCCCTTGATAGCGGCGGAAGCGGTCCGCCTGCTGCATGAGGCCGGCATTCCCGCGAACGCGCTGCATCTCGTTCAAGGCGATGGCCGGATCGGCGCCGCACTGGTGGCGCACCCCTATATCGCCGGCGTGGTCTTCACCGGTTCGACCGAAGTCGCGCGCTCGATCAACCGCACGCTTGCCGCGAAAGACGGCCCGATCGTGCCGCTGATCGCGGAGACCGGCGGCATCAATGCCATGATCGCGGACGCCACCGCGCTGCCCGAGCAGGTCGCCGACGACGTCGTGACGTCGGCATTTCGCTCCGCCGGCCAGCGCTGTTCGGCGCTGCGGCTGTTGTTCGTGCAGGACGACGTCGCCGACCGCATGATCGAGATGATCGCAGGCGCCGCGCGCGAATTGAAGGTGGGCGACCCCAGCGATCCATCGACGCACATTGGGCCGGTGATCGATCGCGAGGCCAAGGAAAAGCTGGAAGCGCACATCGCACGGATGAGGAAGCAGGCCCGCGTGCATTTTGCAGGTCCGGCGCCGGCGGGCAATTACGTCGCGCCGCACATCTTTGAACTATCCGACGCGAGCGAACTGACCGAGGAAGTGTTCGGGCCGATCCTGCACCTGGTGCGCTACCCCGCCGAGCGGCTCGATCGCGTGCTGCAAGCGATCGAAGCTACCGGCTACGGGCTGACGCTCGGCATCCACTCCCGGATCGACGATACGGTCGAGGCGATCATCGATGCCGTTGCCGTCGGCAATATCTATGTCAACCGCAACATGATCGGCGCCGTGGTCG
>VAZG01000607.1 GCA_005885285.1 Alphaproteobacteria bacterium | reverse complement strand
GCGGGCTCGCGATACCGGGCGAGAGTGGCGGATCCTTGTTGGAAGCGGTAAATACGCTCTTCGGGTGATTGACAACCGGTTCTGTGATCGATGGCTCTACATCGCCAGCTCCGGCGCTTGGCATCTGCGCGGCGGAAGGCGTACTGCCTTGCATCGGAACCTGAGAACCGGCAACGCGAGTGGGCTTTTTGACATCTCGGTCTACGCTCTTGATCCACTGCGAAGCTGCCTCAAACCGGGTCCATCCCTCAACGGATGCATGGATATCGATCTCTCGCCATTTTGGATGATGGCGTGACATGGCCAGCTCGGCGAGGCGCCCGAAAAAAGTGTCCACAAAATGCGCCACATTGCGGTACCGCTTGGTGCCAGCAGGCCAATTATAAACTACCAGGACTGTTCCTACTGACAGAGTGGAGATCGACCGATCCTGTTCTATTAGACCCGGATAATCTGCAGTACTCAGCTTGCTGTCTCCATAGCGCTCGCCAAGAGCCTTCGAGCCCGATATCGACAAGAAATGGAGCCCTTCCTCCGGCCGTATCGCTTGAAACAGGCGAGCGGGTTTGGCCGCCGTGTACACCATCGCCGCAATCTCTCCGCGGCGGAGTTTGTCCAGCGCCAGAGGCTGCGGCAAGGTGGTGATGTCCACGCCGATGCCTAGGGCACCAAATATGGCGCTCGAGGTGAGGAATGTACCGCTATCAACTGGCCCAAAGTTCACTGGCTTGGATGCTAAATCCTCCAGCGAGTGAATCTCACGGCTGGCGAGAATGTGGACCTCCTCATCGTACAGTTTGGAGATGTATTGAAGAAAGGTTTCAAGGCCCGGAAACGGAGCTTGCCGCTTCAGCGAGGCCAGCACATCCGTCTGAACAACGGCGATATCGATGCCGCGGGCAAACAGGAGATCGGTCACGTCCTTCGCCGCTCCCTCGCCTGCTACTGGTAGAATCCGCAAATGCGGCCCTTTCAGCGTCGTGACGAGATCGGTAGCGTCGCTGAGATCGCCGCTGTCAAGTCCGCCGAGGATCACCGTCACCAGGCCGGAATTGACCTGGTCTCGAAGTTCGTGACGGATCTCAGTTCCGACCCCTTGTTGCTCTTTTGACCTCTGCGCGGTGCGCGAGCCGCCGCCACGCGCCGTGTGCTCAGCTAAATCGTCGCGATCGCTGGGCTGCGAACGACGGGAGACCTCTCTTGTGCTGCCCGTCCACGGCGGCTCATGGACGGACCGCAGGTTCGTTGACCGCGACGCGCTCAAAGAATTAGTCGGTTGCCGCAGGCTCTCCAAGCCGCGGTGTTGGGTGCCGCGTCCATCGGGCTGCCGATCGACGCGCGTTTCGATGGCGGGCGCGAGCCGTTCATACTTTTGTTCGGATAAGGATCGCGCAAGCTCCTCGATCCGATTGCGATAGCTTTGCTCGATGCAGCCGCGGTTCTCGCCGCAACGACGACGGGCATTTAGAAAAGGGGTTTCATTGTCCTCACCGTCGTCCCGCTTCGCGTGATTGCGCTGGTGTCGCAGAGCGGACAGGTCCTGGTCGAGCTTGGCCAGGCCGGGCTCGTGGCAGATCGTCACCTCATCGGCAGTGCGCACGGTTTGACAATCGAAAGTTTGGCCGCGCGCCGAGCCCGTACCGATTACAATCGCAGCGAGAATCACTGCGGCTGCGACGACAAAAGCTCGTTCAGTCGAGGCGCAGTTAGAGGGGGATGGGATTGCGTTCATGAGCTCGCGCAATCGGATCCCATTCGGGGAAAAGGCTACGCCCAAACAAACAAGCGTGGCGTTCTTACTTACGCACAGCTCTATGGAGGGTTGAATATGAACCAAACGAATCTATCATGAGGCAATGCCGACCCTTGAGCGCTTTAAACCGTAGGTCAGGAACCGCACATACAGGTAATAATCGGGTGTTACGTAGCCATCGTTCATACCGCCGTTCCCGATCCGCATCGTACCTGCTTGCATCGCGACCGGCCGCGGCGCATCGGTGCTTTCAAGCCAGCACCGGTGCTGCACGGCGACTTGAGATGCCACCGGTCGGTTCATATGCGTGCGGCGATCCACGGTGCCAATTAGATCTGTCCAGAATTCCACCGCCGCGGCTGGTGTGGGGCAAAGAAACATTATCGGGTCGGGACGCGCTGCGGCTACTAAGTTTGCCAGCCCGACGAAAGCTACGACGCTTAGGGAGCAAACTCTGAAAACTTGCATTGAACATCTCGCGGCAAAAGCAGGGGCCGGTAAAGCGACTTGCCGCGACAAGCTTCGCCGAGCTACGGGAAAGGATCGGTTAACGCCGGGACTCGCGCAGACCGTTGATCTCACGCCACCGTTTCGCTCTCTTGGATGCGGTTGATCCGCAAAAGCTGGTTGCGTGAGAGTAATCTGGCCTGCCCAGAGCTATGATACGGCTCACAATCGGTGGACTGTTGCGGATTGCTCAGTAGCGCTTTCTAGAGCGATCTCTCCCATGCTCGCGGGACGTACCTGTTACCCAGGTTGCGGTCTTTGGTCCAAGTTGTCACAAGATCGGCTTGTGGGATGACCGCTACGGCTCGATGTAGCCGCTCAATTCGGGATCAATGAAAGGTCAGCAATCCACCCGTACCGACGTTCATTTCGAGTCAAACGAGGGTCCG
>VAZG01000212.1 GCA_005885285.1 Alphaproteobacteria bacterium | reverse complement strand
CGTAATCCCGTTCGCGACCGCGATTTCGATCATGGGAGCGCGCGAGATCTGGCTTAGCGTGGTGATACCCTGGCAGCAGCGCCGCCGACTCAACGAAGGATTTCCCAGCGCCGCAGCCTCGGCGACGGTGCCCCGGCAGGTGGAGCGGCTCGAGCCCGTGAAACGGCTGAATTCGCGGGGCTAAACTTCAACTTATCTGGTTTGGCCAGTTCTCTTATTTCTGCCCCAACTGTAACGTCAAACGCGTTATGGTCCGAACTCGCCTTCGTTGCATAATCGCGTGCGTGCTGCTTGCGGGAGCGCTGGCGGCATTGCCGACGCAATGGGCGCAGGCACAGACGGGCCGCGACGCCGCCCTGCAGATATCGTGGGAAGTTCGCAACCGCTTTCGCCTGTTCCGCGAGGAACGCGATTTCCTGCTGCATGTCGAGAGCGCGCGAGACCGCAGCATTCTCGCCTCCGAGCAGGGCCTGGAACTGCAGAGCGATGGCCGTGGCTGGGCGCGCAACATGGTCAACCGGCTCTGCATCGATCTTTCCGGTCGCGTCAACGAGCCCTGTACCCGTGACAATGTCAAAGAGAGCTATCTCACGCCGATCGATCATCCGATCACCGTGCGGCTCACCGGCGCGGTCCCTGTCGGCGCGATCTGCACCTGGTCGTTCGACGACGGCGACGGAGCGCAGCAGTCCACCTTCGATTGCGCCGAACCGGTCAATCTGCGCGTGCGATACGGCCGCCAGACCGTTGCCACCGTCGACGTCTCAAGCGGCGCCGAGGCGCCGCAGCGCATCTCGACCGAGATCAGGGTGCGCGATATCCTCATCGCCGGCCTCGGCGACAGCATCGCTTCCGGCGAGGGCAATCCGGACCGGCCGATCGCGCTCGCCGATGAAGGTTTCTGCTTCCGCCATTATCTGGGCTCGGCGTCGGCGCAATATTACCGTCCAAGCCGGGCCGGCTACAAAGGCGGACGCGCCTGCGAAGCTCCTGACTTGCTGCAGGTATGGCAGCGCCAGAGCGCGCTATGGCTCAACTCCGCCTGCCACCGCTCGCTCTACAGCTATCAGACCCGCACCGCACTCGCGCTTGCCGTGCAATATCCGCACATCGCGGTCACCTATTTGCCGCTCGCCTGCACCGGGGCCAGTATCCCCGACGGGCTGTTCGGCAGTCAGCGCGCGCGCGAATGTCCGCCCTCGAAATCGCAAAGCACCTGCCAGGGCACCGTCAGCGGCCAGCTCGCGGAATTGCGCGATGCCGTCGCGGCGGCCAAGCGCCGTCAGCCCGACCGCAAGCTCGATCTGGTGCTGCTGTCGATCGGCGCCAATGACATCTATTTTTCCGGGCTGGTTGCTGACGTGATCGTGGACACGGTGACCGAGCGCGCGCTGTTCCGGCGCACCGGCGTGATGGCATCGGTCGACGACTCGCGCGCGGCGCTCGCGCGCGATCTGCCGCAAAGCTTTGCGAAGCTGCGGGAGGCGCTGAAACCACTGGTCGGCGACCTCTCCCGCATCATCTACACCTCCTACGCCAACCCGGCGCTGTCGGACGGCGGCGCGCCTTGTCCGGGCGGACGCGCCGGTTTCGACATTCACCCGTCCTTCAATGCCGACCCGCAGCGGCTCGCCAATGTTACTGCCTTCGTGCAGAACGAATTCCTGCCGCAACTGAAGGCGCTGGCGCTGTGCCAGTCCGGCATCTTGTGCGGCGACCCGCGCGGCGACCGCATGACTTTCGTCGATGCGCATCAGGCCGCGTTCGCAGATCACGGCTTTTGCGCCCGCGCCGCGAGCGATCCGGAGTTCGACCGCGAGTGCTTTTCGCCCAAGGGCGAAAGTTTTGACCCCGACATCGTCACCGCGGCCAACCAGCCGATGCTGTGCGGCCGCAGCGCCGGCGAATACCGCGCCTACCTTCCCCGCGCCCGCTGGATCCGCGATGCCAATGACAGCTACTTCGCGGCGATGACTTACCCGCAGGGCTTGCCGTCCTCGATGCAGCCCTCCGACATCCATGACGCCACCTGGGGCGTGCTCTCGGCAGTGTATGGCGGCGCGGTGCATCCGAGCGCCGAAGGTCACGCCGCGATGGCAGATGCGGCGCTACAAGCGGCGGCCGCGGTGCTGCAGCTTAACGCGGCGGTGCCCGACGTCGTCTCGGAGCCCGAGGCGCCTATCCTGCCCCTGCCCCAGCAGCGCTGATTAGCTCTTGTTAGCGCGCAGGCGCAGGGGCCGCGCTCTTCTTCGCGGCAACAGGCGGCTTGACCGCGGCGACTGGCGGCTTCACCGCGGCGGCCTGCGCCGGCAGATATTTGGCGATGATGCCGGGATCGATCTGGGCCATCGCCGTATCCGGCAAGCGGGTCCAGGTCTCATCCTTGCCAAACAGCGATATCCCGAGATAGCCGCGCAACGTCAAGGTCTGGCCGTCGGGGCTGACGGTCATCTTGGCGTGGTAGATGTTGCCGTCCTGCGGATTGAGGACGTTGCCGCCCTCATACTTCAATCCATCGCGCTTCATGTCCCTGACAAAGGAAATTCCAAGCAGCGGCGCATTCTTGCGATCATCGGTGCATGCCGAGCAGATCTCGTTGGGGTCATCGCTGGGGCGTGGAAAAGTCTTTGCGATGACACCTTCAAAGACGCCAGCGTGATCCACGAAGAGAAACCAGCCAACCGGCTTGCCGTCTTCGACCTTCTGCCACAGCCCCGCAGCCGACGGTTCCGCCGCCTGCGCCGAAAACGCAAGCACGACGGCGATCGCAAATCCGGCCGCGGCCGGCAGCATCAGTCGCAATCTGGATAACGTGTTCCGCATCAGCATCACCTGAACCAATTTGAAAAATGAATGGCCGCAGACTACGGCCATTTCGAGGATGGTTCTAGTGCCCGGCTTTCGTGCAAATCCAATCGTGGCGCGGCTTAAGGCCATATTTCGGTTGGAATCAACCGACCCCAAGCTTCTTCTGCAGGCTGGACGACGATGTCGTGTACTGGAACACCAACCGCTTGTCCGGATAGACGTAACGGTGGGCCTTCTGCGCCATCAGCGCGCCCTCGTGGAAGCCGCACAGGATCAGCTTCAGCTTGCCGGGATAGGTGTTGATGTCGCCGATGGCGAAAATTCCGGGGACGCTGGTCTCGAACGCCGACGTCTCGACCGGCACCAGATTATTTTCCAGCGTAATGCCCCAGTTCGCGACCGGCCCGAGCTTCATGGTGAGGCCGAAGAACGGCAGCATGGTATTGCAGACAACCTTGGAGAGCGCATTGTCGTTGCCCTTCACGGCGGCGCCGGTGAGCATGCCGCCCTCGCCTTCGAGGCCGGTGACCTGGCCGATCTTCAGATCCATCTTTCCGGCCGCCACCAGCGCGCGCATCTGCTCGACGCTATGGGGCGCCGCGCGAAAATCGTCGCGCCGATGCAGCAGCGTGACGCGCCTCGCGATCGGATGCAAATTGAGCGTCCAGTCAAGTGCGGAATCCCCGCCGCCGACGATCATCAGATCCTTGTCGCGAAACTGCTCCATCTTGCGCACAGAGTAAAACACCGAAGAGCCTTCATAGGCCTCGATGCCCGGCACCGGCGGACGCTTCGGCTGGAATGAGCCGCCACCGGCGGAGATTACCACCGCCTTGCATTCGAACACCTTGCCGGCGTCGGTGGTGACGCGAAACGCGGGATCGCCGATCTTCTCGATCCTCTCGACCATCTCGTTGAGATGGAAGGTCGGATGGAACGGCTTGATCTGCTCCATCAATGCCTCGGTAAGGCCCTGGCCGGTGACGAACGGAATTCCCGGAATGTCGTAGATCGGCTTTTCCGGATAGAGCTCGGCGCATTGTCCGCCAACCTTATCGAGGATGTCGACGAGATGCGTCTTCATGTCGAGCAGGCCCAGTTCGAAAACGGCGAATAGTCCGCAGGGGCCAGCGCCAATAATCAGCACATCGGTTTTGATCGCTTCGCTCATATCGCTTCTTTTCGGTTGGACCACGCCCGCCTGGCAAGCAGCCATTGGGCGTTTGCCTGTCTAGCCAACAGGGCCGAAGGAGGAAAGCCCATAAATAGGCGGCTGCTCCGCCGTCCGGCCCCTTGCCGGAGTTCACCAACTGGGTTGTAAGGGCATGAAACCTTCGGAGATCGCCCCCCGTGAATGCACGCATGACTTCAGACGCCACGCCGCGGCTGGAAGATTTTCCCTACCGGATTTTGGACAACGTGCGCTTCGCCGATCTTGACCCCAATCACCACGTCAACAACGCGATCTATGCGACCTATTTCGAGACCGGTCGCGTCACGCTGATGAAAGACCACAGCTCCGGGCTGATGCCGCCGGGGCTGGGCTGGATCATGGTGCGGCTCGACATCCATTGCCGCGCCGAGTTGCGCTGGCCGGGCGCGATCGAAATGGGGCTTGGCGTCACAAAATTCGGCCGCACTTCGGTGACCTTCGATCAGGTGGTGTTTTCGGAAGGCCAATGCGTCGCGTCGGCGCAAGCGGTGACGGTGCTGATCGACGAGGCCACGCGCAAGCCGACGCCGCTGACATCGGAAATCGTGAGGAATTTTCAGCGCTGGCTACGTCGCGGCGTCAACGTCGTCCAGCCCGTGCTTTAAGCCTGCCGCTCCGGCGTCGAGACCACAAGCCCGTCGAGCTCGTCGCTGACCTTGATCTGGCATGACAGGCGCGAATTGGGCCGCACATCGAAGCCAAAATCCAGCATATCCTCTTCCATCGGCGACGGGCTGCCTACCTTTTCGCGCCAGGCTTCATCGACATAAACGTGGCAGGTCGCGCACGCGCAGGCGCCACCGCATTCGGCTTCGATGCCCGGCACGGCATTGCGGATGGCCGCTTCCATCACGGTCGCGCCGTTCTCGACGTCGATGGTGCGGGTTTCGCCGTTATGGTCGACAAAATGAATTTTGGCCATGATCGCTCGTGCTGCCGGATCGGTGACAATAAGGTCCGAGCCGTCCTATAACGGGTCGATCCAAGCTGCGCTAGCGGCTGGGGCGAAAACCTTTCGCGTTGTTTCCGGCAGGGTTTCTTTAGGACCGGCGCAACAGCGCGTCGATCGCCGTTCGGACCTGTGCCACCGCATCCTTGAGCTCGGCGAGCGCCCGCATCGGATCGGCGCCGTCATGCAGCGCCGTTTCCAGAGCGGCGGCGGCCTCGGCAACCGCAAAGGCGCCGATGGCGCGCGCCGAACCGTTCAGCGTATGCGCAAGCTCGCCAGCCTCGGCCGGCAACGCCGCGAGTATGCTAATCAAGCGCACCGACTGGGCCGAGAACATCGCCAACACCTCGCGCTCGAGGCTCTCATCGCCAAGCGTCATACGCTCGAGATGATCCATATCGATCGGGCCATCATCGGGAACCAGCGGCGGCGATGACATCCATTCGATCCGTTGCAGATGAAGCGGCATGGCGATGTTCCTGATATCCCCGCATCCGACGGGAATGTCTTCGCGAGCCAATCACGGAATTGGTTAACGGAACGTTTTAAGCCTGGCCGCCGCAAGTCCGCCTTGTTTTTGACGGGCTGCCGCCTCAATTCGCCCGGTTCCCGCAAGAAATCTGTGCATCATTAAGGTCTTAGGGCATTCTGCTGTTAACGATGATTAAGATTGTCTTAACCATGGCCATTTCATTCGCGCCGCTCACCCAATAGGATGTTTTTGGGGACGGTGGCGAGCAAGCCGACTGAACGCCGCGCTTTGCGCCGCGCAGCGGCATGACGCCGTTGTGGGGCCTGCAAGAGCAAGGCTCGCGGCGACGCGTATTGGTAGCGAGGGGGTAGACTGAACATGGCGAACAATCCCAAGAAGGTCAAAGACCCTACCGAAGTCGCGCTTTCTGCCATTCAGGAAGCCTTGAACATCAGCGACGCGGCCGCTGATACCAACCGCCACTTGATGCGCGACGAGGCGGCGCTATCGATTCCGCCTGCAACGCCCAGCTACGGCGAAACGCAGTTCGATACGCGCGCAAGCAGCGAGCGCTCGAGCTTCGATGCCAATGAGCAGCCGCGTCAGGCGCGCCGCGCCGCCAACGACGACCGCGAAACGATCGGCCAGATTCTGCAGGCCATTCAGAAGGGCCGGCCCGCGCGCAACGTCTACACGCTTGCAACCCTGTTTGCCGGGGTCTGGGTTGTCGGCTGCGGCCTCCTCACCGTGAGCTTCCTGCCTGCATTGCAGGCCGCCATCGGCCAGGGCTCCGGCGGCGTGCTGGTGGTTGCCGGCCTTGCCGCGTTGTTCTTCGCGCCGGTGCTGTTGTTCTATTTCCTCGCGAGCCTTGCCTGGCGCGGCCAGGAATTGCGCATGATCGCGCAGTCGATGGCGCAGGTCGCGATCCGTTTCTCCGAGCCCGAGGGCACCGCCAGCGACTCGATGGTGACGGTCGGTCAGGCGATCCGCCGCGAGGTCGCGGCGATGGGCGACGGCATCGAGCGCGCGATTGCGCGCGCGGGCGAACTTGAAACCCTTGTCGCCAACGAAGTCTCGGCGCTCGAGCGCGCCTACACCGACAACGAGGTGCGGATCCGCGCGCTGTTGCAGGATATCGCCCATCAGCGCGACAACCTGGTCGGACAGGCCGAGCAGGTCCGCAGCGCCATCTCCGGCGTGCAGATCGACCTGCGCCACGACATCGCGCTGATCTCCGACGCCATCGCCTCGCGCGTCGACGAGGTCGCAAAGAGCATCACCGGCGCGCTGGAGGAGCGCGGCGCCCACATCACCAGCGCGCTCAGCCACGCCGGCGACAACATGATCCTCGCGCTCGGCGAGCGCGGCGGCGACCTGCTCGATCGTCTGGAGGAGGCCAGCGCCGAGACCACGCGCGCCGTGCTCGATGCATCGGAGCGCCTCACCACCAGCCTCAATTTCAAGACAGGCCATGTGCACGACGAATTCGTCGACCTCGCCGACCGCGTCCACGAGATGCTGAACGAACGGATCGACCGCATCACCGGCGAATTCGAGCAGCGCTCCTCGACCATCGTCGACGGCATATCCGACCGCACCGAGCAGGTTCACGACTCGCTGAAGAATTCCTCCGACTCTCTGCTGCTGGAGCTCGAGCTGCGCAGCGGCGATCTCGTCAACAAGATCGACGAAGCCGGCAATCGCCTCGCCACCCACATCCTCACCTCCGGCGACAAGGCCGGCGAGGCGCTCGACGTGACCGTGAATTCCCTGGTTGCGAAGGTCGTCAGCCAGACCGAGACCGCGCACGATTCGCTCTCTTTGCAGATGAGCGCCTTCGATGAGCTGGTGAAGAATCAGGGTGCCGAACTATCGGAAAAATTCTCCCGCGACAGCGGCACGCTTGGCGCGCTGATCACCCGCCACATCTCGGAGTTCGACCGCACCGTCAAAACCTTCGGCGGCGAGATCGTCGAGCGGCTGGGCCAGCGTACCCAGGACATCGCCGACAGCCTGAAGAACTATGTCGACAACTTCGACACCCGCCTGACCTCGAATGGCGGCGAGATCACCGCCTCGCTGGACCAGCGCCTTGCGCAGTTTGAGGTTACGCTGCACGGCAGCGTGTCCAATCTCGATAGTTCGCTTGACAACAAGCTGAAGTCGCTCGAGCAGACCTTCGATACGCGCGCGAAGTCCGTCACTGAGACCATCGACAGCCGTCTCGGCTCGCTGTCGTCCTCGCTGACCGATGGCGCAGCGCAGGCGATCCACTCGATCGACTCGCGCCTCACCTTCCTCACCGCGACGATGACCGACGGCACTGCACAGGCGATCGAGGCGATCGACCGCCGCATCGCCAACGTCACCGCGACCATCGACGGGCGCTCCTCGCAACTCACCGACACCATCACCGCGCGGTTCCAGGAGATCCACCAGGGTATCGAGAGCAGGGTCGGCGCGGTCGCCAATGATATCGATGTGCGCGTCGCGCAGTTCGAAGACCTGCTCGGTTCGCGGGTCGAAGCCGTGGCGGGCCGCATCGAGAGCTCAGGACGTCAGGCCAGCGACGATCTGGTGGCACGGGCGGAAATGCTTTCCTCCGGCATCCGCTCCCATGTCGAGGATGCGGAGCGCTCGCTCACCAACCTCGTGGTCAATACCAGCGAGACCATTCAGACCGGCGCGCGCGCCGCCCAGCAGTCGCTGCTTTCCGTCTCCTCGGACGTCGGCGCGCAGTTGAAGCTGACCTCGGGCGAGGTCGAACGCACCCTCACCGCGGTCGGCTCCTCGGCCGCGAGCTCGATCCTGACCAGCGCCCGCGACGCCCAGTTGAGCCTGGTGACCGCCTCCGGCGACGCCGCGAGCCAGATCAAGTCGCTGGCCGCCGACGTCGAGCGAACGCTGTCGGCCGCCGGCTCTGCCACAGCCACCTCCGTCCTCAACGGCGCGCGCGAGGCGCAGACCACGCTGGTGACCGCGTCCTCCGATGCCGCCAATCACGTCAAGTCGCTGGCTGCGGACATGGAACGCACCCTCGCCTCCGTCGGGGCCGACATCGAACGCTCGCTCTCTACGGTCACCGCCAAAACCACCGACAATATCCAGTCCAGCGCGCAGAGCGCGCAGAACTCGCTGGTGGCCGCATCGAACGAGGTCAGCGCCAAGGTCAAATCGACGTCGGCGGAAATCGAACGCTCGGTGCTTGCCGCCAGCAGCGCCTTCGGCTCGTCGATGACCGGCAAGACCGACGAGATCGTGAGCCAGGTGCAGCAGCAGACCGATCGGCTGGCACAGATGATCGACGGCAAGCGCGGGACCCTGGTCGAGGCTATCACCGGCAAGACGAACCAGCTCACATTCGATATCGACCGCGTCACCTCGGAAGCGCTGAAATCGATCGAAACCCGCAGCCAGGCGTTCTCGCAATCGATACTGGGCAACGGCACCGAAGTCGCGCGGACGATTACGTCCGCCGGCGAACTTGCCACCGGCGCCGTCAGCAAGTCGCTGCGCGAGCTGGAGCAGGCTTCTCGCGCGGCGATCGAGCAATCGCGCCAGGTGTCGATCGCGGCCGTGACCGAGATGCAGGAGACCAGCAAGGTTCTGCGTACCGACACGGTCGCCCTGTTCGAGCGGTTGCGCGAAGGCAATATCCTGCTGCAGGAGGTGTTGACCGGCGCCCACGACAACCTCAATTCGCTCGAGCGCGCGCTTGTCACACGCGTCGCCGACTTCGTGTCCGCGATGAACGACGTCACCTCGCGCAACGGCGCCGCTACTCAGACGCTGGAAGACCAGTTGCACATATTCAACTCCAAGACCGCCGGGGCGCTGGATGATCTCGGCGCGCTTTCCGGCCAGTTCGAGAGCCACGGCAGGGCGTTGGTCGAGGCCGCTGCGATCGTCGAGCAGAGCAACCGCAACACCACCGCCTCGGTCGCCGAACGCAAGGCGACGCTGGAATCGCTCGTCAGCACAATCGATCTGCGCACCGCCGATCTCGATCAGCGGCTGTCGCGATTCACCAGCCTGCTGGATGAGTCGCTTGCCGCCGCCGAAGAACGCGCCCGCGATATCGCGCGCGTGGTGGCGGAGACCGCAGGCGCGGGCTCGGCCGCGATCACCCGACAGTTCGAAGCTGTCAGAGTAGCTTCCGAAGAGGAGCACCGGCAGACCGTGGAATCCATGCACGACATCTACCGGCAGACCACGGAAGAAGCCGATGCCATGTTCAAGCAGTCCGCGGAAAAGTTCGGCACCCTGGTCTCGAGCATGAAGCAGATGGCGTCCGAAATGCATCACGAGCTGGAAGCCACGCGCAACGATCTTCGCCGCGGCGTCCTGGAAATGCCGCAGGAGGCCGCCGAGAGCACCGCGCAGATGCGCAAGGTCATCGTCGACCAGATCGAGGCATTGGCGGAACTCAACCGGATCGTGGCGCATCACGGCCGCGGGCTCGACGTGGTCTCGAGCAGCCGCACCAATGTCCAGCGCCAGGAAGAGCCGGTGCTGGCAGCAGCCGTCGGTGGGCGCGATGAAGCACGCATGCGCGGTGCCGGCAGCGCGTCGACCTTGCCGCCGCCCGATCTCGGCGGCCCTGTCTCGCGCCGCACCGAAGCGCCGCCGGTCAGCCCCGCGAGCTCCAATGGCGGACAGGATGGTTGGCTTTCCGATCTGTTAAGCCGCACCGATGCCGCCGGCGGCAATGCCCCGCGCGGCCGTGCGCCCCAGCAAGGCAACGGCAATCCGCTGGAGTCGCTGTCGCTTGACATCGGCCGGCTGATGGACCGCAACCTCGCGGGTGAAATGTGGGACCGCTACCAGCGCGGCGAGAGCAAGGCATTCTCCAAGCGCCTTTACACCCCGGCCGGCCAGAAGGCGTTCGATGAGGTCGCCCGCAAATATCGCGCCGACCGCAATTTCAAGCAGACCGTCGACCGCTACATCACCGAATTCGAGCGCCTGCTCGACGAGGTCGCGCGCGAGGACCGCGGGCCGCAAGCGCTGCGCGGCCACCTCACCTCGGAGACCGGGCTGGTGTACACGCTGCTCGCACATGCGGCGGGACGGCTGGGGTAGGGTTGCGAGCTGATCGCGACATAGAAAACGGAGGCAGCAATGCTTCCGTGTTTGGTTCGATTGGGAGTCGGGTTTAGGCAACACTGCGAAGAAAAGAACGCGGCGGAACTATCGGCGTCGGTTCGGCAAGCGTGGTATGAGGCAGCCAAACGGCGGCATCCTCGCCGCATTGCGCCGCTCGCCGCTGGTCGGGGCTGATCTCAATCTCACCCGTTCGCATGAAGCCGGCCGCAAGGTTGACTCGTGACACGCTACCTCCTCGACACCAAGCAGTCTCATTGCGGCCTTCACTCCATTGTTGCCGGGTGAGCCAGCAACCACGACGCGACGAGTGCGGCGCCGAGCACGGTGATGGCGCTGGCGAGAAACACGACGTTCAGCCTTGTCCCGCTCGCGATCACGCCAAGCGCCGGGCTCGCAAGGCCTTGGGCCAAGTCGAGAAAGGCGGTGTAGGCCCCCATGGCCAGGCCGCGGCTATGCGCCGGCACGCGTCGGACCGCTTCGACGCCGAAGCCGGGGTAAACCAGCGAGAAACCGAATCCCGTGAGCGCGGCTCCGGCGAAAGCGATCTCAGGCCGAGGGGCCAACCAGATGAGCGCCTGGCCAACGACCTCAATCAATGCACAGACCAGCGCGACTTTCGCCCCGCCGATCGTATCGGCCACATGGCTAAAGAAAACCCGCGCCAGAATGAATGCGGTCGCATAAGCTGTGTAGGCCAGCCATCCGTTGGCCCACCCTCGGTTTGCGAACAGCAAGGCGGCGAAAGTGGTCACCGCGCCGAAGCCTACGCTGCCAAGTGCCGAGCCGAAACCCGGTACCCATACGGCACCAACCACTTTGGCAAACGAAAAGCGGGTGTGGGGCACCGGAGCCACTGTGGGAAGGGCCGCAACGAGGAGCAGTGCGCCCAGAGGAGCCACCACCGTAGCAACCGCGATTGCCGCAAAGCCGTAGCCGGCGTAGAGCGCAGAACCGGCCGGCGCGCCGATCGCGAAGGCCGCGAACATCGCCGACCCTACCCAGGCAATGACCTTGCCCATGCTCCTGGGATCGACGAGTGCCAATCCCCAACTCACGGCAGCCGTGATGATGAAGCTCTCCGCCCCGCCGAGCAAGGCTCGCCCTAGCAAGAGCATCGCGATCGAGGTCAGCGGAGCGCCGCTAAAAAGCAGAGAGAAGAGATAGAGAAGCCCGGAAGCACTGGCCGCCATTAGGCCCACGACCACTGCGCGCTTGGCTCCGCTTCTGTCCGAATAGTGGCCCGCCCATGGTCGCGAGATCAGGGCAGCAGCGAACTGGCTGCCGGCGACGAGGCCAACCACGATCGTGCCGAATCCCAATCCGTTATGGACGTGCAGCGGCAGCACGGGCATGGCAACGCCAATGACGAGAAAGGCGACAAACACCACCCCCATGATCGGCAACAACGTCGCCGCCATACGCGGGGCCGCAACCGGCTCTTGCATTGCTGTAAGCGACATCCAGTTGCCTCAGAGTTCCTGCCGCGTCGGCGCGGCCGTCGGTCGGTTGATCCGAACCTAAGACTTCCGTTATCGCCCGATTAGATGATAAGTTCTGAACGCAGTCATTAGTCAGGCTTATCAATGCATCGAGAAGACGCGAGCGACCTCCTCGCCTTTCTCGCGGTGGCGCGGGAACGCAGTTTCACGCGTGCCGCGGCGAAGCTGGGCATGACGCAGTCCGCCCTGAGCCAGATCATCCGAAACCTGGAGGAGCGGATCGGCGTCAGGCTTTTGAACCGGACGACGCGCAGCGTGACACCAACTCAGGCCGGAGAGCGGCTGTTCCTGAGCATCGGCCCCAAGTTCAACGAAATGGACGCAGACCTTGCTGCGCTTGGCGAACTTCGCGAAAGGCCCGGCGGAACCGTTCGCCTCACTGCGACGGAATATGCCGCATCTGAAATCCTGCTGCCCGCCTTTGGGAAGATCCTGCCGAAGTACCCTGACATTCACGTCGAGGTCATCATCGACTACGGGCTCACGAACATCGTAGCGCAACAGGTCGATGCAGGCATCCGCCCCGGTGAGCTTGTTGCAAAGGATATGATAGCTGTTCGGGTTAGCCCCGACCTCCGGATGGCCGTGGTAGGCTCGCCCTCCTACTTCGCCGAGCGCAAGCGGCCCAAGACGCCGCAGGACCTGACCAACCACAACTGCTTTAATCTTCGCCTGCCGACTCACGGCGGCAGCCTCTACGCGTGGGAGTTCGAAAAGAACGGGCGAGAGCTCAACGTTCGTGTCGAGGGGCAGCTTGTGCTCAATAGCGCGGGCCTCCTTCTGGAAGGAGCGCTTAAAGGTCTTGGCCTTGCGTACCTCACGGAAGGACATGTACGGCGGTACATCTCCGATGGCCAACTTGTCCGCGTTCTTTCCGACTGGTGTCCACCATTCTCCGGCTATCATCTTTATTATCCTAGCCGTCGCCAGCCATCGCCGGCGTTTTCGCTGCTGGTGGATGCCCTTCGATACCGTCCCAAGTGAGTCCGGCGTTCGCTTCGCCCTGCTGATTTGCCGCGGTCGGGCGATTGCACAAGGGCGGATGCGGGATTAGGCCGAGCCGCCACGCGAACGATCTGGGCCGGATTCCGCCCGTGGCTCCGCTGTGCCTTCCCGCCCGACCGCAGTGTCCGCCTCCACCACGGGATCGTTGAAGGTCCAACGGGGGATCATGCGCATGCGGTCGAGGCCGGCAAAGACGGCCGCAAAGCCGCCGTCCGGCGAAACCTCGCGGAGCGCGGCATCGAACTCTTGGCCGAACCCATTGAAGCCGTCGGCATTCACTTCGCACAGATGAATCTGGTTCCAGTTGATCTTCAGCGCTGGGTCACGGTAGAGCACTGCCGCCGTCTCCATCGTCCTGAACGTCCCAATCTTGTTCGCCTCGACGAGCTTCGCCGCGGCCGGCCCGATAAATTTCCGCATGATGTCTCTGTATTCGCCAAGATAGGGCGATTGCACCTCGATGTATTCCAGCGACGCCTGCCGTTCGGGCCGATCGGTCGAGCCCTGCCAATTTCGCGGCAGTATGAAGGCCGAGGGGGTGGTCAACAGAATCTCCGCGCGCAGCAGTTGCGTCTCCGCCGGTTGCTGCTTGACCACGAGCTCGTGAATGGCGTCGGCAGGAACTATGTCGCGAAAGTAGCTCAGTTCGAGATGGCTCCACACGGCCGCTTCCGAAGCGTTCCGAAAGACAGAGCGGTGCCGATAGAGCGCCTGCCCGAGGCACGTTTCCCCAAAGCGCGCCCAGTTAACGGCGCTGTCCTTTAGTTCGGCTTCCGTTCCGGGATCCCGCGCCTGTATCGTCCGGGCAAGTACCACGAGGCGGTCGTCGGGCTCAATCCGGGCCAGACGCGAATCGCAAAAGGGATGGATGCGCTCAGCCATTGGACGCCTTTCTTTAGAGCCCATCCGAAAGGATTGAGCGGCCACGCATCGTGTGATTCCAAGAGATTGCTCAAGCCATCATGGAAAGTGAGCGATGTGGACACCAGCCACTCGCCGGCAGCATAGTCGCGCGGGGCTTCGATACGAAACGGATTTTAAGAAACGAGCGCTCCGAAATTTATCGGCATGGGTTAGTCAGGCGCGGCAAGGCGAAGACGAAAAAGGGCGGCGTCCTCGCCGCGTTGCGCCGTTCGCCGCTGGTCGGGGCCGATCTCAATTTCGCCCGTTCGCACGAAGCCGGCCGCAAAGTCGACACGTGATATGCTGTTTCTTCGACGAGAAGGCCACAAACCGGTCTCTGGCTGGATGTAAGCCGCATCCCGTGAGTCTGCGGTCCGCTTTGTCGTACTGATTTGCCCCGGTCGGGCGATTGCACATGGGCGCCATGCGCAAATTGCCCGTCGTGTTAATCTGTCGCATGTCCCTGGCATTGCCGAAGACCCCAAATCAGCCTCACATTCGCAGCATCCCGTCCCGAAACGAGGGGCGTATCGCGATCGTCACGGACGTTGGGATGGGATGCGGTGGACGCGGCAGCGTTGAGCGCGTGAGGTTTCGCAGGGCGGGTTTTGGCCTGTGAGCGAAACAAAGCGCGTTGGCGAGAGACGCTGAAGCGGACGGCAAAACCGTGTGGTCCTGGCACCCGTTGCTGGTGTCAAGTTGGCGGAGGCGTGTCGGCCCAACCGGGTGCGGACATGCCGCTAATTCGCCAATGACGGTGACAAGACGAATTCGTCGCCGAGGAGAGCGCGCTATAAGCCCTTAAAACCATTGCGCAGGGAAGGCCGGACTGTTTCGGTGAACCTGTGGCGACTACGCTCGTGCGCTTTTTTGTTGCGCGCGAGGCTGCGGGTGCAACCGGCACCCGGCTTTCCCTGCGCCCTCTATTTTCTTGGGCGAATGATTCTTGAACGACTCGGGCGCAATCCGCGCTGCGGGAGCGCGAAGCTGTATCCAAAAAAGACAGATGGCCGGGATAGGCGAGCGGAAGCGACGCCGTCCTTCGGACGGCTATGGCCCGCCCTGACCAACACTTGGACTGGACTTGTCTGTTTGAAAACCAAACCTGTAAATCCCGAGGCGCGACGGCTGCGGCTTCCGCCCAAGCTACGGCCGCTTCTTCTCGCTCGCCGCCGCCGCGGGTTGAGCGGCGGGTGCGGCCGCCGCCGGCTGTGCGCTGGCATTGGCCGGGCCGAAAATCAGGCGCGTCGGGTTGCGGTCGAGGTTGATCACGGCGCGGCTGATGTCGCCGAGCGTGCGGCGGCTATCGGCCATCAATGCGCCCGAGCGCTTGTCGAAATCTTCCGCGAGTTCGCGGATCGATTTCACCGCCTGGAACAACTCGCCGCCGTCCTTGCCGCCGGCCAGCGTATTGAGGCCGAGCATCAGATTGTCGGCCTTCCCCATCACGCCGTCGACTTTCGCCATGACGTTGTCGATCCGCTCGGAGTTGCGCGCGAGCGACGAGGTGAAGACCTCGAGATTGCGCAACGAGTTCTTCACCGCTTCCTGATTGTCCGACACCACCTTGTTGATGTTCTGCAGCGTACCGCGGATCGCCTCGGTGACGTCCTGCAGGGCGTTCGGATCGGCGGTGAGCACGGGTATGCCGTCCTCATCGAGCGGAACGGCGGGTGCGGCTTCCGCGCCACCCTTCAGCGAGATCGCGGCGACGCCCGTCAGCCCCTGGAATTCGAGCCCGACCAGCGTGTCCTTGCGGATCGGAGCGTTGTTCTCGACCATCGCGAGTGCGACCACGCGACGCGGATTGTCGAGTTTGACCGAGACGACCTCACCTATCCGAATACCGTTAAAATTGACGCTGCCGCCATTTCGCAGGCCCGACGCCGGGCCTTCGAAGATGATCCGGACCGGGCTGCGCAATTTGGTGGTGTGAAGCGACTGGAACCACAGCACGAAGCCGAACGCGGCGGCGATCACCGCCAGCGTGAAGGCTCCGATCAGCACGTAGTTCGCCCGCGTTTCCATCCAAAACTCCGATTATTGATCCAAACACTAGCCCATGACAGCGCGGGCGCGCTTGCCGTGGAAATATTGCCGCAACCAGGGATGCTGCGAAGCCTGCATATCGGCCATCGATCCCGCTGCAATGATCTTGCCGTTGCCCAAAACGGCGATGCGGTCACAGGCGGTGTAAAGGCTGTCCAGATCGTGGGTTACCATGAAAACGGTCAGGCCCAAAGTGCGCTGCAGCGTCCGCACCAGCTCGTCGAAATCGCCGGCGCCGATCGGATCGAGGCCCGAGGTCGGTTCATCCAGGAAGACGAGTTCCGGATCAAGCGCGAGTGCGCGCGCCAGTGCCACGCGCTTGATCATGCCGCCGGACAATTCCGAGGGAAAACGATCGGCCACCTCGGGGCGCAGGCCGACCATGCCGAGCTTCGCCACCATGATCTCATCCAACAGCCGCTGCGACACTTTGAGATATTCGCGCACCGGAAACTGAATGTTCTGCCGGACGGTCAGCGAAGAAAACAGTGCGCCCTGCTGGAACAGAATACCCCAGCGCCGCTCCACCGCCCGCCGCGCCGCCGCGCTCGCGGCATCGAGATCGATGCCGAACACCTCAATGCGTCCCGCGATCTTGGGCACGAGGCCGATGATGGTGCGCGTCAGCACCGACTTGCCGGCACCGGATGGGCCGACGAACCCCAGGATCTCGCCGCCCTTGACATCAAGATTGAGCCCGTCGAGCACGCGCGTCGCGCCGAACTGCACGGTGATGTCGCGAACCCGGATGATGGCGTCAGTGGCAGCTTGCGGCATCATCACATTCCGATCGAGGCGAAAAAGATCGCAAACACGCCGTCCATGACGATGACAAAGAAGATCCCCTTCACCACCGATGCCGTCGTGTGCTGCCCAAGCGATTCGGCGCTGCCCTGCACCGCAAGGCCTTCGACGCAGGCGACGATCCCTATCACCGCCGCCATGACAGGTGCCTTGATGATGCCGACCGTAAAATGATCGATCGAGATCGCGTCGCGCAGCCGCAGCAGGAACGCCTCCGGGTCGACGCCGCCATAGAGCCACGCCACCAGGCCGCCGCCATAGAGCGCGGCCATGGCGCCGAGGAAGGCGAGGATCGGCAGCGCGATGATGAGCGCCAGCATTCTCGGCAGGATCAGAACTTCGATCGGATCGAATCCCATGGTGCGCAGTGCGTCGATTTCCTCGCGCATCTTCATCGAGCCGAGTTCGGCGGTGTAGGCGCTCCCCGAGCGGCCCGCGACCATGATCGCCACCAACAGCACGCCGATTTCGCGCAACACCAGGACGCCCAGCATGTCGACGACGAAGATGTCGGCGCCGAATTTGCGGAAATGGAAGATGCCTTGTTGCGAGATGATGCAGCCGATCAGAAACGTGATGAGCACGACGATCGGTACCGCGCGCCAGCACACCTGCTCAAGATGGTGCACGGTCGAAGTCAGGCGGAAGCCTCGGGGATGGATCAAGACCCTGCCGCTCGCGGCGAGCACCGCGCCCAGCATGTCGATCAAACCGACCATCGTGCCGCCGATTCCGGCCATGGTGCGGCCGATCTGATCCAGCATGCCCGTGATGGTCACAGCGCCGGTCTCGACCACGGGCGTGCCTTTCACGCGGCGCACCTCGTCGACCAGGCTGGAATAGTTGGCCGACAGCCCCGCGATCTTGGCCTCGACATTGCCCTGGGTCAGGCTGCGGCGCAGCCGTTCGATCAGCCAGGCGCCAAAAGTGTCGAGCTTGGAAACCCGCGAGACGTCGATGAAGATGTTGGGGCGGCTGCCAGCGAGTTTTTCGGCATCGCTCACCATCCGCTCCAGATCAGGCGCAAAACGGGCCGTCCACGAGCCTGCGGCGAACAGCGCAAGCCCGTTACCCTGTGCAATGCGCTCTAACGTCGGGTCGCCGCTCACGATTGCCAACTCCTGTGCCGGCCGTTCAAGGAGAAAAGAAGGCGTCGAACACGCTTTCGGATCATGCTCTAACCAGCCATAGTTGGTGGCGCCGGGCAAGCTTGCGATTGGGGAATTGCCAGATATTAAAATGACTTCCAGCCAGCTTCCAACACTGAGCGTGCGAATCGAGCGCTGGCCGATCGCCGGCAGCTTTACGATCAGCCGCGGCGCCAAAACGGAGGCCATCACCGTCGTGGCGGAGGTCCGCCATGGCGGCCATGCCGGGCGCGGCGAATGCGTGCCCTACCCGCGCTATGGCGAGACGCCCGAGGCGTCCCTGAGGGCGCTCGAAGCGATGGTCGAGCCGGTCGCGCGCGGGCTCGACCGCAGCGCCCTGCAGACCGCAATGCCGCCAGGGGCCGCCCGCAACGCGCTGGATTGCGCCCTCATGGACCTCGAGTCCAAACGCAGCTCGCGGCGGGCCTGGAACCTGTTGGGACGGCCTGAGCCCAAGGCCTGCATGACGGCCTATACGATCTCGTTGGGGTCGCCGGAGGTAATGGCGGCGGCGACCGCCAAGGCGGCGGACCGGCCGCTTCTGAAGATCAAGCTCGGCGGCGATGACGATGCGATGCGCATCGCCGCCGTGCGTCAGGCGGCCCCGAAATCCGAGCTGATTGTCGATGCCAATGAGGCATGGACGCCGGACAATCTGGAACGAAACCTCGCCGTATGCGCGAGTGCCGGCGTCACGCTGGTCGAACAACCGCTGCCCGCGGGCGCGGACGAGCCCTTGGCGCGTATCCGCCGGCCGCTTGCGGTCTGTGCCGACGAGAGCGTGCATGACCGCGCTTCACTGGAAGGACTGCGCGGGCGCTATGACGCCGTCAACATCAAACTCGACAAGGCCGGCGGGCTGACCGAAGCGCTCGCAATGGCGGACGCGGCGCAAGCGCTTGGATTTGAGGTCATGGTGGGCTGCATGGTCGCAACCTCGCTCGCAATGGCGCCCGCGATGCTATTGACGACGCAGGCCCGTTTCGTCGATCTCGACGGTCCGCTGCTGCTGGCGCGCGACCGCGACGGCGGCCTGCGCTATGACGGCAGCCTCATTTATCCGCCGGATGCCGCGCTGTGGGGGTGATCGGCCAGTACAGTAGATACCCGGTGCCGCGCCAGCCATATTACCATGGCACCCGATCCCGCCATCGCGGCCATCGGGTAATAGACGCCCTGCCCGTAACGCGCGTAGACCGCGCCGGACACGATCGAGGCGAGAGCTGCGACGACGCCGCTGCAGGCGGCGAGATAGCCCTGGCCGCGTGCCATCACGTGGCCCGGCACATGATGCACCATCAGGCTCATGGTGCCGACCTGGGTCAAGCCAAAGGTCAGGCCATGCGCGAGCTGAACAATGGCAAGGATCGCGATCGGCGGATCTTGTGCCGTGATCACCCAGCGCGCGACCGCGGCGAGCGCGCTGATCACCACCAGCATAGAGGGCGGCA
>VAZG01000260.1 GCA_005885285.1 Alphaproteobacteria bacterium | reverse complement strand
AACGAGGTCGGTGACGCCCGCGCGTTTAAGCACGTCGATATTGGCGCGGTAGTTGATGTCGGATGGCGACAGCCGGTGGCCCTTGTCGTGGCGCGGCAAAAACACGATTGGCAGGCCTGAGATGGTGCCGTGTCGTACCGGCGCCGAAGGCACGCCCCAGGGGCTCGCGATCATCTCCCCGCGCGCGTTCTCAAGCCCCGGCAGTTCGTAAATCCCGGAGCCTCCGATAATACCAAGCACCGCTTTCGCCATATCCGCTCCACTGTCTTGCTTCGTGCTTGCGACCAGGCACGAACGATTACCCATAGCTCGCTTTCAGAGCTATGCCAATTTTATGGGGGTTTTGGAGCGGGAATGCCGAGTTTTGGAGTCAAGCTGCCGGCGCGGCTGATCTTACGTCTGCAACTCGACCATGTCGAACTCGCTCTTGGCCGTGCCGCAGTCCGGACAAATCCAATCATCGGGAATGTCGACCCATCGGGTGCCCGGCGCGAGGCCTTCGTCCGGGTCACCCTTTTCCTCGTCATAGAGGTAGCCGCAAGTCCGGCACTGCCAGGATTTATATGGCTCGTCGCTCATCGGGATCGTCCTTGTCAGCGCGGCTTCCAGCAGGGCGTGACGTTATCTTACTTGTCAGATGTGTAGCAACAAACCGTTAGCGCAACGCGGGGCGGCACTTTAGCGAACATGGAATCAGGCGGCCGGCGCCGCCAGGAGGTGGCTAACGATCAACCGTTCCAGCGTCGCGATCGATTGGAAATTCTCCGGCGTGATCTCGGACTGCGGGATCGTGAGGCGAAGCTGTGGCGCGGTCGCGAATCTGGGATAGACTTGGCCCGGGTCGCCCGCGTGGGCGGCTCGCGCACGCTCTCACCCGGAAAAGCTGATCCTCATGCCTGTTTCCGCTATCGTCAGAACTCTCCCAGGCGGGACCGGCGAGCGTGACGCGCTTTCCGTCCTCAATTCCGTGTTCGGGCTGTCGGCTTTTCGGGGCGCGCAGCAGGAGATCGTCAAGCACGTCGCGGGCGGCGGCAATTGCCTGGTGCTGATGCCGACCGGCGGCGGCAAGTCGCTGTGCTATCAATTGCCGGCACTGTTGCGGGCCGGCTGCGGCATCGTCGTCTCGCCGCTGATCGCGTTGATGCGGGATCAGGTCGCAGGCCTGGTTGAGGCGGGCGTCAATGCGGCGGTGTTGAATTCGACGCTGTCCTTTGACGAGGCTTCGGAGGTCGAGCGGCGCCTACTCGCCGGCGATCTTGACCTGCTTTATGTTGCGCCCGAGCGGCTGCTGACCCCGCGCTGCCTCGCACTTCTCGACCAAGCCAGCATCTCGCTGTTTGCGATCGACGAGGCGCATTGCGTCTCGCAATGGGGCCACGACTTCCGCCCCGAATATATCGGGCTATCCTTGATAGCGGAACGTTTTCCCGACGTGCCGCGGATCGCGCTCACCGCGACGGCAGACGAGGCGACACGAAAAGAGATCGTCGATCGCCTCGGCCTCGCCGGTGCGCCGAGTTTTGTGGCGAGCTTCGATCGCCCGAGTATCAGATATGAGATCGTCGACAAGCAAAACGCGCAAACGCAGCTCAAGGCCTTCATCGCCGAGCGCCACCGCGGCGACGCCGGCATCGTCTACTGCCTGTCGCGCGCCAAGGTCGAGGACACCGCAGCCGCGCTGGCCAAAGCCGGCATCGAGGCGCTGCCCTATCACGCCGGGCTGGATGCTGCCACGCGCGCGAAGCATCAGGATCGCTTCCTCAACGAGGACGGCGTCGTGATCGTCGCCACGATCGCGTTCGGGATGGGCATCGACAAGCCCGATGTGCGCTTTGTGGCGCATCTCGATTTGCCGAAAAGCATCGAGGCCTATTATCAGGAAACCGGGCGCGCCGGGCGCGACAGCAAGCCGTCCACGGCCTGGATGGCCTATGGCCTGTCCGATATCGTGCAGCAGCGGCGCATGATCGATGAATCCGCAGGCTCGGAAACGTTCAAGCGGGTGTCGATCGATAAGCTCGATGCCCTGGTCGGCCTGGCCGAGGCCGTGAGCTGCCGGCGCAGCCGCCTGCTCGGCTATTTCGGCGAAACGGTTGCCGGCGCCAGTTGCGGCAATTGCGACAACTGCCTGTCACCGCCGAGCTTGCGCGATGGCAAGGTCGCCGCGCAAAAACTATTGTCCTGCGCCTATCGCACCGGACAGCGTTTCGGCGCCATGCACCTGATCGATGTCCTGGTCGGTCGCATGACCGAACGCGTCGGGCAATTCGGTCATGACAAGCTGTCCGTATTTGGCATCGGCCGCGAGCTCAATGAGAAGCAGTGGCGCGCTGTCATGCGCCAGTTGGTGGCCATGGGGCAT
Organism: Alphaproteobacteria bacterium; assembly: GCA_005885285.1. Taxonomy (GTDB): domain Bacteria; phylum Pseudomonadota; class Alphaproteobacteria; order Rhizobiales; family Xanthobacteraceae; genus Bradyrhizobium. The sequence continues at coordinate 9,429 of VAZG01000260.1, read as the reverse complement.
CTTCGCTCCGACAGCGACGCCTTTGGCGCATTGAAGCTGACGGAGAGCGCGCGCGGCGTCTTGAAGGGCGAGACCGAGGTCTGGCTCCGCGAGTCGGCCCCAGGTTCGCGCAACCGCGCGATCAGGGCCAAATCAAGACGCGGTGATCTCGCATCCCAACCCGCGAGCCAGGGTGAGGCTGCCGATTCCGCCCTGCACGCCGCACTCAAAGGCTGGCGCTCCGAGATCGCGCGCCAGCGCGGCGTGCCGGCCTACGTCGTGCTGCACGATTCCACCATCGATGGCATCGCGAGCGCGCGCCCGACGACGCTGGCGCAGCTTCGCAATATCTCCGGGATCGGCGACAAGAAGCTCGAACATTATGGGGCGGAGCTGCTCGCGCTGGTCAAGGCTGGAGCCTAAGCGAAGGCGGACGGCGCGCAGGGTTGAGCAACTCAGCGGGCGGGGTTCAATCGCGTACTCTCGACCACGGATTTTTCCGGATCAATCAGGAAAATCCAGATCAGCGAGCCGGAGGCGAGAACCGCGGCGGTAACGTAGAACGGGGCGACCCACGAGCCGCGCTCGACCAAGAGGCCAAACACCAGCGGAGAGATCGAGGCGCCGATGGCGCCGACCATATTCATGACGGCGGTCACGGTCCCGCTTGACGTGCCGCCGACGTCCATCGGCACCGCCCAGGCCGGTCCGAGCACCAGTTCCAGAAAGAAGTTGGAGGCGGTCAGGCAGAGGATGGCGGCGATTGCACTGTCGGTGGTGCCGGCCGGAATCAGCAGCACCGCGGCCAACAGCAGGCCCGGCGCCGCCACAACGCGGCGCGCCAATCGCAAATTTCCCGTCTTGCGAAGCACCTGGTCGGTCAGAAGGCCGCCGGCCAAATCGCCGATCATCGCTGAGATCAGCGGAAGCGAGGCCAGATAGCCGACCGAATTCAGGGAGAGATGGCGAAATTCCAGCAGGTAGGTTGGAAACCAGCTGACATAGAAATAAGACCCGTAGAAGAAGCAGCCATAGGCCGCCGCGATGAACCACATGTTCGCCGAAGTGAAGATCGTTCGCCACGGAACTTCCGATCGGAGCAACGTTGGCGCGCTCGTCCCTCCGTTTTGCAACGTGCCGCGAATGTGGGCGAGTTCTTCGGCATTGACGCGCGCTTCATCCTCCGGGCGATTGCGGTAGAACAAAAAGAACACCAGCGACCAGACGATGCCCAGCAGGGCGAAAATGTAGAAGATCCAGCGCCAGCCCCATGCGTTCATGATGATGACGGCAAGCGGCGGCGTGATCACCACCGCAAGGCGGCTGAAACAATGGGTCATGCCCTGGACGAAGCCGCGCTCGGATTTTGGAAACCAAAGCTGCATCGCGCGGCTTGCCGTTGGAAAGGCGCCGGCTTCGCCCAAACCAAAGGCGAAGCGGATCGCGAAGAACGAAGTCGTGCTTGAGCCCCAGGCAGTTGCTGCCGTCATCAACGACCAGAATGGGACGATCGCCAGCAGTACCCGCTTCGGTCCGAAAAAATCAGCGAGCCAGCCGCCCGGTACCTGACCCGCCGCATAAGCCCAGGCGAATGCGCTGAAGAACAGCGCGATTTCCGTCTTGCTGAAACTGAACTCCTTGGCGATGGCGGGTGCCGCAATGGAGATGTTGCTGCGATCCATGTAGGTGATCATGTACATCAGGCTGATCAGCAGTAGAACATACCACCTGACATGGCTGCGCTTCGCGCCGGCAAGCGTGCCCGCCGGGCTACTCGCTGCGGTGACGTCCGCGGGCATGAAACCTCCATCTGATCCTTAGGCCGACGGGTCGTTAGGCTCTGTCGTTATTGCGCTCGCTACCAGGGCGCCCGTCGCGGGAATTACGCTGCGTCAAAAAGCCCTATACGCCGGCGGCGCGCCCGGCCGGCCGTTTGTTCTCAAGCGGAAGTGTCACTGGCTCGTTGAGTTCGGCCGACAGATCGGCGGCGATATAGAGCTCCATCACACGACGCGCCTGTTCGGGCGTCACCAGAACCGGCCGGTCCAAAACCACCGCCTCGACGAAATGCGCGGTTTCGGACGCCATCGGCCCGGCATAGACATGCCCGACCTGCTCGCCGGGCATCGTCGACATCGGAAACACGGCGCCGTTTTTCGTGGTGTTCAGCATCACGTCGCGATGCGTGTCGTCGACCATTAGGGCGCCTTCGGTTCCTATCATCTCGATCCATGTCGAGGAGAAGTTGGGATAGCCTGGCGGCAGGCTCCAGCCGCCGCCGACGACGAAACTCAGCCCGCTGTCCATGGTCACGGTAACCCATTGAAGATCGGGGATGTCGCCTCCTGTCGACTCGCGCATCGCTCCGTAGTTCACCTGCGAATAAACGCGCACCGGTTTTGCCGGCTCAAGGCACCAGAGCACGAAGTCGAGATCGTGAGTCGATTCCATCGCGGCGGGCGAAAGTTTGACGCGACCGCTGATTTTCTTACCCAGGCTGCGCGAAATGTGCCGGCTCACCAGAGCGCTGACCGGCTTGCCGATGGTCCCGTCACTGATGCATTTTTTGACGTAAGCGTATTTCGGGTTGAACCGCTGCGAATAGCCGATGGTGAATTTGAGCTCGCCGGCGCGGGCGATGGAAATAAGTTCGTCCGCTTCTTCGAGTTCGAGCGCGATTGGTTTTTCAAGAAACACGTGCTTGCCGGCTCGGAGAAAATCCCTGGCCATCGGAAAGTGTGTCGTCTCGGGCGTCGCACAGACAAAAACAACAGAAATCTCCTTGCTCTCCAACAAGGTATGATAATCGCCGGTGGCCGATTTGGCGCCGAGCGCGCCCGCAATCTCCCGCAATCGCTCGGGACGATTCTCGGCGATGTGGACGCCAGCCACCAGCGGATTGGCGGCACAGGCCTCGGCGCGAATACCACCGCACCAACCGGCGCCAACGACGGCCACGTCAATCTGATCCATCTACGCTCTCCAACCCGGTTTCTTTTGCACTTTTTGTTTGCGTGGACGAGCAGCACATTCTGCAGCAAGTCTCATGTCAAGAGGGGGGCCGCCAACAGCGGCGCGTTTCGCCGCGGCCGGCGCAATTGCTTTCCACTCTTCGGTTCTTCGGAACGCGAAACGGACGGTCCCGTTATCATGCTTCCACCAATGATGGAGGCCAAGATGAAGAGAGCAATCGCTGTTGCAACCGCCGTTCTGTTTGGAACGAGCGCGTTCGCATTTGCAGCAGATGACAAAGGCGGCGCCTCGACTGCGGCGCCCGGTCAGGAGAAGCAAGATTCCTCAAATCCCGGCGCCACCAAGGGAGCGTCTGAATCCTTCCCCGCCAACCGCACGCCGGACAAAGGCACGGTCGGGATGTCGAAAAGCACGACAAAGGGCGGATCCGAAAATTCGCCGGGCGGTCGCTTGAACGAAGGGCGCCGCAGATAGCCGGCTCATGAAAAACGAATGAGCCTGTCCGTCGCGACACACGATTTTTGGAGCTACGTTCGAAAATCGATGCTGCGCAGGATAATGCCGGGAGGAGTGCCCTCCAGCTCCCGGGCGAGAAATTTGCGCGCGGCACACGCTTCGATCCGATCGCGCAGCCTCATGAATTGAGCTTCGCGCTCGTTGGCCTTGCTTCGGCTCAAGCTTTCCAAGCCATCCAGGGCGGAGGTGCTGATTGCACAGGGTATCTCCTTTTCGCCCTCGAGCATCGAAAACAGGATGACCATCCGTTCGAACTCGTAACCGCGAAAGCTACCTCGTGTAAGTGCCATAACTTGCTCTCCGGAGGCGGTCCTGACCACGCGAGAGTCTCTCTCCGCCCAGGTGCTTACGTAACTGTCGACCCTCGCGAGCTCTTTTTGGGCGGATTGATCTCGGCGATTTTCCGAAGGCAGTCGGCTTCGGAGTCATGTGGCCCCGAGACGAACGTTCCGCTCACTTTTGTGCTGTACCAGCCCGATACGACACCGAGCCGGAGCGACTCTTCGGTTTTGACGTGGCGCGGCGAAAGATCTTGCATGGCGTCTGCTTTCAGTTTGGCGTTCGATTGAACCGGGCGCGGGAAGCTTTCCGCTGTTACGCGAGCAACAACTCGTTCAGCTCTCTCCCGAGAGCCTGACAAAATCCGCAAGCACGACCGCAACCAGATCCCGATGATGGGTATCGTCCGGCGCCAGACCCGCGGCATACAGATTCAAGATGTAGCGCGCCTTGGCGGCCGCCTCCGGCCAGCAAGCTGCGGAAACCGACAGGAACTGGCTTTCGAGAACAGCCTGCCGATCGCGCAGGTCCCTAGCGTTAGTCTCGACCTCCGCCAGAGCACGCCGGATGTCGGTCGCTTTCTGAGCGGCCATGCCTCGATGCTTGTCGAGATCGAGCGGCTCTTCAGTCATTAGGCGCGCTCGCGTCGATCCGCTGTGCATCCGACAGATCGACCGAGCCGATGGATACCATTTCCATCGTTGAACCGCGCGACGCTGCCGCCGGCACCATCATCATGGTGGCGACGCGGCGGAACGAGGCGAACGAAAGACCTTCGATCATCTCCTCATCGGTTATGACCTCGTAAGACCCTGCAGGCAGCAGGCGATCAATGCCCCTGATCTGGAACGGGTGTTTGAAGGTGACGATTTCCTTCCGGGAACGGATTGTCATGTCCGCCTGCCGCTTGCAGGTCGACCTGCGCCGGCGCCTTTTTCATGCATGAATAGACCATGCGCGCTTTCGGCCCGGTTAGCTATCTCTTTCTCGCCGAACGATACCGGCCGGCCGGATCCCGCAGTTACGTCTGGCATCGACCCTCTTTCGCGAAGATACAGTGCCGTTTTGGCGCTCGCTATTGCCGGGAAGTGGGCGTAGGCTTGCGCTATCACCGCGCTTCTGGGTCGTGCCGCGGGTGATCGTGCCGCTATTTCTTTTGGTGTGCGCAGCGGTCCTGCACAGACGCCTGCGATTGTGACGTCAGGCCCAAGCCTCCAATTACCAACAACATCAAATCACGGGAGATCGACATGGCCAAAGGCGAGCAGCGAGGCAATCGGGAAGTCAAGAAGCCCAAGAAAGAGAAGATCAAGACCATCGCCGCGGCGCCAAGCCAAAAGGCCGCTGCATGGCAGCCGAGTTTCGCGCCCGGCAAAAAGAAATAGCGACGAAAAAGGCTGACGTCGTCCGACGCGCTACCGGGCAGGTGGTTTGGCCGCCCCCAATCCGGCCGCCTGCTGCGGGACCGTCTTGGTTCTACGCCGAATTGGGCGACGCCGTCAGTTTGTCGACCCGTCGCGCTTCAACGCCAAGGACGCGCGAACCTCGTCAGGCAGCGCCAGGTTGATGGTCGTATCATCGCTGGATCTGTTCGCGAGACCATCTCTCGCCATGGACTCAATCACCGCCCAATTTTGCCGGAAACATGTTGTGGCGTCGCGAATGTTGGGCGCCTGGACCGCGACGCTGCAAGCCTGTCTTCCGCCCCTGTTCGATATTTGAAAATGGAACGTGTAGCTCGTCGTCTCCGCTTCTTCGCTAGCCGGCTGACGTTCGCGGCGCATCGATGTCCCCCTTTTGTTACGAACCGGGACACTTTACCTTTACGTTTTGGCTTTTCGTGGGGCGCGTTCATGGCGCCAGATGTGCAGGATCGGCGCTAGATTACGGCTTCGTCCTGGACGACGATGCGAAGGCATTCTTCACCACGGCCGAAAATTTCGACCAGCTGCAGGTTAGCGAACCATCCTCGCAATGCGCCGATTTCGACCGATCGAGCGGCCGTTTGGCCGCTGCGGCAGGGGCATTCTTCGGCGTCAATACTATTGGCGGCCCGACCGGTTGACCCGCGCTTTCCATATCCGCTCGGAGCAGTTCGATCTGTCTTCTTGCCAATTCGGCCGAGACGGCTTCGCGCCGTTGGGTATCAAGGAACCCCATATATTCGCGATCGATCTTCTTGCGTTCCTCTGCCGTCGGATTCGGGCCCACAATGTCGAACTTCCGGTCCTGCATGAAGTCGTAGTAGGAGTAGCCGCCGCCCACCTTGCGCCGGCCTGCAAACCGCGCGCTGCAATCCGTCATCATGGCATTGCGCTCGTCGTTGGACGGGGCCTTGGCTTCGACCTGCTCGACACACTTTTCAAAATCCTGCACGGATTGAGGCTGCGAGCCGGCAAATCCCAGCCACGAGACGACCAGCGCGAGCAAAGCCAGCCCGGCCGGTATCACAAAAAGCATTTTGGCGCCGCCGCTCGGCAAACGATGCATGCGCAAGATTTCCCCACCGATTCGCTCACTAGGTGCCGCAAATGCGGGTTTTTGCGGGCAAACATGCCCGTCAATGTAGCAATGCTGCCACAGCCGCTCGCATTATTTATGGTGGCGAATTCTTGCCATGATTGGGCACAACTCGTCGAGCAGAGTTTGACCGTTGCCACTCAAGGGTTTTGGTCATGGGATCAGTTAAAGCTATTGCAACCTTGGCGTCCGTCGCGGCGATTGCCTGCTCAATATTTGCGTTTAGCTGGGTCGGGCTCGCGCTGCTCGGCTTTTGAGCATGACCTGCGGCGTAGATGCGGCGATGCGGGCGTGTTAGTGTCAGGCCGCCACCTCGCCCCTCATTGCCTCACTGTCAAAGCGACCATGATGATTGCGAAATGCATCGCATTTCTTGCTGCCGCGCTGATGCTCGCAAATTGCTGCGCGTCAGGAAGCGGTTGTGCGCCAGCGGCGGGCAGCCCGGTCGCGTGGGACGGGCTTGGCCCAGCCCCCACAGACGACGCGCAACCGCTTCAGATCAGGCCAAAGCAGCCGACGCGCGCGAAGCGGGAAATCATCGTTGGTCCGCTAAACGCCGCGGCGACCGAGCAAAATCGCAGCGTCCAGCCGAAAGACCAGTGGGAGCAACAGCAGGCGGCGGATCAAGACGACGAGGCGAGGCTCAAGCGTAAGCTCATGATTTGCCGCTCCTGCCTGCCCGGCGACTCCGCCCGCGACGACGCGAGTGGCGGCAGCCGCTGAGGCGCGTCGAGGCCGAGCGAGCCAGCCGGCTGTCGTTCCGGCGTTGTCTCAATTGCCGGAAACTTTCGCGGCTCGCCCCGCCGCCCTCCGTGTGGACCAAGCCTCGGGATCCTTAATTCCGACGTTATCTTGCCCGGGAATGCCCAACGCTTCTGCTGAGGACAAAGGACTCAAGGGGTCCGATTCCACACCATTTCGGCGGCGATATTGAATTTACTCTGGAGACAGGGTGGGACAAAAAATGGCGACGCTCATGGGAATCAACAAGGTCAATTGGGGCCAGGTTGGCCGTGTAACGAAGCCTGACAGATACCAGTACTCCTTTGGATGGCTCACGATCGCGGCGGAAGATCTTGCGATCTGGGAAAACAATCCGGGTGCCGTATTCACGCTCGTGACCGCCGCAAACACGGAATATCCGCCGGGGAACGAATATCGGTTGGGTACGTTTGAATTGCGCCAAACGCCTTACGACCCCAACAACTACGCGTAAGACAGGAATCTATTTTATTTTTGTCTCGGCAGCGATCAGCCTTTTACCTTCTGCGGTCGTGATCGTCAGCTGTACCTGTTCGCCCGTGCCGCCAGCGGGAATCGTCGCGGAAATGCGATTGCCATTTTTCGGGTCGGCTTGCACCGCGTCGCTGAACAATACCGCGTCGCCGCGCTTCAATGTTACGCGCAACGGCGTGGCCGGTTCGATACTTAAGAACTGAAGGTTCACGCTCGCACCCTCGGCCGCGAGGTTGATCAGGATATTCTCGTTCGCATGCGTCACGTTGCTCATGCCGACGGTCGGGCTGTAGGTTTCCGGAAAAGACACTTCGCCGAGTGCAGGAAACTGAGCACTGTGGAAAAACTGGTCCGATACGCCCGCCCACAATTCGATGTAAGGCTGCGCTTCGTTCGGGTCCTTGCGTGGGTCGGTTTCGTTCGTAAACGACGGGAATCCCCACGTCCACATTTTCAGGCCCGGCGTGACCGTATTGTCAGCAACGCGGATGATCCCCTCTTCGTTGTCGTGGTTGATCACGCCCCAGAAATTCGCAGCCTCCATATCGGGCGACGCGTACGCGATGCCCATCGTCGGCCAGTTCCTGAAGTAGCGCAGTTTTTCGAAACGGCTCCTGCCCGGACCCAAGCTCTCGTCGCCGCCGGACAGATTGGTCGACCATGCGGGCGTGGTGTAGGCCTGGATCGGCGCGATGATCTCGGCGCCGCCGGTCGCTTTGGGATTTTTCGCCTCCGATCCCGGCGCGAGCGTCGTGCACGTCCAGTACTCGTATGGGATCGTCTTGGATTGAGGATTTTTCAGCACCACGCGCGCATCGAGGGCGGCGCGATCGGCTTTCAGCGTGACGTAATAACTCGCTTCGATGCCCGTCGAGCCCCTGAACTTGCTCGGTGCCGCGGCATATTGGAAATCGTCTTTCAGCGACATCGACACCGTCACTTCATCGGCGTTTTCCTTCACGACCTTGAAATCCCACGGCTTCAGCCAGGTCTTGCCGTGCTCGGCATCCGGGAACGTGGGGAAGATGCCGCCATACACCATCAGCCAGTCGTAATAAAAAACGCCGGCCTTGATCCCGTAAGGCACGCCTACTTCCGTGCGATAAAGTTGTTCGTGGCCGGTCGGCTTGTAAATGATGGAAAGAATGCGCCCGCCAAATTCGGGCAGCAGCGTTACCTTCAGATAACGATTCTCGAGCACGTGGGTCCGAAACGTGCGATCGACGATGATCTTCTTGTCGAGCGACCCGCTGACGAAGCCGTTCGCCGCATCGGTCGCGTACTTGACGGTGCTCCAGGTAATCGTCTCTTCGCTCAACGACACTCTGTCGGGCTCCGGCGATGCCGCATGCCCGACGGCAGGAAACGAACAGACCGCCGCGAGTACCGCAGTCGCGAAACGGACATGGGCACGCGAGGGAGCACGAATTGCCATCTACGTCGCCTTCGAATGAGCAGGAGCGACAATTCTACTACATCGACGCGCGCGTAGGCGTCGGCGCGTCATCCACGTATGTCTTAGGTACGTTCTGCTACCCATGTCTTCGGGCTGGACAACGGTAGGGATGGCGGAGAGAGTGTCAGTCAACTCCCATTGATGTACAAGCTGTTTTTCATCTCAGCATGTAGGCACCTACGGTCCTCGCTACCAGTAACTGGCTCATCTGTGCGCCCGCTGCGCCTCAAGCCTCTGTGTAGGATGGCAATTAGTGAGAAAGAGTAGCAGGGGGGTCCGCTACATCGCTAAACCCACTATTTCGGAGCCCCTGTTTTCTTATAGACGGGCAGCGTAACTGGATTTACTCACCGGCGGCCGAACGCTTCAGGTCTGGATACAGCACACCGCTTAGCCGGACTTGCCGAGAGCTTTCAGGATAAAACGAATCTGGTCGCGCAGGCCTGCTTCGGTATCTTCGCCGTGTTGAA
>VAZG01000259.1 GCA_005885285.1 Alphaproteobacteria bacterium | reverse complement strand
CGCATCCTGCGCACCCATGCCGAGATGGTGCAGCTCAAATCCAATTTCACCGTGCTCGATGTCGACGATCAAGTGCGGCTGTTGAAGCAGCTCCTCCAGGCGGAGAATATCGACGACAAGCGCTGGCCGGCGCGCATGCTGGCCGGCCTGATCGACGGCTGGAAGAACCGCGGGCTGATGCCGTCGCAGGTGCCGCCCGGCGAAGCCGCGATCTTCGCCAACGGCAAGGGCGGCAAGCTCTATGCGAGCTATCAGGAGCGGCTGAAGATTCTCAACGCGGCCGATTTCGGCGATCTCCTGCTGGAGAACATCCGGTTATTCCGCGAGCACCCCGACGTGCTCCGGCAGTATCAGCAGCGCTTCAAATTCGTCCTGGTCGACGAATATCAGGACACCAACGTCGCGCAGTATTTGTGGCTGCGATTGCTGGCGCAGGCGCCTTCTTCTCTTACCTCGCCCCGCTCGCCGGGAGAGGTCGGATTGCAAGGCAATCCGGGTGAGCGGGACTCTCCGCAGGCTGTGCGCGTGGAGGCAGCCCCCGTGAAGGACGGGGAGAGGGAGAAGAGCGCACATGCCGCGACGCCCGCCCCCTCCCCGCCCCCCAAAAACATCTGCTGCGTCGGCGACGACGACCAGTCGATCTATGGCTGGCGGGGTGCGGAGGTCGACAACATCCTGCGCTTCGAGCACGATTTTCCCGGCGCCAAGGTCATTCGCCTTGAGCGCAACTACCGCTCCACCGGCCACATCCTGGCTGCCGCCTCGCATCTGATCGCGCACAATGAAGGCCGGCTCGGCAAGACACTGCGCACCGAGGACGTCGACGGCGAGAAGGTCACCGTCACCGGCGCCTGGGATTCGGAAGAGGAAGCCCGCGCCATCGGCGAGGAGATCGAGGAGTTGCAGCGCGGTGGCAACAACCTCAACGAGGTCGCGATCCTGGTGCGGGCCTCGTTCCAGATGCGCGAATTCGAAGATCGCTTCGTCACCCTCGGCCTGCCTTATCGCGTGATCGGCGGCCCCCGCTTCTACGAACGCGCGGAAATCCGCGACGCGCTGGCTTATTTGCGCACCATCAATTCGCCGGCCGACGATCTGGCGTTCGAGCGCATCGTCAACGTGCCCAAACGTGGCCTCGGCGACGCCACGGTGCAGATGCTGCACGATCACGCCCGCAAGCGCCGCATCCCATTGTTCGAGGCCGCGCGCGCCGTGGTCGAAACCGACGAACTCAAGCCAAAGGCGCGCGGCGCGTTGCGCGATCTGATTTTGCAATTCGACCGCTGGCGCGCGCAACGCGAGGTGACCTCGCATACGGAGCTCGCCGAAATCGTGCTCGACGAGAGCGGCTATACCGAAATGTGGCAGAAGGACCGTTCCGCCGACGCCGCCGGCCGGCTCGAAAACCTCAAGGAGCTGGTGCGCTCGATGGAGGAATTCGAGAACCTGCAAGGCTTCCTCGAACACATCTCGCTGGTGATGGATCGCGACAGCGGCGCCGAGGACGAAGCGGTTTCGCTGATGACGCTGCATTCGGCCAAGGGGCTGGAATTCGACAATGTCTTTCTCCCCGGCTGGGAAGAGGGGCTGTTTCCAAGCCAGCGCACCCTCGACGAACAGGGCCGCGCCGGGTTGGAAGAAGAGCGCCGTCTGGCCCATGTCGGGCTGACCCGCGCGCGGCGCCGCGCCAAACTCTATTTCGCCACCAACCGGCGGATTCACGGCACCTGGTCAACCACGATCCCGTCGCGCTTCCTCGACGAACTGCCCGCGCCCAATGTCGAGATCACGGAATCCAAGGGCGGCTCGGGCTGGGGCGGCAGCGGCGGCTACGGCCCCTCGCGGTTCGACAATGTGGAGTCCTTTGGCTCCAGCTATACGACGCCGGGCTGGCAGCGCGCCCAGGCCAACCGGGCGCGCGGCCAGAATAACCGCAAAGGACAGGCCCGCGGCGGCTTCGAGGAGGAGCAATCGCCATTCTCAGGCTCGCGCAGCGATGCCTCAGGCTCGCGCGGCGAAAGCGGTGGTTTCGCGCGCCACAAGCGCGCGCCACTGACCATCGAAGGCGAATTGGTCGCGAAATCGACCGGCACGGTTTCGGAATTTTCGCTGGACGACCGGGTGTTTCACGACAAGTTCGGCTACGGCCACGTCGTGAAGATCGACGGCAACAAGCTCACCATCGCCTTTGAGAAGGCCGGCGAGAAAAAGGTGGTCGACAGTTTTGTGGAGCGGGTCTAGCTCTCACTTAACGCGGACTAGGTGTTACTGGCCTTCCATCCTATGCTTCGGTGGGAGGCGTTTCATGTTGACCAACAGCCGCGACGTCATTCGCCGCCTTGAGCGGGACGGATGGACGCTTGTTCGCGTCACCGGTTCTCATCACGTTTTCAAGAGTACCATCTCGGGCAAAACAGTGGTCGTTCCGCACCCCAAGAAGGACTTGGGAAAAGGCTTGGTTCGTGCCATTTATAAGGGGGCAGGATGGAAGCCTGACTGAGGTTCACCGTGGCACATTACATTGCCATTATTGAGGATGCAGGACCGGATTGCGCCGTAGGCGTGTGGTTTCCGGACTTACCCGGCTGCACGTCCGCGGGTGACGATATTGACGAGGCCTTACGCAACGCGCCGGAGGCTCTGGAACTCTATGCTGAGAGCTTTGAAGCGGATGGCAAGCCGATGCCCCGCCCACGCACATTGACAGAGCTGAGGGCCGATCCGGAAATCGCTGAAGATATCAAGACCTATATTGTCGCGCTCATCGAACTTCCTGCTCGCGCCCACGCGGCTGAATGAATGCCATCATCGGTTCGAGTCACTGCGCAATGCGACTTATTCAGCTTGGCCGCGACCGCTGACCCGCGCGTCCCGCGAGAAAAAGGTGGTCGATAGTTTTGTGGAGCGGGTGTGACATGGGGCCTTCCGCCCTTCGCAGGCCTTGACCGTCGGCAACTTGATCGGCTCAGATGCCCCATGGTCAGGGGAGCGTCTATCCTGCTTGTCGTTGCGCTCACCGCGCCGTCGCTGGCGGCTGCGGAGACGATGAGCTTTGGCGATGCCGCGGCATTATTGGCCAAGAGCTGCGCCGCCGAGATCACCGCCAATTGCCGCGGCGTCAATTTCGACGCCAACCGCCTGAAGGAGTGCCTGTCCCGCAACCAGGATGCGTTGTCGCCGCAATGCAAGGGCGACTATCTCCGCAGCTTCGACGCGATCCAGAAACGGGTGGCGGCGCGCGCGACTGTTGCGAACGTGTGCGCGCGGGAGATCGTCAAATTGTGCGCCGGCTCGACCAAGGAAACCAGCAAATCTGTCCCCTGCCTGGCGACCACGCATGGCGTGAGCAGGAACTGTACCCGGGCCTTGGACGACGCGGGGTATCGATAATGCGATCGGCGAGGCGAAGGCTGCGCGAGCTTGGCCTGCTGGCGGGGGCCTTGTTCCTGTTCGCGGCGTCCGCGCCTGCGGCGCGCGCCGAGAACGCCGTCACCCGGGATGATATCGTCAATCAACTCAACCGCTTTGACACAACGCCGGATCTCGACGTTACAGCGTTGCGCGAGCAGGTGCTCAAGCGATCGCAGTCGAGATCAAGAAATGAGCCGCCGCCGCAAAAGCGGCCGCCGATTGCGCCCGAGCTTGCCAAGCTGCCGAGCTTCAACGTCGACATCCAATTCGACACCGATACCCCGATCGTCCAGCCGGAATCCTACCAGACGCTGGGACGCATCGCCGATGCCATGGTCCAGTCCACCATGCTGCCCTATGGATTCCTGATCGTCGGCCACATCGAGGCGAACGGAAAGCGCGAAAGCAACGCGCTTCTCAGCCAAAGAAGGGCCGATGCGATCCGCGACGTATTGGTTAACACTTTCAAGATCTCATCGAAGCGCTTGCAGTCGGTGGGGCTGGGCGAGGAGCAACTGCTGGACGCCGCGCACCCCACCGCTCCCGTCAACCAGCAGATCCAGATCATCACCGTCGCGAAAATGGCCGACCAGGCCGAGCAACCCGACCGAACGACCGCAGCGCATGCGCCACCGGCTCCGAAAAAGCCGGCAAGAAAAAGGTGATCGAAAGCTTCGTGGCGCGGGGGCAAATCTTGGTGTTCCTCGAGCAACGCTTCCATTTCGTTATCAGTCGGTAAACGACCAATCACCTGAACCTTCGGTCGGACGACCGGGGTCATGCTTATCGCCGCGATTCGCGGCCACGCGCGACCTGGACGAGCTGCAAAACTAATTAACCCCATCCGCATTTTAACGGATTTTTAGAAGCAATACTTATCCGCCATTTTTACCGAAAACTCGCGTATGGCGGATATGCTTCCCAACCGGACGCCGCCTGTGCGCGTCTGTCGCGGTCAAGGTTTGCCAAATGAATGAGACGAAGTTGTTTCTAAGGGATATCGATGACGCGATTTCGCGCGGATCGGCTGAAAGCCGCCTGCGGGCGTTGCGCCACACTACCGATCTCATGATCGCCGGCGGCTACAGCGACGACGAGATATGGACGTTCGGGGAGGTGATCGGTCGGCTTGCGGATGAGATCGAAGTGGTGGCCCGCGCACAGCTTGCAAAGCGGCTGGCCGAGTTCGACCGCGCCCCGGTCAATATCATCCACAAACTTGCCTTTGACGACGCGATCGAAGTGGCCGGCCCCGTACTCCGCGACTCCAAGCGGCTCGAGCCTTATGCCCTGGTCGCCAATGCCTGTCTCAAAAGCCAGACCCATCTGCTTGCCATATCGAAACGAACATCGATCGACGCGTCGGTCACGGACGTGCTGGTCACCCGCGGCAACGAGGACGTCGTCAACTCCGTCGCAACCAACGACGGCGCGCGCTTCTCGGATTTCGGCTTTTTGCACATGGTCAAACGGGCCGAGGGCGACTCGATTCTCGCCGAGCAGCTCGGTCTGCGTAAGGACATCCCAAGGCAGGTTTTCCAGCAGCTGATTGCAAAGGCATCGGAGAACGTAAGAAAGCGGCTCGAAGGCGAGCGTCCCGACATGGTCAATCAGATTCAGACGTCGGTGACCGATGTCGCGGGCGCGCTGCAGTCCAAGCTCGGCCCGGCATCAAGAAGCCATTTTGTCGCAAAGAAGGTCGTGACGACCCAGCATCGGCAAGGCAACCTGAACGAGAACAGCATCTCCGGACACGCTCGCGCCCACCGGGTTGACGAGGTTACGATCGGACTGTCCTTGTTATGCTCACTGCCGGGCGATGTGATCGAACGAGCCCTTATGGACAGGAACCGGGAAACCCTGCTGATTCTGGCCAAAGCCCTCGACTTTTCGTGGGATACGACCATGGCACTGCTTTTTCTCGGCGCAAAGGATCATCGCATCACCGCGCTCGACTTGAAAGATCTGGAAAACGAGTTTGGCCGCCTCAACGTCGAGACGTCCCGGAGCATTCTGGAATTTTATCAGTCCCGCAAGCACGCCGCGGCCGGCGATTCCGACGTCAAGCGCCAGCCCGCGCTTCTTGGGCGATAACGTCTTGGGCAGAGATGACCGATATGAAATCGGCGGGGACATCACCATGAACGCAATCTCATTCGGCGCAGCCGCATGCGTTGGCATCGCCTCCGATGAGCCGACGCCGGACAAGTCACTCGATGCGGCGTGGAACGTTCTTGAAGCCGCCAACGATCTCGGCGACCACGTTACCGTCGAAGCTTGTCGACGGGTCATTGACGCAAGCCTGAACGGGACGGCTGCCGCCCAATCCGACCTGCAGATCGTCATCGGTTATTTCAGGTGAGCGAACGGACAGTCCGCAGGATTTGCGGCTAGCCGACCTTGCAGGCGGTCCAGGTCTGCCCCACGGAACGAATCTCCGTTCGACCACGCGGCCCGATCCGGCTTCGCAGCGATTGCGGAACGCTCCCGGCGTTCCTATCTGTGGCCGACCCTCCCCCTGACCGGCGGACCTGCCGCGTTGTCCTTCGCCACATTTCCGACTGAACCTGTCAAGCCGCCATGTCCTCAATTATTTCCATCCAGAATCTCTCGAAGACCTTTGGTTCCAGCTTCAAGGCGCTGAACGACATCAGTCTCGACATTCAGCGCGGCGAGATCTTTGCATTGCTCGGGCCGAACGGCGCCGGCAAGACCACGCTGATCAGCATCATCTGCGGAATCGCCAACATAAGCCAGGGCCGCATCACGGTGGGCGGCCACGACATCAACCGCGACTATCGCGCCGCGCGCTCGCTGATTGGGTTGGTGCCGCAGGAATTGCACACCGATGCGTTCGAGACGGTGTGGGCGACGGTGAGCTTCAGCCGCGGCCTGTTCGGCAAGCCGA
>VAZG01000211.1 GCA_005885285.1 Alphaproteobacteria bacterium | reverse complement strand
GTACCAACTCGGAACATTTGTCTCCTTGCTGAGGTGGCGGGTCAGTTTGTTGATGGATTGCCCGCGCGTAGACCTTTCGATGGCGAAAGCGGGGAGAAACGGAGCTGTAGGGTCGCGTTGAATGAATGTCGCAAGGATGCCCGCGGGCGATATCGCTCCCCGATCGCGTTTCTATTTTCCGTTCCCGTTCGGTAGTTTGACCGGTACGTGCGGTGACGAGCTGACGATTCTCGGACTTCCATCGGAGTGGGTCTGGCCCCGGATGATCGATTCCAAAAGCAGAAAGAATTTCTCGGCAAGCATGATGCGGCCCCGCTAGCTTCTCTGGATTCGTCGCGGCCAAATCGATGCAATTCAATCACTTCGGCGAGAGCGCCGGTTGATCAGGCCAAAGGCGATAGGGCTCGCGTTCGCCTTCTCGGCCCGAAGTCGTCCAATTTCACGCACGGAAGGTGTGGCGAGGCTTCAGTAGAGGGGCTTGGACGTGCGGGCAGCAGCCTCGTTGCTATCCCGAAGCCGGGGCCGCTGCGGGGCGCAGCAGAGCCCGGAACTGAGGTCCCTTATTCGCGGGCCCCGGATCACGGAGATGTCTCGACGAGAGGGCTGTTCGTGCCGGAATCTCGCGGCGCGCCGGCGCATCGGGTTATCGACCTGGTTCAGCAGCTCGAGCCAGGCGGCAAGCAGGGCGTGGCGCCGCTGAAGCGCTCGCAGCGCAGGTTTTTCGGCATGATCGGCCCGTGTGCCCATGGACGCCAAAATAACCCAAGATGGTTGAGAAGTAGTTGCAAACCCGCGAAACGCCTCGATGACCGTCTCAACATCCGCTGCAAATCGATTGCACCTTCCTGGCGGCCTCCTTGTCTTCGCGGTCGACGATGGCGTCACCGGTGCCTAGCGGAGGTCCTTTGGTGGCGGCGCTGGTGCCACCCGACGAAAGCGCGGTACCCGCAGAATTCGTGCCGGGCGCCACGGGGCTGCTACCGAACGCCCCTCCCGTCGCGGTTGACGGGCGCGGTCCCATACCGAGACCCTGGCTATCGGCAGCCGTCGAAAAGCCGAGGGCAAGCGCGAAGGAGAGTGGGAGGCACTGCGCGAGGCAAAGGACGGGCAATTTTTTCATCGTTTTTTTCATGGCGGGCTCCCTTCGATTGCCTGCAAACAACGACCGATCTTCCCCCAAGGTTCCGCCTCACACGCCTTTCTGAGCGGCGCCGGCAATGCTAGAATTGCCTACGATAGGCATTTTTCAGAGATTGAGGGGATAGTACGGATGCGAGTTTTTCGCGCCGCTTTGGTCATCGCGTTTGTAGCCGCACCCGCCTATGGCCAGCAAAAATCGATCCCCCGATACGGGGAAGAAACCAAGGAAAAGACGCCCCAGGAGAAAGAGGCAGAAAAGGCCGCGGAACAAGCCTATAAGCGTTCGCTTGGCAATATTCCTGACCAGGGCCCGACTGATCCGTGGGGCGCGGTGCGCGGCAACAGCGACGCGCCCAAGCCGTCCGCGGCAAAGACCAAGAAGACCAAAACCGCCAACTAGATCATCAATTAGGTCTTGGCTGCTGAAAGCTCGCAGCGGTCAGACCGGTCGCCGCCCCCACGGCACAAGCGCCCAGACCCGCTCGTGAAGATAGTACCAGGCAATCTTGGTGACGATCTCAATCCCCGCGATCGAACCTGCGATGTGGACCTTCCCGGTCATGAACCAACTGATCGCGAATGTGTCGAGCGTTCCCAAGGTCCGCCAACTAACGGCCTTGAGCACCGATCGAAGATGGGTCTCTGCCCCACGTAACAAAGCCACTCGGCGTGCTCCCCTGCTTGGCGACCTCCGAACCTATCATGCCGGCCCTAGCCGGCCGGTTCCGGCTTCGCAAATTCGCGCGTGGACAGGCGGCGGGAATACGTGCATTTTGGCGCAAGAAATTCAGAAAACTCGTTGAATTGACTGACCAATCGCTGCGCACCAGGAAGGCGTTGGCGCTTGGCGGATGTAAATTGATAGGCCGGAGAAAGGGCTGAGATGAGATTCATTGCTGCGCTCATTGCGATGGCTGCGCTGTGCCAAGCCGCGGATGCCCAGACGACGGGATGCAAATCGATCACAGATCCCGCCTTGAGGCTCGCCTGCTATGACAAGGCCAATCCGCCGATCGCGACCTTTCCGACGCCCGCGGCGAAGCCGGCATCGCGCCCGATTCCGGCCGCGAAAGCCGACAACACCGCCTATGTAGATTCGATCGGTGGCGAAGATGCACGGGTCAATGCACAGCTCAGAAATATCTGCCGGGGTTGCTAGGAATCGGCGCATTGGCGCGAAATTTCGTCGCGCCTCGAACCTGTAGATAACAATGGAAAAGTGGCCTATTTGCCATCCTAGATGAACCTTCTTGAATCCCTTCCCACCGTGATCGGCACAGCGGCCGTGGCGCCTGCGCTGTTGATCCTGTGGCTCGTGATCGCCGCCGACGAGCGGCCCGGCCCGCCGCTGAAGATCTGGACCGCGTTTCTGCTTGGCGCCGCCAGCATTTCGTTGTTGGGCGTGGTGCGCGCGCCATTCGCCAAACTGCTGGCCACACCGGAGCGCGCCTGGGTTGCCGAGGTCCTGCGTTCGGTGTTCGGCGTTGCGCTCCCGGAGGAAGCCGTCAAGATTCTCGTCATCGTCGCGGTCGCGATGTTGGCGCGGCGCCGGCGGTTCGCCGATCCGATGGACACGGTGGTCTACGGCGCTGCGGCCGGGCTTGGTTTCGCAGCCTACGAAAATCTCGCCTATCTCGTCCAACACGCGGAAATGTGGCGATCGCTCGCGGCATTGCGCAGCGTGCTGACGGTACCCTTCCACGGCGCGCTCGGCGTCATGGCCGGCGCCTATCTCGCGATCGCGCGATCCGGCACGGCGCTCGGCGCGAACCGCCATCACCGCGACTGGGCGCGCATCTCAAGCTGGATCCTGATGCTGATGGGCCCCTTGGCGCTGCATGCGGCGTTCGATTTTCCGCTGCTGACGTTGCAGCAAAACCCGGATCTCGATCAATCCACCCGGCTCTGGCTTGGCGCAAGCAGCGTGCTGGTCGGATTTAGCTCGATCGGGTTTGCCGCGCGCCTGGTGCGGCGGGTCGGCCGCCATCATGCGCCGCGCACCGCGCTGGCCCGCGAACGCTTGAGCCAGCTTCGGCGGATGTGGGCGCTGCTGGTGGCCGGCGGCGGCGCCGGCTTCGCCGGTCTCGCCTTCGTCCTGACATCGCTGCATCACTGGCTGCTCAACCCCGACCGCAACATGGCGCTGGTTCTCATTCCCGTTGGGCTCACCTCGATCCTGCTCGGCTGCGCACTGTTGGTTGCAACCACGGCGGTCTACTTTCTCGGCCGCAGCCGGCTTCGTGCGACGTCGGAGGGCTTTTCGTCGACGCCCTGACGGAGCTAAGATGCCGTCACTTTCTTGGGCTATCGTTCCGTTTCGCCGGCACCGGGAGAATTGCCATGACCCAGCCCCAAGACACGCTTCCTCAGGACCTCGCCAATCTGCAGTCGAGAATGAGCGCCGCGGTGCGCGAGCATTGGAAGGCCTTTCTGGCGGAGGGCATCCTGCTCGCCATTCTGGGGCTCGCGGCCATTATCGTGCCACCCTTCGCGAGCCTGGCGGTCACGATCTTTCTGGGCTGGATGTTCCTGATCTCGGGCATCGGCGGATTGATCGTCACCTTCTGGGCGCGGCAGCTACCAGGCTTCTGGTGGTCGCTGATTTCGGCGCTGCTCGCTATCGCTGCCGGCGTCATCCTGCTGGCGCAGCCGGTTCAGGGCACGCTGACGCTGACCATCGTGGTCGGGGTCTACTTCCTCGCCGAAGGCGTCGCCACGATCATGTACGCGCTGGAGCATCGCCGTGAATTGTCGGGGCGCTGGTCCTGGCTATTGGTCGCTGGCCTGATGGACATCCTGATCGCATTCCTCATCATCTCGGGCCTGCCGGGCTCGGCGGAATGGGCGATCGGACTCCTGGTCGGCATCAACCTGTTGTTCGGCGGCGCGACGCTGATCGGCATGGCGCTTGCCGCGCGCAATTCGTGAATTGGATCGGACGATCCATTCCCGGCCGATTTGCGATGACAAGATGTTTGGGATGACAAGACATGAAGCTTGCGCTATGAGAGCGGCCATGAGCACCATCTCCGCCAGCAACTTTTGGTACTTTAGCTACGACAGCTCGCTGGCGGTGGGAGGATCGCGCTCAATCTAACGAATTGCAGCAGGAAGTCCGAACAGCCGCCAGACCTGGCGGCTTTTTTGTTTGGCCGGCAGGTCCTCGAGAAACAGGAGCCTTAGCCGTGTTGACCACGACAGACGATCTTCGCATCAAGGAAATCAAGGAGCTGAGTACGCCGGAACAGGTGATGCGCGAAATACCGCGCACCTTGACGGCGACGCGCGTCGTGAGCGCCGCGCGCAACGCCATTCACGCCATTCTGAACGGAAGCGACGATCGCCTTCTGGTCATCGTCGGTCCCTGTTCGGTGCATGATCCCGTCGCCGCCGTCGAGTACGCGACGCGGCTGGCTGCCTTGCGCGAACGGCTTTCAGACCGCCTCGAGATCGTGATGCGCGTCTATTTCGAGAAGCCGCGCACGACAGTCGGCTGGAAGGGACTGATCAACGATCCCGCGCTTGACGGCAGCTTTGACATCAACAACGGCCTGCGTCTCGCGCGCAACGTGCTTTCGGCCGTGAACAATCTCGGCCTGCCGGCGGGAACGGAATTCCTCGACATGACGATGCCGCAATACATCGCCGATCTCGTAGCGTGGGCGGCGATCGGCGCGCGGACCACGGAAAGCCAAATTCATCGCGAGTTGGCTTCCGGCCTGTCGTGCCCGGTCGGCTTCAAGAATGGCACCGACGGCAATGTGCGCATTGCCGCCGAGGCGGCAAAATCGGCGTCGCATCCGCACCATTTCATGGCGGTCACCAAGGGCGGACGCTCGGCGATCGCGGCGACAACAGGCAACGACGACTGCCACATCATCCTGCGTGGCGGCAGCAGGCCGAACTACGACCGGGCAAGCGTCGATGCCGCCGCGGCGGAACTTTCCCGCGCGGGCGTGGCGCCACGGATCATGATCGATGCCAGCCACGCCAACAGTGGCAAGAAGCCGGAGAACCAGCCGCTAGTCGTTGCCGATATCTGCAATCAAATATCCCATGGTGAGCGGCGCATCGTCGGCGTCATGATCGAGAGCAATCTGGTTGCGGGCCGCCAGGATGCGCTGCCGGGCATGGCGCTCACCTATGGACAGAGCATTACCGATGGCTGCATTGACTGGAACACGACGGTGCCGGCACTGAAACTTTTGGCCGACGCGGTGACGGCGAGACGAAGGGCGCGCTCCGGCAAGTTTCGGGAATATTCAGCCTAACGTGGGACCTGATCAAGCTGGCTTGGCGCGGTCGACACATGCCGCAGACACCGCAAAGGGCGACGTGACCGACCCGTCGCCTGGAGGATTGGTTCAAGCTGCCGCATCTTTTCGCTCAGCGAATATTCGAAATTAACCATCTTTTTCCTGATTTCGGGCAAGATTGCCTAAATCATGCGCAATCCGAAGTTGTTGCATACAATAAATACTCCAAGAGGTTGCGCGCCGAATCGGAAATTCACCTCCTGGATCAAACTCATTTTGTGCGGACAGACGTCCGCAAATATTACCGCCAAGGGACCGCAGACGTGCTCGAACATCTCAAGATCTCTCATCGTCTGGCGCTAACGATCGCGGTCCCGATCGTCGTCCTAATCGGTCTCGCTGCGCACCTGGTCTGGTCCAATTGGGCAGAGCGTATCGAGATGGGAGAATTGAACGCGCTGGCTGACGGCATTGGCAAAGTAAGTCGGCTCATTCACGAGCTGCAGCGCGAGCGCGGCATGTCTGCGATGTTTCTGAGCAGCAAGGGTGCGCAGATGCGCACTGAATTATCGGGACAGCGCAAGCGCACCGACGAAGAGCGGCAGACCGTATCGGCTGTCCTGAAGACATTCGCCGTGCTCGACTCGCACAAGATCAAGGAAACCGCCGGCAGCGCTGAAACCGCTGTCGCCGCTCTTGATGGACGGCGCAGCGATGTCGACGCCCAAGCCATCGCGACAGCTGATTCTTCGGCCTATTTTACCGATCTGATCGCAAGGCTGCTCAACGTGACCAGGAGCGTTGCCAACGTCTCCACCCGGGTCGACGTCTCGACCGCCCTCTCCGCTTACTTGAGTTTGATCCAGGGCAAGGAGCATGCGGGCCAGGAGCGCGCCACCGCGGCAAGCGGCATCACTGTCGGCCGGTTCGATTTGCCGACGTACCGCAAAGCCCTTTGGCAGATAGCCGCACAAGACATCTATTTCTCGGCGTTCGAGACGGCGGCGAAGCCGGAACAACGCGAATTCTATGAACGAACCGTCTCCGGCCCGATCATCGACAGCGTCAAAAAGATGCGGGAGACGATCGCCAATGGCGGTCTTTCCGGCGAGATGCCGGGCCTTGACAGCGCGACCTGGTTCAAGACTGCGACCGCTCGGATCGACATGCTCAAGACTGTCGAGGACCAGATCGCGGCCAACTTGCTCGCATTGACATCCGCAAAGCGCGGCGACGCCACGCGGGCCCTGATCATACTGGCCTCCGTCATTGCGGTCGGTTTCCTGTTCACTGTCGCTCTCGCTTTCCTCATGGCGCGCAGCATCACGCGCCCGATCGGCGTGCTATCGGCGGCTATGAAGGCTCTCGCGGGCGGCAATACGTCGGTAGAGATCGAGGGAACTCATCGCCGCGACGAGATCGGCGGGATGGCCGGGGCGGTCCAGGTCTTCAAGGACAACATGATCGAGGCAGACAGGCTGCGCGCCGAGCAGGCTGCGGCCGAGGCTCGCATGGCGGCGCAGCGCAAGGCCGACATGATGAAGCTGGCCGACGAGTTCCAGCAGGCGATCGGCGGTATTGTGAGCACGGTGACGACAGCGTCTGCCCAGCTCGAGGCTTCCGCCGGGACGCTTACATCGACCGCGAACCGCGCGCGGGAGATGGCGACGACGGTGGCGGCCGCTTCAGAAGAAGCGTCCGTAAATGTGGAGTCAGTCGCAAGCGCGACCGAGGAACTGTCGTCGTCCGTCAACGAAATCAGTCGCCAAGTACAGGAATCGGCGCGGATCGCTAGCGAAGCCGTCGATCAGGCCCGCAACACAACCGATCGCGTCGGCGAGTTGTCAAAGGCCGGGGCCCGCATTGGAGATGTCGTCGAGTTGATCAATACCATTGCCGGTCAGACCAACCTGTTGGCGCTGAACGCGACCATCGAAGCGGCGCGCGCGGGCGAGGCCGGCCGCGGATTTGCAGTCGTTGCGTCCGAAGTGAAAGCACTCGCCGAGCAGACGGCAAAGGCGACCGGCGAGATCGGCCAGCAGATCACGAGCATACAGGCGGCAACCGAGGCATCTGTCCAGGCCATCGGTGCGATCAGCGGCACGATCGAGAAGCTATCGGAGATCTCGTCTGCCATTGCCTCGGCCGTAGAGCAGCAGGGTGCTGCGACACAGGAAATCTCTCGCAATGTACAACAGGCGGCTGAGGGCACCCAACTAGTCTCGTCGAACATTGTTGATGTGCAGCGCGGGGCTACCGAGACCGGTTCGGCCTCCACCCAAGTCCTGTCCGCGGCCCAGTCGCTGTCGAGCGAAAGCACCCATCTAAGGCATGAAGTCGACAGATTCCTGAGTACCGTCAGAGCAGCCTAACGCCGGCAAGGACGTGGTGCTGTTTGAAATTCGAATCTGAATTGCAACGCGTCGCGCGCCTCAGCAGCCGCGGCAGATGCTCTTGATCTTCTTATCGAGAGCCGCGTCTTCCTTGTTCACCGGATTGTTCGGATCGCTAAGATTCTTCTCGTTCGGCACGTCGCCGGCGCGCGGCTGACGATGGCCGACTGGTGCCTGGGGCAGCCCTGAGCCGGCTGTCGAGTTCTTCGGGTAGCTGGACGTTCCGGCGCTTTGCGCTAGCGCTGCCGGACCGCCGATGACGATCGTGAGCGCCAGTGACATGATTAGTCTTTGCATCTTGTTCCTCCGTCTTGGCGCGCTGCATCTATCCGGACACTATTGCTTAGGCGGATAGAGATGAACCTCACCGCAATAATCTGAGATACGATAGCGCGTTTCCAGCGGTTGTTCACGCTCTTGCGCATCATTAACAGCCAGAAAATTCGGCCCGACCGGCGCCTTGCCGTGGCCGCCGGGAATGTCGAGCACGTAATCCGGCTGGCATAGTCCGGACACCCGTCCCCTTAAGCTTCGCATCAATTCCTGGCCCTGCTCCAGCGTCGTGCGCAGGTGCGAAGTGCCCGGCGCAAGATCGCCATGATGCAAATAATAAGGCTTGATCCGGCATTCGACGAAGGCGCGCATCAGTGCCTCCAGGTCGGCTGAATTGTCGTTGACGCCGCGCAGGAGCACCGATTGGCTGACCATGGGAATGCCGGCATCGATGATCCCAGCGCAAGCGGCACGCGCTCGGTCGGTCAATTCCCTGGCATGATTGGCGTGCAGCGCAAGCCAGGTCGTCGCGCCGGCAACCTTTAGCGCCGCGATCATCTCGCCATCGATGCGCACGGGATCGGCAACCGGCACCCTGGTATGAATCCGGATGATCTTGACATGATCGATCAAGGCGAGATCCGCCATGATCCCAGCGAGCCGGCGCGGCGACAGCATCAAGGGATCTCCGCCCGTCAGGATGACCTCCCAGATTTCGCCGTGCGAGCGGATATAGCCGAGCGCGCGCTGGTAGGCCGCGTCAGAAAGGGCGCTGTCCTTGCCGGGGCCGACCATTTCGCGGCGAAAACAAAACCGGCAATACACCGCGCAGACGTGAACGAGCTTGAACAACACCCGATCAGGATAGCGATGCACGATGCCGGCGATCGGCGAATGGGCGTGGTCGCCGATCGGATCGGCACTTTCGCCAGCGCCGGCCACCAGCTCACTGGCTGTCGGGATGAATTGCCGCGCGATCGGGTCGTTGGGATCGTTGGGGTCGATCAGACCGGCAATATCGGGCGTCACAGCTACCGCGTAGCGGCTTGCGACCTCCTCCAGATCGCCAAGGGCTGCGGCCGGCGCCAGCCCGTGGGCGACCAGCTCGGCCGGCTGGCGCAATGTGGCCATGAGATTGAGACGGGATTTGCTCATGCATCGCCTAACGGTGGCGTCCATACCACCTGATCGATCCTAAGCGCGCCGCTCGCCAGCATCACCAGCCGGTCGAAACCAAGCGCGACACCGCTGGATTCCGGCATCTGCGCGACCGCTTCCAGGAAATCCTCATCAAGCGGGTAGCGCTCACCGTAGCGGCGCTGCTTTTCGTCCATGGCCGCCGAAAAGCGGCGCCGTTGCTCGGCTTGATCGGTCAATTCGCCAAACCCGTTCGCAAGCTCAACGCCGCAGGCATAAATTTCAAAACGTTCGGCGACGCGCGGATCAGACGCTTTCGCACGCGCCAGCACCGCCTCCGGCGCCGGGTATTCGAACAATACCGTCAAACGCCCCTGCCCCAGATTGGGTTCGACATGCTCGACCAATATCTTGCTGAAGATGTCGGACCAGGTGTCGTCATCGCTGATCCTCACCTTGTTCGCCGCCATGGCCGCGAGCGCTCTGCGATCGCCCTTACCGTCCGCGATTGTCGCCAATAGCTCGACACCGGCAAAACGGTCGAACGCAGCGGCCACCGTCAACAGTTCCGGCTCGGCGAAGGGATCGGCGATCCGGCCCCGAAATGAAAATCGCCCGATCCCGGTCGCCTGCGCGGCATGCGCGATGATGACGAGGCTGTCGGCCATCACGGCATCATAATTGGCATTGGCGCGATACCATTCCAGCATCGTGAATTCGGGCAAATGCAGTTCACTGCGCTCGCGGTCGCGAAACACCCGCGCCAGCTCGAAGATCCTGCTCTCGCCGGCCGCCAGCAATTTCTTGCAGGAAAATTCGGGCGAGGTTCGCAAGTACCGTGTCACGCGTTCGCCGCTCTCGCCCAACAATTCGGTGCGCGGCGCATGCAGATGGGTCTCATTACCAGGTGAAACCTGCAAGATGGCGGTCTCGACCTCGACAAAGCCTTGGTCGTCGAACCACGCCCGCACGGCGCGTGTAATCGCAGTCCGCGCGGCCAGGAACGGCCTGATATCGACGCGCCGCGCAGGCGTCCACCATGGCGACGGTGCAACTGGGTTGCCGGCGGGCTTGTCAGTCATTCGGTCCATCGGTGTTGATACGCCTCAAAATAGCAACTAACCGCCCGCAAGGCCGTCGCGCCAGCGGTTTTCGGTCGCCCTTGAGGGACGTAAAACGCTGGCATAGATCGGCAAAATCAGTATGTTGCGGCCCGAAACCGCTTCGCTGGCCTTACGGACGCCATGTCCTGTTCGGTCCCGGGCCAGAAACTTTAGGAAAGACCGCTTTGAGAGTCATCGCCAGTTCTATTCGCAAGGGCAACGTCATCGAGCAAGACGGCAAGCTTTACGTGGTTCTGACCGCCGAGAACATCCATCCTGGCAAGGGAACGCCGGTCAGCCAAATCGAAATGCGCCGCATCAGCGACGGGGTGAAGATCTCCGAACGCTACAAGACCACCGATCAGGTGGAGAAGGCGACCATCGAGGAGCGCAATTTCAACTATCTTTACCAAGATGCCGATGGCTTCCACTTCATGAACAACGAGACCTACGATCAGGTCCAGGTGCCCAAGGAGATCGTTGGCTCTTCCGCGCCTTATTTGCAGGAAAACATGACGGTGAAGCTGTCGATGCATGATGCCAACCCGGTGGCGATCCAGTTGCCGCAGCGCGCGACGCTGGAAGTGGTCGAAACCGAACCGGTGACCAAGGGTCAGACCGCCTCGTCGTCCTACAAGCCGGCCGTGCTTTCGAATGGCGTGCGCACCGCCGTGCCGCCGCACATCAGCGCGGGCACGCGAATCGTCGTCATGACCGAAGACGGCTCCTATGTCGAGCGCGCCAAGGACTAGGCTGGCATCACTCTCGCCCCGCGCCAAATCCTGATCCAGAGCGCGTGCGGGTTTTCCGGGAAAGATCGTGCTCAAACAAAAACATACCGCGGGTTGACTTTCCCAAGAAAGGTCGTCCCGCTCTAGCGTTGCGACTGTGGCACGCGGGCACACTGTTGCGGCCTGCCGTTTTGCGATTACACTGCCGATCGGGGATTTCGGCCGCAGGGGGCAACGCATTGACGAGGGGGGTTGTCGGGTTCGTTTCGCTTTTGCTGGCGGCGTTCTCTCAGCTCTCCGCCGGCAGCGTGGCGCTTGCTGCCGATGAATTCCGTACTCCCTTAATTTCCGCCGTCCATGTCGAATGGCGCGCCGTGCTCGATCAGCTCAGAATGGAGCTCAACGCGCAAAGCTCGATCGCGCCCGACTTCATCTTTGCACGGCGCTGGCGGCTGCCCGCGTCTGATCCGCGTTCGATGCCTGCCTTGGTGCAATTGAACGCGGTCACCTCGACGATCTTCACCGGCATCGGGCAGAGCCCGATACCCGTGCTGCTGCCGTTCGACACCGCCGCCTATCTCGACGCCCGCCGAAACGGCGCGTCGGCGAGTCTTTTGCTGTCGCGCGCTCAGGCCGACTTCCATCCGGCGGACCTGTTTGACGCAGGCCCCGCTGGCTACGATGCGATCTTTTCGCTTGAACCCGGCGCCGGCGACGGCATGCCGTCGCGAATCTTCGCAAAACCGGTCGAGGTGCAGATCACCGGCTCGCTCCTGATTTACGACATCTCCGATCCTCTCGGCGGCAAGGGCGAACCGGTCAAAACGCTGGCGGCGCAATTCCCTGACATGCGCCGGTTCATCCGTGAGGGTTATGTACGTTATGCCTTCACCCGCTTCGGGGTACCCTACGTAGTGTCGATCCAGTGCCTGGACTCTGCGCCGCGGCCGCGGCGGCTCGCCTGCCGCGAGGCCTATCCGGTCGCCGAGCGCTTCCTGAGGGCCTTGCGCATCGCCGGCGGGCAACCCTCGCGTCCGCGCAAGGACATTCCGTCCGAGATCGCCGAGCGGCCGGTAGAACGATCGCCTGATTTCACCTACCGGCCGACCGGCGACATCATCGCCAACACCGGCTATCGCAAGCAAAACGGTCGCGTCGATTTCAATGCCTATTCGCAGGTGCGATTTCCGTTGGAAAAAGCCCCGGCCTTCATTCGCTCGCAATCCTTCGCGCGACGCGACAAGTCCGAGCAACCCTCCGGTGGCTATCCGGGCTATCCTTGGCGCGATAATTTCTGCGAGTCCCGCAGCTTTGGCGTCGGGCAGTGCCCCACCGGGTTTGGCCACCAGGGCGAGGACATTCGAAGGCCCTGTCCGCCCCGCAGCGAAGGGCAAGAACCGGGTCAAGACCAGTGCGATCCCAAGCAGCAAGCCGTCGTTGCCGTGCGCGACGCCGTCGTGATCCGCTCGCCCAAACAGCAGGCGGCGACGCTGCAGATCAATAGCCGAAACGAGCACATCCGCTTTCGCTACATGCACATGAATCCGTCGGCGATGGACGCCGACGGATTCCTCAACGGACGCGTGGTCGCCGAAGGCGAGAAGATCGGCGTGGTCTCGAACTATCTCGACCACCCCAACGGTACCACCCGCCATCTGCATTTCGACGTACAGGTGTTCACGCGCGACGGCTGGCTCTGGGTCAATCCCTACGTCACGCTGATCTCGGCCTATGAGCGGCTGATCCGTAGCCGCGGCCACGAGATCGGACCGGAAATCGCCACTTCACCCGCGGTAGCCGGTGCGCTGCCGGAGGATGTGCTCAAACCCGACCAGCGCGAAGGGAGCGAGGCGAACTGACCTCCGCGACGGACGTCGCGGTGCCACGCCCGCGCGCTCTACTCGATAAAGGTCGTGAGCTGCGCGCCCTCGTCGGCCACGAACACGGCCATTAATTCCGCCGGTTCGGTATTGCTTGCATTCGCCGACACCAGATGCGTCGCGCCCGGCGGTTCGAAGAAGGATTGACCGGCCTTGAAGGTCTCAAGCGGGCCGCCGGCCAGCTGAGAACGGATTTCGCCCTTGGTGATGTAGGCCGTCACCGAGCCGGCATGCCGATGCGCGCGCGTGAAACCTCCGGGGCCGTAGAACACGCGCACAATCGTCACTCGTTTGCCCGGTACATTTGGCAGTGCGTAGGAGGCGATCGGTTCGACCGTGTCGAGTGGCGATCCCGCAGCGCTGGCGGTCGCGCAAAGCGGCGCCAGCGCACCGGATATCGCATCCATCGTCACGGGCACCGCTTTTGCGACGGTTAAAGCGCAGGCCAGACCTGCAACGATAGCAAGTCCAACCGGTCGCGTCCGGGGCCACGGCGCCACGAACGGGACAGTTGCCGGCATTGATGTCATGTTGGTCTCCTCCTGGAAGTGATTGTTGCTCCATCAGAGCGCCAGCGCCTTGAAGTTATCGTATTCACTACGGGGTGAGACATGTTCGCCACCTCGTATTGTTATCAGTATGCTGGTACGTTATAAGAGCTCTTATATGTCGCGCAAGGCTAGAACAACGGTGAAGCGAAGGGGTGTCATTGACGGAATTGTCACAGTTCCCGTCCGCCCGCCGCCGCCCGGCGAAGGCAAGCGCGGCGAAAAAGGCCACCTCGCCTATCTCCTG
This sequence comes from Alphaproteobacteria bacterium, assembly GCA_005885285.1. Classification (GTDB taxonomy): domain Bacteria; phylum Pseudomonadota; class Alphaproteobacteria; order Rhizobiales; family Xanthobacteraceae; genus Bradyrhizobium. The sequence continues at coordinate 10,714 of VAZG01000211.1, read as the reverse complement.
CGTCAGGCCCAGGCCGCCACGCGTTTGCAGATGGAACGCTCGCTTGCCGACCTCGGCGTCACACCGCCGCAATTTGCCGTGCTCACCATGCTCAAGGCCTATCCAGGCCTTTCGGGCGCGGACGTCGCCCGCGTTGCCCTGCTCACACCGCAAACGGTCGGCGTCATCATCCGCAACCTCGAGCGCAACGGCGCAATCCGGAAATCGCCCCATCCCGTCCATGGCCGCGTGCTGCAGTGGACGCTGAGCCCCCGCGGCGCGACCCTGCTGCAGGACTGCCGGCGCCGGGTGATGGCCCTCGAGCGGCGGCTCGCGGCGGGGCTGAGCCGAAATGCGGAACTCGCGGTCCGGCGCTGGCTGGCCCAAATTGCTGCGGAATCGCGGCGCGAGAGCTAGTTCCCCGGCCGGAACGACTGCGGCAATCGCCGGGGCGCGCTAGACTGTGGTTATGAAACGGCTTGATTCCCTGAAGGCACCGAGCCGGCGCATGCTCCTGCAATACGCTCTTGGCGCCGGCGCCCTCTTTGCTGATCCGCTCACTGCGCCGGCCGCGGCGCCGCCGGGCTTCGATCAATGGCGCACCAATTTTCGAAAGCATGCGCTCGCAAAGGGCATCTCAGAAACGACCTGGACGCGGGTGATGGGTCGCATCGAACCCGACATGTCGGTATTCCCGCAGATGGTGGCGCAGCCTGAATTCAGCGAGCAGATCTGGCAATACATCAATCGTCGCGTCTCGGACTGGCGCATCATCGCCGGGAAGAAGGCGCTGCAGAAAAACGAGCCGCTGTTCGCGCGCATCGAAAGGGATTTTGGGGTCGAGCGCGGCACGCTGCTCGCGCTGTGGGGCGTCGAATCCGCGTACGGCGATCCGCAGGTGCAGCAGAACCATATGCACCCGGTATTTCCCTCGCTCGCAGCACTGGCCTTGAACGCGCCGCGGCGCCGCGCCTATTGGGAATCCGAACTGATCAATGCATTGAGGATCGTCGATCGCGGCTGGAGCAGTCCTGAGGAGATGCGCGGCTCTTGGGCGGGTGCGATGGGACATACGCAATGGATGCCGGAAGTCTGGCTCAATGTCGGATTTGATTACGACGGCGATGGCAGGGTATCGCCGTTCGGCAAGCCCGACGACGCGCTGGGATCGACCGCGAAATTCCTGGTCAATCGCGGGAAGTATCATCGCGGCGAGCACTGGGGCTACGAGGTCAGCGGCGCGAGCGACAGCGCCAGGGGCAACCGTACGTATGCGGCATGGTCGAGCGCCGGTGTAAGCCGCGCCGACCGCCAGCCCTTCCCGCAGCCGAACGCCTCCGCGCAATTGTGGGTGCCGGTGCCGGACGGGCCGGCATTCCTGCTAGGTCCGAACTTCTATGCGGTGCGCAGCTACAACCCGTCGATGAACTATGCGCTTGCGATCTGCCATCTCGGCGACCGCATCCTTGGCGCCCCGCCCTTCATCCAGCCCTTCCCCGGCTCCGAGCGCGCGCTGACGCTTGCGGAGGTGCAGGAAATGCAACTCCGTCTGACCAAAGCCGGCTTCGATACCGGCGGTACCGACGGCCGCGTCGGCAACGACACCATGAAGGCGATCCGGGATTATCAGGTGAAGATGGGACTGGAGCCCGCCGACGGCTATGGCGGGCTGAAAGTGCTGGCGCGGCTGCGGCAAGGCAGTTAGCGGATCACCGCGGGGCCCGGATCCGGCACCGCAACGTCGAGCACGCGCAACTGCACGCGTTCGCTGCCTTGGTAACGGTCAACGCTGAGCGATCCCGCCACGTGCAATGGCTGGCCGCGATGGGCCACCAGTGCGTTGCCGAGTTTCTGTCCGATCGAGCGGAAGGCGATGGCGTTGACGATCGAGCCGTCGCCGGATTTGAAGCGCAACCGCAAATGCGCCTGGCCGACCTCGTCGGCATACACAAGTTGATGCGACGGCAGCGCCACTACCGGTTCCGGATTGCCGCTGCCGAACGGTCCCGCGCGATTGAGGGTCGCTGCCAGTTCGGGCGTCACCGCACGCGCGCTGACGGCCCCATCGATGAAGAGCTCGTTGGCATGGCGCGACAGCGCCACGTCATGGGCGAGCGCGCCTTCCATGTAAGCGCGGAATTCAGCGAGCCGCTCCTTGCGCAGCGTCACGCCCGCGGCCATGGCATGACCACCGCCCTTCACGAGCAGACCATCGTGAACGGCCTGACGCACCGCCTTGCCGAGATCGACGCCGCCGATCGAACGACCCGAGCCGGTGCCGATGCCGCCCGGCTCCAGCGCGATTGCAAACGCCGGGCGCGAGAATTTGTCCTTCAGGCGCGACGCGACGAGGCCGACCACGCCGGGATGCCAGCCTTCCGACGCCGTCACAATGACCGCGCCCTTGTCTTCAAGCCCGAGCGAGGCCAGCGCTTCGGCCTCGGCCTGCGCTTCCGCGGCCTGCTCGATGACGCGGCGTTCGCTGTTGAGCCGGTCGAGCTCGGCGGCGATGCGCGCGGCCTCCGACACGTCGCCTTGCAGGAGTAGCCGCACTCCGAGGTCGGCGCGTCCGATGCGGCCGCCGGCATTGATGCGCGGCCCCAGCATGAAGCCGAGATGCCAGGCTTCCGGCGGGCCATTCAGCCGCGACACATCCATCAACGCAGTGTGGCCGACATGATCGCGCCGGCGCATCGCGATCAGGCCTTTTGCGACGAAAGCCCGGTTCAACCCTATCAGCGGCGCGACATCGGCAACCGTGCCGAGCGCCACGTGATGCAGCATGCCCAACAGATCCGGCTCCGGCATCTCGCTGGTCCAGAATCCCCGTACCCGCAATTCGCGGTTGACCGCGACCAGCGTGATCAGCGTCAGCCCGACCGCGGCGAGATGGCCGAGGCCGGAGAGATCGTCAGGCCGGTTCGGATTGACCAGCGCATCGACAATCGGCAACACGTCGCCGCATTGATGGTGGTCGATGACGACGACCGACATTCCGAGCCGCCGCGCTTCCACCAGCGGCTCGATGCTGGTGGTGCCGCAATCGACCGCCACCAGCAGCGTGGCGCCCTTGCCCGCGAGCATGCTGATAGCTTCGATATTGGGGCCATAGCCTTCGAAGATGCGGTCGGGAATGTGAATCAGCGGATCGAGCCCACAATGGCGCAGGTGCCAGGCGAGCAGCGCCGCCGAGGTGGCGCCGTCGACGTCATAGTCGCCGAAGATCGCGACCCGCTCGCCCCGAACGGCCGCGTCCGCGATGCGTTTGGCCGCAGCTTCCATCTGCGTCACGGTGAAGGGATCAGGCATTAGCTTGCGGATGGTCGGATCGAGAAAATCCTCGACCGCATCGATCTCGACATCGCGCCCAGCCAGTACCCGTGCCAGCATTTCCGGCAATTGATGGCGCTGCGCGATCGCCAGCGCCCGCGCCGCACCCCGCGCATCGAGCCGGTCGCGCCATAGCTTGTCGGTCGCCGAGCGCACGACACCAAGAAACGCCGGCAGCGCCTCAGTGGGTAGTGCGATTGCGGGAAGCGTCATGATGCTTTCGAGAGATAATCATGGAGCGAGGATTCGACAAACGCCGAGCCGTATATCATGTAGCCCGCATGAGCGCAGCGACATGCGGGAGCCTGTGTTGAGCCGCCAGCCCGGATATCGCTTCGCTCATCCGGGCTACGCTCGCTTCAGAGGGACTTGCACCCCATCTTGTCGGCGATGCCGCCAAAATCCTTGGCCACGATATCCCAATCGCCCTTGGCCTCGAAATCGTATTTCTGCAACGGACCGTATTCGGCCGGCCGCGCGACGAAGGCGGTCTTCAATCCCTGCTTTTGCGCGGCTTTCAGGTCATGATTGTGCGCGGCCACCATCATCACCTGCTCCGGCGGCAGGCACAAAAGCTTCGCTGCACCTAGATAGGTTTCGGGATCGGGCTTGTAGTGTTGGAAAAGTTCAGCCGACATGATCAAATCCCAGGGAAGCCCTGCGGACTTCGCCATGTTAGTTAGAAGCGCGACATTGCCGTTCGACAGCGGCGAGATGATGTATTTTTTCTTCAGCCGGGTGAGGCCTGCGACGCTGTCCGGCCAGGGATGGAGCCGGTGCCAGCCCATCGTCAGGTAATGCAGATCGGCGTCGGTCAAGCCTGATATCCCGAGCTGCGCAACCAGTTTTTCCAGCGACTGTCGATGAAGTTGGTCCAAGATCACGTAACCGCGCTCGGGATGCTTTCTGACCTCATCCATCGACGCGGCATAGACCGCGCGCCAGCCATCAACCAGCGCGGTCCAGTCGGCCTTGATGCCGCGATCTTCCGACCATTTGCTGAAATCCGCGATCAGGCTCGTGCGCCAGTCGACCACGGTGCCGAACACATCGAACACCAGGGCCTTCACCGCCGAAATATCAGACATGCGCGGTTCCTCTTTATTATTATTCGCACTCGTTCCTATTTCGTCATTCCCCGATGTGCAATTGCACACCGTGGATGCGCCGCTTGGCGCAGGCCCGGAATCCATACTCCCGATCGTTGATTCCGGGTTCGCGCCGACGCGCGCTCCGGAATGACGATGGATAGAGTATCCCGCGCTCGCTCAATCGAGATGGAATTTCTCAAGCTGGCGGTGCTCGCCCTTGATGTAACGCACCGTGCCGGTGACCGAGCGCATCACGACGGTCTCGGTCTCGATGACATCCTTGCGGAATTTCACGCCCGACAACAGCGAGCCCGTGGTGACGCCGGTCGCGGCGAACAGGCAGTCGCCCCTCGCCATGTCCTCGATGCCGTAAACCATCTTGGGATCCCTGACGCCCATCTTGTGCGCGCGTGCGCGGTTCTCATCGGTATCGAGAATGAGCCGGCATTGCATCTGGCCACCGATACAGCGCAGCGCCACCGCCGCCAACACGCCTTCGGGCGCACCGCCGGTGCCGATATACATGTCGACGCCGGTGTTGTCAGGATCGGCGCAATGGATCACGCCGGCGACGTCGCCATCGGTGATGAGACGAACCGCAGCGCCGGTCGAGCGCACGCCGGCGATGATCTCGGCATGGCGCGGCCGATCGAGCACCAACACCGTGATCGCCGAAGTGTCGACGCCCTTGGCCTTGGCGAGGCGTCGCACATTGTCGGCCGGCGAGGCATCAAGTTCGATGACGCCTTTCTTGTAACCGGGGCCAACCGCGATCTTCTGCATGTAGACGTCGGGCGCGTGCAACAGCGTGCCGCCATCGGCCATCGCCATGGTCGCGATCGCGCCCGGCATGGCCTTGGCGCACAGCGTGGTGCCCTCGAGCGGATCGACGGCGATATCGACTTGCGGACCAGCGTTGATGCCGACCTTCTCGCCGATGAACAGCATCGGCGCTTCGTCGCGTTCGCCCTCGCCGATCACCACCGTGCCCTCGATCGGCAATTTGTTCAGTTCGCGCCGCATCGCGTCAACGGCGGCCTGGTCGGCCGCCTTCTCATTGCCATGGCCGCGCAGCCGTGCGGCCGACACCGCCGCACGCTCCGTCACCCGCACGATCTCCAGCGTCAGAATGCGCTCCAGCAACAGCTGCGGCGGAACGGAAATATGGGTCGTCATCGGCGCACTCCTTAAGACTTCACGTTAAGACTTTGCGGCAGGTCTTTCTGCCCGCAATCAATCATTTCAACGCGCGATCGGTTCTAATCATGCGCTAATTTTTCTCAATCCGTATCACCTGCGGCCGGCCGCTGATCACCTTGTCGCGCTGCACCGCCTCGAGCGCGCGGTACACCGCGTCCTCGCTGGTTGCATAGGTAATCAGAATCACCGGCACCGGCGAAGCCTTGTTCGCGGTTCCCGCTGCATCGAAGCCATTGCCATGGCGCTGCACAATCGATTCGATGGAAATCTTCTGCTGCGCCAGCCGGGTGGCGATAGTCGCGGCCGTGCCGGCAAGATCGCGCGCCATCAGGCGGATATAATAGCCGCCCTCGTGACGCTCCATCGGGGCTTTGGTGGTTGCGCGCAAGCGCTCGACCGGGCGTCCGAACGGTTTGGCGCGGATACCGCGGGCGACATCGACGATATCGGCCACGACGGCGGACGCTGTCGCAGCACCACCGGCGCCCGGACCGACCAGCGTGATCGGCGAAAGGCCTTCGCCGTCGATGGTGACCGCATTGGTCACCCCCATCACCTGCGCGATCGAGGATGACTTCGGCACCATGGTCGGATGCACGCGCTGCTCGATACCCTTGGCGGTGCGCACCGCCACCCCGAGCAGCTTGACCCGATAGCCGAGTTCGGCCGCGGCGCGCAGATCTTCGGGCGCGATGGACGAAATGCCTTCGACATAGACCGCGCTCTGCGCGACCCTGGTGCCGAACGCGAGACTGGCAAGGATCGCAAGCTTCTGCGCGGTGTCGTGGCCATCGATATCGAATGACGGATTGGCCTCCGCGTAACCGAGCCGCTGGGCGTCCTTCAGGCATTCGGCGAACGACAGCCCCTCCTGTTCCATCCGCGTCAGGATGTAGTTGCAGGTGCCGTTGAGGATGCCGTAGACGCGATTGATGCTGGTTCCGGAAAGACCCTCGCGCAGGGTCTTGATGACAGGGATCGCGGCTCCGACGGCCGCCTCGAAATTGAGCGCTCCGCCGTGCTTCTCGGCCGAGTGCGCCAGCCGCAACCCGTGTTTGGCGATCAGCGCCTTGTTTGCCGTGACCACCGACTTACCGGACTTCAACGCGGTCTCGATCGCCGATAGCGCCGGGTCGCCGGAACCGCCGATCAGTTCGACCAGGCAATCGATGGTGGGGTCACTTGCGAGCTCCTGCGGATTTTTGGCCCAGGCGATGCCGTCGAGACTGACGGCGCGCTTCTTCGCCCTTGAGCGCGCGGTGACCGCCACCACGCGCACGCCGCGACCAATGCGGGCAGACAAGGCTCGGCCCTGCTCTTCGATGAGGCGGACGACTTCGGCGCCAACGGTGCCGAGCCCCGCAATACCCACTTTCAGGGGTGCGACCATGACGAAACGTACGTCCCGGGAGGGGTTTTTTTGGGCACGACTTGATCCGAAAACCCTCTCCATCCTCGGGTCAAGCCCGAGGACATGCATTTCCGGATCATGCCTAACGCCGATTGGCGAGAGGAACCACGTTGTGCAATGTTTCAAGGCCGCTTTCAAGGAAGCGGCGGACGCCGCGGGCAGCCTGGCGGATACGCTGCTCGTTTTCCACCATGGCGATCCGGACAAAGCCCTCGCCATGCTCGCCGAAGGCAACGCCGGGTGAAACCACGACGCCGGATTTCTCCACCATCAGGGTTGCGAATTGCATGCTGCCGACCTCGCGGAACGCCTTGGGCAACGGCGCCCATGCGAACATCGAAGCCTCCGGCGGCGGGATTTCCCAGCCCGCGCGTCCGAACGACTCCACCAGCGCATCGCGCCGCTTGCGATAGGTGTCGCGCATCTCGCGGATGCAATCCTCCGGACCGTTCAGCGCGGCAGTCGCAGCCACCTGGACCGGCGTGAACGCGCCATAGTCGAGATAGGACTTTACCCGCGCCAGCGCGGCGATGATGTGCTCATTGCCGACGGCAAATCCGATGCGCCAGCCGGCCATCGAGAACGTCTTCGACATCGAGGTGAATTCGACGGTCACATCGATCGCGCCTGGAACCTGCAACACCGAGGGCGGCGGATTCTTGTCGTTGAAATAGACCTCGGCATAAGCGAGATCCGACAGGATGAAGATCTCGTGCTTCTTCGCGAACGCCACCAGATCCTTGTAGAAATCGAGGTCCGCGACATAGGCGGTCGGATTGGAGGGATAACAGACCACAAGCGCGAGCGGTTTCGGGATCGAATGAATGATGGCGCGCTCGACCGCCTCGAAGAATTGCGGCGTCGGCTCCGACGGCACCGAGCGGATCACGCCGCCCGCCATCAGGAACCCGAACGCGTGGATCGGATAGCTCGGGTTCGGACACAGCACGACATCGCCGGGCGCGGTGATCGCCTGCGCCACATTGGCAAATCCCTCCTTGGACCCCAGCGTCGCAACGACCTGGGTCTCGGGATTGAGCTTCACGCCGAAACGCCGCGCGTAATAGGCCGCTTGCGCTTTACGCAGGCCGGGAATTCCTCGCGAGGCGGAGTAGCGGTCGGTCCGCGGCTTGCCCAGCGTCTCCTTCAGTTTCTCGATAACATGGGCCGGCGTCGACAGGTCGGGATTGCCCATGCCGAGATCGATAATGTCGGCGCCGGCGTTCCGCGCGGCCGCCTTGGCCCGATTGACCTGCTCGAAGACGTAAGGCGGCAGACGGCGGATGCGGTAAAATTCTTCCATGGGTCCTTGGCTCCGGCAACCGGCGAGAGGCAGAATCGCCCCACGTCAGGGCGAGCGAGACGAAATTCCGTTTGGTCCGGAAATCGCACCAAGTCAGGGACTTAGCGCGAAATCAGGCGCAAAACTCTAATCCTCGCCCTGATGTACTGTTGAATTGGTTTCTTTTAGCACGGACGCGGGCTTGCGCCAGCTTCAACTCACTTCGCCGCGCCGTTCTGCGCATTGGTAGAGGCCTGGCGGTCCCGCGCCGCAATCAGCTCGGACTCGATCTTGGCCCGCTCCTTCGGCGGTATCACCGCTTCGTCGCGATCCGGCGGCAAATCATGCACCGGGAGGTAAGCACCGGCCTCCTTGGGCCGCGCCGGCGCGTCCGCCGGCGTGCCGACCACCGGTAAATCGGCGATCGTGCTTGAGCAGCCGCCGAGGGCAAGTGCCGCCATCAGCAGCACACCCCATGCAACCACCCTGTTTTGCCGGCCTGCCGACATCTCGCGAACGTCCCCGCTTCGCCGGCCCCGCGTGTCCCCGCCTTTATTTGGCGGGCGACCGGCTCCGGGCCAAACCATTGTCGTCCGAAACGATTAAAGGCTGAAGAGCAAATCGCACCGTTGGGACCTCAATATGTCAGAACCAAGATGTTTTGTCGCAGTGCAGCACATCGAGGACTTAAGGTTAACCTCAAATCTGCTGACCGCGACGGTGCGGTGACGAACCCGAAATGAAGCGTTAGTGTCGGTCACATGAGTGACGTTTCGGTTGAGACCAGGGATCCCAACAAGTTCGACCCGGAAGCCTTTGCGATGAACATCGCGAAGGCCATGGAAAACAGCGGCCGCGCCCTTGCGGCCTATCTAAAGCCGCTTGAGAAGGGTGAACTCCAGGACAAGCCGCCCAGCGAAATCGCCGAGGTGATCAAGACGTTCAGCGCGGTCGCGGAATACTGGTTGACCGACAACATGCGCGCGTCGGATATGCAGACCAGGATCGCCAAGGATTATCTGGACCTGTGGGGTTCATCGGTGCGCCGCCTCGCCGGTGAAGACGTGCGGCCGGCGATCGAGCCTTCGCCGCGCGACAGGCGTTTCAAGGACCCCGAGTGGAAATCGAACCAGTTCTTCGATTTCGTGATGCAGCTCTATCTCTTGACGACGCGATGGGCGCAGGATCTGGTGCGTGACGCAGAGGGCGTCGATCCGCACACGCGCAAGAAGGCCGAGTTCTACGTCCAGCAGATCACCAACGCGATCGCGCCATCCAATTTCGTCTTCACCAATCCGGAAGTGCTGCGCGAGACGCTGGCGTCGAACGGCAACAATCTGGTGCGCGGCATGACGATGCTGGCGGAGGACATCGAGGCCGGACACGGCACGCTGCGCATCCGCCAGTCCGATCCCGCCAACCTTGTGGTCGGCGTCAACATGGCAACCACGCCGGGTAAGGTGATCTACCAGAACGATTTGATGCAGCTGATTCAGTACGAGCCGACGACCGAGAACGTGCTGCGCACGCCGCTTTTGATCGTGCCGCCCTGGATCAACAAGTACTACATCCTCGACCTCAGGCCGGAGAAATCCTTCATCAAATGGTGCGTCGATCAGGGCATCACGGTATTCGTGATCTCCTGGGTCAACCCGGACCGGGAGCTCGGCAAGAAGACCTTCGAAGATTACATGAAGCAAGGTCCGCTGACGGCGATGGACGTCATCGAAAAAGTCACCGGCGAGATGAAGGTACACACCGCCGGCTATTGCGTCGGCGGCACGCTGCTCGCGACAACGCTCGCCTGGCTCGCTGAAAAGCGCCGGGTGCGCGTGACCTCGGCAACGCTGTTCGCGGCCCAGGTCGATTTCACCCACGCCGGCGATCTCCTGGTGTTCGTCGATGAGGACCAGATCTCGGCGCTCGAGCGCGACATGCAGGCTACCGGCGTGCTCGAAGGCGGCCGGATGGCGATGGCCTTCAACATGCTGCGCTCGAACGATTTGATCTGGTCCTATGTCGTCAGCAACTACCTGAAGGGCCAGCCGCCCTCCGCGTTTGACCTGCTGCACTGGAATTCGGACGCGACGCGGATGCCTGCGGCCAATCACTCCTACTACTTGCGCAACTGCTATCTGGAAAACCGGCTTTCCACCGGCAGCATGGTGCTCGACAACACTCTGCTCGACCTCTCGAAGGTGAAAGTGCCGGTCTATAATCTGGCGACGCGCGAGGATCACATCGCGCCAGCGGATTCCGTGCTCTACGGATCGCAATTCTTCGGCGGCCCGGTCAAATTCGTGCTGTCCGGGTCCGGCCATATCGCCGGCGTCGTCAACCCGCCTGAGGGCGGCAAGTACCAGTTCTGGACCAACGACAACATCAAGGACGTTTCGCTGGCCGACTGGATCAAGGGGGCCC